>VBKO01000027.1 GCA_005888115.1 Deltaproteobacteria bacterium
GGCGAACGGCGACGACGGCCTCCTCTCCTCGGGCGCCTTCGCCGACTTCCGCGTGCACAACCAGCTCAGCTTCGCGGTGCGCCGCGGCCGGTTCACGGTCTGGTTCAGCGAGGACTTCACGCCGGGCCCCAACCCGCGCAGCACGCTCAAGTGGGCCTGGAGCAGCAACGCGCCGGACGCCTTGTTCGGCGTGTCGTTCACACAAGCGCTGTAGCTCGTCGGGGCGGGCCGCTCGCGTCCCGTCTCGGAACGGGCCGCACTGCGTCAGAAGGCGCTCGCAACCCCAGCTCGTCATGATTGTCTGCGCGAGCGGCTCCGGGCGGCCCGGCTGTTAGGCCAGATCTTCGATCGGCCGCACATCCACCGGGCAGATGTCTGTCAGCGCCTTGCGGCCCACTTCGCCGTCGCCGACAACCACGATCTGCGTTCCGTCGCGAGCCGGCGAGAGCTGCTCGGCCGCCTGGCGCGCCTGCGCGGCGGTCACCGCGGCGATCCGGCTGCGATAGGTGGCGAGGTGGTCGAGCCCGAGCCCGTCCAGGATGGCATCCGCGACCTGCTCCGCCAGCGCCTCGTTGCTCTCCAGCCCGAGCGGGAAGAGGCCGGCCAGGTACGACCGGGCCTTCTCCAGCGCGTCCTTGGACGGGCCCGTGCGCGCGTACCCGCGCATCTTTTCCAGCGCGACGTCCACCAGTTCGCGCAGCGTCTCGTTCTTGGTGAAGGACGAGAATACCGAGAGGCCGGCGTGCCGCGCCATCGCGAGGCGCGTCGATACGCTGTACGAGAGCCCGCGATCCACTCGAATCGCGTCCACCAGGAGCGAAGTGAAACCGCCGCCGAGAGCCGTGTTCTCCACCACCGCCGGCATGTACAGAGGCGATCGCCGCGGGATGCCCGTCGCCACGATGCGCAATTGCGCCTGCGTCGAATCCGGCTTGTGCCAGACCAGCGCCCGCATCCCCTCGCGCGGCAGCGCGGCGAAGTCCAGCGGCGCGCGGCGCGCCTCGGACGGCCAGCGCACCTGCGCGAGCCGCTCGCGGGCGAGGTCGAGAAGCTGCTCCGGCGGCGCCGTTCCCACCACCGCGAGCAGCGCGCCCCGCGCGTTGAAGCGGCTGGCGTGGAAGCCGAGTGCGTCCTCGCGCTGGAACGTTTCCACGTCGCGGCGGAATCCGTGCGCCGGATGCCCGTACGGGTGGTGCGCGCCGTACCCGAGCGTGACGACCGCGCGCGCCGCCACGCTGCTCGGCTCGTCGAGGTCGCTCTGCAGCGACGCCAGCGTCCGGCGGCGCGCCGAGGCCACCTCCTCGTCCGGGAAGGACGGCTCGAGCGCGACCTCCAGCAACGCGTCGAGCGCCCGCACCGAGAGGTCGCTCGGGACGGTGAGCGTCAGCGCTGCCTCGTCGAGCGACACCTCGATGCCCAGGCCGGTGCCCATGCTCTCGATCAGCTCGTCCACCCCGCGGGCGTCGCGCCGCATCGTCCCGCGCCGCAGCAGGTCGGCGGTGAACTGCGCCAGCCCCGCCTTGCCGCGCGGGTCCTCCGCCGCGCCGGCGGGCACGCTGAGCCGGACGTGGAAGAGCGGCACGGCGCGCCGCTGGATCGCCAGCAAGGTCAGCCCCGACGGCTCCTGCGCGATCTGCAGCGGCGGCAGCGCCACGTCCTTGATCACGCCGCCACCCCTTCCGGCAGCTCCCCCGGAACGAGCGTGACCAGGTTCCGCCGGTGCGGCGCGAAGGTCGACTTCGCCACCCGTTGCACGTCGGCCGGCGTCACTGCCTGGTAGCGGTCGGGCAGATCGAGGAACGCCCGCCAGCTGCCGAGCATGACCTCCATCTGGCCCAGCGTGTGCGCGCGGCCGTTCGCCGTCTGCAGCCCGCGCAGCAGGCCGGAGCGGACGAAGTTCTTCGCCCGCTGCAGCTCCGCCTCCGCCATCGGCTGGTCGGCGACCCGCGCCAGCTCCGCCCAGAGCGCCGATTCGGCCCGTGCGGGATCGACGCCCGGGTTCAGCTTCAGCGAGATCTGGAAGAGCCCCGGGTCCATGCGCCAGCCGAAGTACACGTTCGCGTCCACGCACAGCTCCTGCTCGTAGACGAGCGCGCGCTTCAGGCGCGCCCCTTCGCCGTAGCTGAGCGACGCCTCGATGAGGTCCAGCACCAGCGAATCCGCCTGGCGCCCGTTCGGCGTGCGGAACCCGGCCAGGAGCGCGGGCGCCTGCGCCGGGTAGTGGATGACGGCACGGCGCTCGCCTTTCTGCGGCGGCTCGCCATCCGCAACCTCGGGCAGCGGGTCGCCCCGGGCGATCGCGCCATAGAGCGTCTCGATCCGCTTGAGCGCGTGGTCCGCGTCGAAGTCGCCCACCAGGAGCACCGTGCAGTTGTTCGGCGCGTAGTAGGTGCGGAAATAGCGCTCGCAATCCTGCCGCGTGATGCGGTTCAGATCGCTCATCCACCCGACCACCGGCCACCGGTAGGGATGCGCCTGGAAGGCGAGCGCCGAGAGGGCCTCGTCCATCATGCCGTCGAGGTCGTTGTCGGTGCGGAAGCGGCGCTCCTCCTTGACCACCTCGCGCTCGCGCTGGAGCGAATCGTCGTCGATGTTGAGCGACGCCATCCGATCGGATTCGAGGTCGAGCACCAAGGGGAGCGCCTCGGCGGCGAAGTCCTCGTAGTACGCCGTGACGTCGGTCGAGGTGTACGCGTTGCTCGTCCCGCCGGCCGACTCCAGCCGCCGGTCGAACTCCTTGGGCCCGTACTTCTTCGAGCCGTTGAACATCATGTGCTCGAACAGGTGGCTGATCCCGGTGATCCCCGGCCGCTCGTTGCGCGAGCCGACGCGGAAGAAGCTGTAGAGGGTGGCGATGGGAAGCCCGCGGTCGGGCAGGAGGCGGACCTGCAGCCCATTCGCGAGCACGTGCTCCTGGACCGGGAAGTCGCGGGGATCGAGCGCCATCTACTCTCCCTCGTGCTCGCTTGCCCGTCCGGCCGCCTGCCGCGCGAGCAAGAGCTGCTCCGCCGGGGTGAGGAGCTTCTTGCGCGCGTTGCACGGCTTGCAGCTGGCGACCACATTGCCTTTCGCGCTGCGCCCGCCGCGGGCGACCGGCACCACGTGATCCATGGTCAGCTCGCGCGCGCCGAAGGCGCCGCCGCAGTACGCGCAGACCCCCCGCTGCACACGCCGCCGCCACCAGGCGCTCGAGCGCAGCTGCCTCGCCTTTTCCCTCTCGCGGCGCACGTGCGCGGGGTCGGCCTCCACCTCCACCCAGGTGGGTACTTCCAGGTCCGCGGCCACGGAAACGTTGTAACCCGGAAGCCGACTTTCCGCCCGAAACGCGCTGGCACGAGGAGTGCGAAGCTCTCCGGCGGGGAGGCAGTATGCGCAAGGGGATGGGGGTCCTGGCAGGCGCCGTGGCGGTCGCCGCCGCCGTCGCGCTGGCGCGGTGTGGGAGCAGTGAACGGACGGTGCCGCCTGCCGGAGGAACGGGCGGATCCGGCACCGACCCGGCCGATGCGGGCGGGTCCGGCGGCACGCAGGACGCCGGCGGGTCGGATGGGGGCGGCACCGACGGCGGTACCGACGGCGGAACGGATGGCGGAACGGACGGCGGCACCGCGATCGCCCCGCCCGTGCTGTCGACGCCGAGCCAGGCGGACGTGCAGCGGTTCCCCGGTCCCGCTCTCTTCAGCGCCTCGATGGACGAAGGCGGGAACCTGTGGGGCATCTCCAGCGACGCGCTCTGGCTGTGGCGGTCCGGCGGCAAGGGCTGGGAGAGATTCGACAACCACAAGTCCGGCGGCGTGCTCGGAAACGGCCACGCCAATGACGGCTTGCTCAGCGTGGCGGGCGGCGCCCCCGGCGAGGCGTGGATCGGCTACCGCGGCCTGTTCCTCAACGGCGACGAGGAAGACGACCCCTCCATCGTCTCCGAGACCATCCGCACCAGCGGCGGGGCCGACCGGGTGTCGGCTGTCCCTGGCGGCGTCGCGCTTCGCGATCATCTCGTCTTCTGGACGGGCCCGGGGATCCTGGCCGCGGAGCCGAAGGGCCGCTGGAAGGTCCGCAGCATCTGGACGATCTTCTACAACCACGGCCCGCACGGCATCCCCGGCGACGTCTTCTTCGGCGGCAACCACGGCGTGGGCATGTTCAAGCACAGCACGCAGGCGATGGACGAGCACGCGCACGCCGCCTGGAACTTCTGTCCCGCCTCGACGTACCCGGAGTGCACCCTCATGACCGGCGACCACAAGGGCATCGCCATCGCGGCCGACGGCAACGTGTGGATGGGCGCGGACTTCGCCGCGGAGCGCCTCTCGTACATGGACCAGCCCGGCGGCAATCTCTACGCCTGGGTCGACAACGACGTGGACGTGCCCAAGGCGGACGGGCTGCGCCTCTGGGTGAATCGCAGCAACGACTCGCAGCACTCCGAGTGGGGCGGGCGCGACTTCGTCACCGCGATGGCGTTCGACGCGTGGGGCGACCTGTGGGTGAGCTCCTACATGAACGGCGTGGCACGAGTTCCGATGAAGGGCTCCTTCTCCGCCGCCGGCTCGTGGAGCGACGTCGAGTACTGGTCGCACCGTCGCGGCGACAAGGTTCCGGCATGGACCGATACGTCGGACAACGTCTGGAGCCTCGTCGCGGACCCG
Source organism: Deltaproteobacteria bacterium (assembly GCA_005888115.1). Classification (GTDB taxonomy): domain Bacteria; phylum Myxococcota; class Myxococcia; order Myxococcales; family 40CM-4-68-19; genus VBKO01. Next base: position 4,647 of record VBKO01000027.1, read on the forward strand.
GACGGGAGCATCTGGGTTGGCGGACCGCAGGGTGCGTTCCGGTTCGTGGGCAGGACTGGGCAATGGATTTCCTACGGAGGTGTGATCCCCGGACCGAGCGTGAACCAGATCTCCCTCGACCCGCGGCCCGGTTCGCGCGGTGTCCTGTTCGCGACGGATTCGGGCGCGTTCGTCTACACGGGCAAGTAGAAGGCGGCTGCCGCACGCTCTCTCGGCCGCCTTGGCACGCGGCGTGTACCTCGCCCACCCCGGTCGGGAGGTGGACATGGGCCGGCGCTGGGCGGTGGCGTGCGTCGTTGTCTGGGCGACGGGCTGCGGGGATGGGGGAAACCAGAAGGTCCGTTCGGTGACGGACGCAATCGCCGTCGACCCGGGCTCGTACGACTTCGGCGACGTGGCGCTGGGTCGCGAGGAGCGCGGCGAGGTGGTGGTGCGCAACGACGGCGTCCGCACCACCACCGTCGACTCGATCCCCGGCACGGCGCGCACGCCCGATTTCGAGGTCGATGGACTGCCTCTCGCGCTGCGGGCCGGTGAGGCCGTCCGGCTGCGGGTCCGTTTCCACCCCAGCACGCTCGGGATGCGTTCCAGCCGGTTCCAGCTCGGCACGCCCGTCAGCTCGACCACGCAAGACGTCGACGTGCGAGGACACGCCGTCCGCGGCCTCGCGCAGCTCTCGGTCCAGTCGCTCGACTTCGGCGACGTGGTCCTCGGCAAGACCGTGTCGCTCACCTTCAACCTCACCAACAACGACGGCCACGCACGCACCGACATCCGCATCGAGCCGCCCGCCGGGGCCGACGCGGGCGCTTTCCACTCCTCGCGGGAAGGCGCCATCTCGCTGGGCGCGGAGGAATCGGTCACCGTCCAGATCGACTTCACGCCGGCGCGCCTCGGCGCGGCGCAGGCCACCATGCAGATCACTCCCTGCCCGACCTGCAGCCCGCTGCCCTTCGTGCTCTCCGGGAACGGCGTCATCAGCCTGCTCGACGTGCAGCCGCCGCGCATCGATTTCGGCCTGGTGAGGCTGGGCAGCCCGAAAGAAGCCGCGTTCACCGCCCGCAACACCAGCAAGCGGCCCCTGGTAGTCACCGGCGTGACGATTCCGGCCGGCGACTACTCCGTGCAACTCGCCGGGAGCCCGGCGTTCCCGCTGACCCTCGCGCCGGGGCAAACCATCTCCGGCACGGCGCGATTCGCGCCCACCCAACTCGGCCCGCAGGAGCGGCACGCGAGCATCGTCGCCTCGGACGGAGCGCCCGGGGACCTCGACCTCCTCGGCACCGGGTACGGTCCGGTGATCGACGCCCGGCCCAACCCGCTCGACCTCGAGGCCGCGTCGATCGGCACCACCCGCCCGAAGAAGCTCTTCCTGACCAACGTCGGCCTCGATCCGACCGGCCAGGATCCGCTCGTGGTCCAGCGCGTGACGCTGAAGGGCGACCCGGCGGTGTGGTCCTTCAGCACGCCGCCTCTGCCCTGGACCATCGGCCAGCCCGGGAAGCAGGGGGTCCTCACGGTCCGCTTCACGCCGAATCAGCCCCGGCAGGAGAACGCCTTCCTGGTGATCGAGTCGAACGACGGCCTGCACCCCTCGTTCGAGGTACCGATGACCGCGCTCGGCCGGACGCTCCTGCCCTGCCAGGTGACCGTCTATCCCTCGACGACGGTGGACTTCGGCCTCGCGCCGATCTTCCACCCCACCACCCAGGGTTTCGAGTTGATCAATTCCGGCTCCGAGGACTGCATCTTCGGGGAACCGGAGATCACCTCGGGCGGCCCCGAGTTCCACTGGCCGGGCCTGGTCGCGCCAAATGGGCGCACCATTCCGCCGGGCGGCCGCATGTCGGTGCGCGTCGAGTTCACGCCGCAGGCGGCGGGCGACTATCGCGGGCAAGTCGAGTTCTACATGAGCAACCCGGGCCTGCAAGCGCCGGTCGTCAACCTGCGGGGCACGGGTGACGACGGCTGCTTCTCGGTCACGCCCGGTGCGGTCGATTTCGGCGGCACGACCCCCGGCTGCAGCCTGCCCGAGCACTTCGCCTATGCCACGAACCAGTGCAGCGCGCCGGTGACGGTGACCGCCGCCCGGATCACGCCGGGGAATTTCAGCATCAGCACCATTCCCGGGCTGCCCTTCACCGTCGCGCCCAACTCGCAGGTGCCGATCGGAATGCGCTACACCGCCAACACGCTGGGCGACGACGTCGCGTCGCTCCAAGTCTGGATCTCGACCAAGGCGGCGGCCTTCCAGGTCGGCCTCACCGCGGGGGCGGTACCTCCCAACACGGTGCTCGACAAGTGGGAGCAGTCCACGCCCAAGGTCGACATGCTGATCGTCATCGACAATTCGGGCTCCATGGACGACGAGCAGAAGGCGCTGGCGGCGAATCTCGATCACCTCTGGAACCGGATCGCCCTGGCCAACGCGGACTTCCACATCGCGGTGACCTCGACCGCCATGACGCCCTACACGGCCGGCTGGACGCAGTGCCCCGGCGGCGCCAACGGCGGCGAGGCGGGCCGCTTCTTCCCCGTCGACAACTCGCGCCCGCGCATCCTCACGCCCACCACGCCGAACGTGAAGCAGGCGCTGTTCGACAACACCAAGGTGGGTCTGTGCCATTGGGACGAGCGTTTCTTCGATCCGGTGCTGGCGGCGCTCACTCCACCGCTGGTCAGCTCCACCAAGGCGCCTGGGACGCCCTGGCCCGACGACGGCAACGCGGGGTTCCTGCGCGACGACGCCCGCCTGGCGCTGCTCGCGGTGAGCGACGCGGACGACGACAACGATGTCGTCAACCCGCCTCCCGTTTCCGAGATGGTGGGGAAGCTGTCCCAGGTGAAGAAGGGCGCGCTGGACCTGATCTCGTTCGCGGGCATCGTCGGGTTGCGCATGTGCAACAACGTGGAGCAGGTCGGCACCCGGTACATGGAGATCGCGCGGCAGATGAACGGAAAGCTCTACGACATCTGCGACCTGAACAACTTCGGCACGATGCTCGACGACGCGCTGGGCACCCTGCTCTTGCCCCTGTCGAGCTTCCCGCTGTCGGCCCACCCGCGTGACGCGGCGGCCATCGCAGTCACTGTGAACGGCGCCGCCAGGACAGACTTCCGCTACGACGCGGGGACGAACCGGATCGTGTTCCCGCAGGACGCCCTTCCACCTCCAGGCTCGCACATCAGCGCGACCTACGACCCGAACTGCAATTAGCGCAAAGAATGCGATCGCTTGAGGCCGCGGGCGCCTGCTAGGCTGCCCGCGCCGAGCGTTTTCTGGCACCTCGCAGCGCGCGCGGGTGTGTGAGCCGGCAGGAGGTCGCGCGTTCTGGACCCCCGGGAACGGGTTGCCGAGCTCTACAAGACGTACGGCCCTGCCATCTACCGGCGGTGCCTGCGGCTGCTCGGCGACAAGGAAGCCGCCCGGGACGCGACCCAGGAGGTCTTCGGGAAACTCATGCGCGACGCCCGCAAACTGGAGAGCCGCGACACGGCGCTGCCGTGGATCTACCGGGTGGCCACCAACCACTGCCTGAACCTGCGCCGCAACGCAGGCCGGCGGGGGGAGGAGCCGCTGCCCGAGCTGGAGATCGCGGTCTCGGACACCCCGGACACCGTTCCCGACCGGCAGCTGGTCCAGCGGGTGCTGGCGCGCTTCGACTCGGAGACGCAGGCCGTCGCGGTGGGCGTGTTCGTCGACGGCATGGAGCACGAAGAGGTCGCGCAGGCGCTGGGAATCTCGCGCCGGACCGTCGCGCGCAAGCTGGAGCGGTTCCTGGGCAACGCACGCAAGTACCTGGTGAGGAGCGAGCCGTGAACCGCCACCCCTCCGAGCTGGCCCTCGAGGCTTACCTGCTCGACCGCGAGACCTCCCCGGTCGCGCCCCACCTGGGCGGCTGCGAGCGCTGTCGCGCGCGGCTCGCGCGAATGGAGCGCGAAGGCGAGGACTTCCGCCGATTCGTTCTCCCGGCCACGCTCGACGCGGTCCTGGAGAAGCACGCGCCGGAGCGCCGCAAGCGTTGGCTGTGGCTGCTCGGCCTCGCGCCGGTCGCGGCCGTGGCGGCGCTGATCGTCGCCATCCGTCCCGCGCAGCCACCCGAAGATTACGTCGGCACCAAGGGCGGCATGAGCCTCGTCGCCTACCTGGGCGCGCCGGGGGGCGCGAAGATCATCCTCGATGGCCAGGCAGTGAAGCCCTCCGCCGCGCTGCGCTTCTCGGTCGCTCCCCAGGGCCGGTGCAACCTCTGGCTCGTTTCCGTGGATGAATCTGCGCAGATTTCGCGCATTTACCCGGCAGAGGGCGACGGTGGCGCGCCCGTCTCCAAGCAGGGCGCGCTTCCGGGCGGCGCGGTGCTGGATGGCCGGGCAGGCTTGGAGCGGTTCTATGCAGTGTGCAGCCCCGGACCGCTTGGGTACGACGCCCTGATGAAAAGTGTGCGCGCGGGAGTCCGCGGGCCGGACGACCTCCGCAAGGGCCTCCCCCTGCCCGGTCTGCCCAAGGGCACGCGGCAGACATCGCTCCTCCTGGAAAAACGTCCGTGAGACGACTCGCCGCCCTCGCCGCGTTCGTCGCGCTCGCGCTGCCCTGTGCCGCGCGGGCGGCTGCGCGTTTCGCGGTCGTCGTCGGCAACAACCACGGCGCGGCGGGGCGTGCACGGCTGTGGTTCGCGGAGAAGGACGCGGAGCGGTTCGCCAGCGCGCTGCGTGAGCTGGGCGACTTCGCTCCGGATCGCATCGTGCTGCTGCAGGGCGCGACGCCCTCGGCGGTGCACGAGGCGCTCGCCGCGACCGAGGCGCGCATCGCCGCGGCCCGGGCCGGCGGAGAGCGGGCGCTGCTCGTCGTCTACTTCTCCGGACACGCAGGCCCGCAGGGATTGGAGCTGGGCGACCAGCGCATCGGCTACGACGACCTGCGCAAGTCGGTGACCTCCTCGGCCGCCGAGGCGAAAGTGGCCATCGTCGACGCGTGCGAGGCGGGCGCGCTCACGCAAGTGAAGGGCGCCACCGCCGCGCCGGCGCTCGATTTCCCGCTCCCCGAAGACGCAGTGCAGGGTACGGCCTTCCTCGCGTCCACCGCGGTGGGCGAGTCCGCCCAGGAGTCGCAGGCCATCGGGGGCAGCTTCTTCACCCATCACCTCGAAATCGCGCTGCGCGGCGCGGGCGACATGGATGGAGACGGCCAGGTCACGCTCGCGGAAGCGTTCCGCTACACCGCCTCGCGCACGGTCGCGGGCACCGCCGCCACCGAGGCGGGCGCCCAGCACCCCACCTACGATTTCAAGATGTCGGGCCGCGGCGACGTCATCCTCGCCGACCTGCGCCGGGCCGAGGCCAGCCTGCGCATCCCCGCCGACCAGGGCGCAACGTATCTGTTCCGCGGTCCGCGCGAGCTGCTCGCGGAAGTGCCCGCGGCGACCGCCCCGATCATGCTCGCGCTGCCTTCGGGCCACTACGCCGTCGAGCGGCGGTCCGACCTGGGCCGCGCCACCGCGCAGCTCGACCTCATCCGCGGCGACGTGCGCGACCTGCCTCCGCTGCGTCCGACCCGCTACGAGATGGCCCGCGCCAAGGGTGGCCCCATGCCGACGCTGGCGTTTCTGGGCGGCGGTATCGCCAGCTACCCGCTCGCGCATTTCGGCGTCGCTCCCATCATGCGGGCGGGAGTGCGGCAGGAGCTGGGTCAGGTCGTGGCGCGGCTCCGCGTGGACGTCGCGCGGCGGCAGGTGTTCGACCAGGGTCTGCAGTACAACTTCTCGCGCGTCGGGGGAACGCTGGGACTCCTCACGCCCGTCTGGTTCGGCCGGGTGATGCTCGAGGCCGGCGGCGAGCTGGGTTACGGCTGGTCGTGGCAGGACATCGCCGGCGGTCCGAGCAGATCGGGAGGCGATCTCTTCGCCGGGCCCACGGCGACGGTGACCACGCGCCTGGGGCCGGTGCGCGTCGGGCTGGACGGATCCTTCGGGGCCCAGCTCTTCAAGCTGAACGGCGAGTCGACGCTGCGCCCGCAGGGCTCGCTGGGCGTCGTCGTGCTGTTCGGGATGAGCCGATGAAGCGGTTCCTCCCTGCCCTCTTCCTCTCCGCGGCCTGCGGGGCCGGCCTGGTCGACCACGGCGGCGTCGATCTGCAGACCGTCGGCCGGCTGCAATGCACCTTGCCCCAGCAGGACTGCGGCGGGACGGCCTGCGTGTCGACGGAGAAGGACGTGAACAACTGCGGAACGTGCGGGCTCGTCTGCGCCACTCCGCAGCACGCGACGAGCAAGTGCGAGGCGAGCAAGTGCGGGTTCACCTGCAATCCCGGCTTCTTCCAGTGCGCCTCGCAAGGATGCTGCCCCGCCAGCGCGCTCGCCGCGGGCGGCGATACGACGTGCGCCGTCGTCGAAGGCTCGGTCGATTGCTGGGGCTCGAACGATTCCTGGCAGCTCGGCACCGACCCGGCCGGGGCCGCATGGTCTGCGAGGCCAGTCCCCGTTCCAGGAGTCCCGGTGGCGGGCTCCGTCGCCGTCGGGCTGAGGCACGCCTGTGCCATCCTCGCGGGCACCGGCGAGGTGATGTGCTGGGGCGCGAACGGCTCCGCGCAGCTCGGAGTTGCGTCCGGAAATGCCCCGGTCAAGGTGCCCGGCGTCTCGGCAGCGCAGTCTCTCGCGCTCGGCGACCGGCACAGCTGCGCGGGTACGGGCACCGGCGTCATCTGCTGGGGTGCGAACGATTTCGGGCAGCTCGGTCAAGGCGGTACGCCTAGCGCAACTGGCGCGCCAGGGCCGGTCACGGTCATCGGCGCGGTGACCTCGCTCTCCGCAGGGACCGGGTTCACCTGCGCTGTCTTCGCCGGAAACGTGTACTGCTGGGGCACGAATTCCAGCTATCAGTTCGGCGAGAGCTCCCCGCCGGCGATGTCGGCCACCCCATTGCTGGTGAACGTCTCCGCGCCGGACACCGCGGTTGCAGCCGGCGACGCGCACGCCTGCGCGATCGGTCCGCAGTCCAAGCTCTATTGCTGGGGCGCGGGCGGCTCTGGCCAGATCGGCGATGGGAAGATCGACCCTACCTCGACTCCCGCCGGGACGGGCCTGACGACATCCGTAGTGGCGGCGGGAGCGCTCCACACCTGCGCAGTCTCGGGAGGCTCGGCGTTCTGCTGGGGCGGCAACAACTTCGGCCAGCTCGGAGTGAGCTCGCCGATCCCCACCAAGCCCTTCCAGGTTGGGACGCTCAGCGCCGTTCAGAGGATGGCGCTAGGCGCGAACCACTCCTGCGCTCAGAACGGAGACGGCACTGTCTACTGCTGGGGCAACAACGTCAGCGGTCAGAGCGGCGCGCCCGTCGGCGGGACCGTGCCGGCGCCCCGCCCCATCGAATAGAAAAAAAGTTGTCGCGCGCCCCGGCCCTCCCGGGTGGGGATGGGTAACCGAACTACCCCACCTGGAGGTTGCCGATGCGTCTGAGTCTGTTCCTTGCCGCCGTCCTGCTCGCTGCGTGCAGCGGAAGCTCCACTTCGTCCCTCTCGCTCAGCGCACGCAGCGCGACGGCGGGAGGACAGCCGCCAGCGACCGCCACGGCGATCGTCCTCACGCGCGTCCGCATCGCGCTGGAAAAGATCGAGCTGCGCAGCCGCGACGGCGATCGCCGGGCCGAGATCGCCCTGGGCCCCGTCGTGATCGACCTCTCCGGCGGCGACCTGGATGGGAAGCTGCACCGCGTGTTCGACTCGACCGTCCCGGCCGGCACCTACGACAAGATCGAGTTCGAGATCCATCCGCTGGAGCGCGCGACCACCGACGCCGCCGCGGACGATCTCCTCAAGCAGCGCGCCTCCGCCATCATCGAGGGCACCGTCGGCGGCGAGAAGTTCGCTTTCGCCACCGCCATCGAGGCTGAGCAGGAGTTCGAGGGACGCTTCGTGGTGACCGACAAGTCCTCGAACGTCACCTTCGACGTCGACACCAGCAAGTGGTTCGTGAAGGACGGCGCCCTGCTCGACCCGCGCGACGCGGCGAACCGACCCGCCATCGAGGACAACCTGCGCCACTCGATCAACGCCTTCCAGGACGACGACGGGCTGGGTCACGAGAACCACGACGACGACGACGACCATGGCGACGACCGCGACGGCGGCGACGATCACGGCGACGGCGGCAACTCCGGTCCGGGCGGCGGCGGCGACGGCGGGGACGACGGCAGCGGCCACCACTGATCGGTCAGCAGTCGCTCGGCCCGGAGCCCGTCGCCACCACCCCGGCGCCGGGCTCCGGTGTTTCCTGGCGTTCATGCCGCGCAGTCGTCAAGGCGGACCCGGTGGGCAATTGTGCGCAACGCGGCGACCTTCTTCCTTGCGCCGGCCCCCGGACGAGGCGAAGATCGATGGTCCGCACCATGGCTCTGCCACGCAACGATCTCGCCGAGAAGGACGCCCGCGCGCTGGCCGAAGACGTGCTGCGCGATCCGGAGATCCAGCGGCTCCTCGACGAGCCCGAGCACCGGGCCCTCGAGCTGCCGCACTCCCGGCAGGTCTATACGAACCGCTCCCTGAAGATGGAGGAGATCTCCCTGGTCGGGTTCGACATGGACTACACGCTCGCCGTGTATTCCATGCGCCAGATCGAGGAGCTGGCGTTCCACATGACGCTGGAGCGGATGGTGGCCAAGATGGGCTACCCCGCGTACCTCACCGGGCTCAAGTACGACCACGAGTTCGTCATCCGCGGCCTGGTGGTGGACAAGGACTTCGGGAACATCTTCAAGATGGACCGGCACAACCACGTCGGCCGCTGCTATCACGGCCGGCGGGAGCTCAAGCTCGACGAGCGCCGGGCGCTCTACCAGAAGAACGAGAAGATCCGGCTCTCGCTCCCGCGCTTCGCCTGGATCGACACGCTCTTCAGCCTGCCCGAGGCGTGCCTCTACGCCGAGATCATCGAGGCGCTCGAGGCGCGCAAGGAGCCCGTCGACTACCACAAGCTCTACGACGACACGCGTGAGAGCATCGACGAGGTGCACCGCGATGGCTCGCTGAAGAGCGAGCTGCGCAAGGACCTCGCGCGCTACATCCAGCGCGATCCCGAGCTGCCGGCGGCCCTGCACAAGCTGCGCAGTGGCGGCAAGCGGCTGTTCATCCTCACCAACTCGCTGTGGGACTACACCGAGGCGGTGATGTCGTTCGTGCTCGACGGGCGGCTTCCGGAGTACCCGTCCTGGCGCAACTACTTCGACTACGTGATCGTCGGCGCGCAGAAGCCGGCTTTCTTCGCCGAGCAGCACCCCTTCCTCGAGCTGGGTCCCGACGGCAAGATCCTCCGGCCCACCGTCGAGGCGCTCGAGCGCGGCAAGGTCTACGAGGCCGGCAACCTGTTCGAGTTCGAACGGCTCTCCGGACACGCCGGCGAGAGCGTGCTCTACGTGGGCGACCACATCTACGGCGACATCATCCGCAACCGGAAGGCGTCGCAGTGGCGCACCTGCTTCGTCGTGCAGGAGCTGGAGCGCGAGATCGAGTACATGGAGCAGCACGCCGCCGAGGTGCAGCGCCTGGGCGAGCTGGACGAGCTGCGCGTGCGGCTCGACGACCTCATCAACCACCACAAGGTCACCCTGAACCAGCTGGACAGGAAGCTGGAGCGCGGCGGACCGGTGCCCGCCGACCTGGAGCAGCGAAGGCAGCGCGAGAAGCGCGATCTGGAACTGTTGCGCCGGGCGTTCAAGGCCACGCTCGCCGAGAGCTGCGGGGTAGAGCAGCGCTTCGAGCGCGGGGCAAACGCCTACTGGGGGCTCGTCTTCAAGGAGGGCAACGAGAACTCCCGATTCGGCGAACAGGTTCAGGATTACGCGGACTTGTACACGAGCCGCGTCTCGAA
>VBKO01000048.1 GCA_005888115.1 Deltaproteobacteria bacterium
AGTCGCCAAGGCGGCGAGCCCCCGCCACGCCTTGGAGGTAGCGCTGCTGCGGGCGGTGCACCTGGCGCCTTCGGGTGCTTTGCCGGATCTGGTGCAAAGAGTGGAGCAGCTCTCCGCGCGGCTGGGCGGGACCGTCCTCAGGCAATCCGGGCCGCCGCGAGCGCCTGCGTCGGGAGCGCGGACCTTGGCTGAGAATGGCGCCGCGCTCCGCGCCACCGTGGGGACGGAGGGCCAACCGTCCGGGGAGCGGACCTCGACCTCTGTCCCAACTCCGACCTCGATCCCGAACGGCGGTGCGCATCCCGTCGCGTCGGACCCCGACGCGCCGATAGAGCTGCGGTGGCGCGCCCTGGTCGAAGCGGTGCGCGCGGCCCGCAAGATGGGCGCCGCGACGGCGCTGGAGCGCGCCATTCCGCTGCGCATCGAGAATGGCGCGGTGGCCGTGGCGTTCCGTCATCCGAACGACGCGTTGCCGCTCGAGGATCGCGAGACGCGCACCGCGGTCGAGGCTGCCTTCGCCCGTGCGCTGGGCGCAAAGGCCGCGCTGCGCATCGAGCAGGCGCCCGAGGCGCCGCAAGCCAGCCTCCACGACGAGAAGGAGCGCGCCCGCAAGGAGCAGAAGGTCCAGCGCCTGCAGGCCGGCCGCGATCACCCGGCCGTCCGGGCGGCGGTGGAACTTCTCGGGGGCGAGATCGAAGATGTGAGGGACCTCGGCGAGGAGTAGGCGATGGCGGGCTTCGACCTGAACGCGCTCTTCCAGCAGGCGCAGCAGATCCAGGAGCAGATGAAGCGGGCGCAGGAGGAGCTGGCCCGCAAGGAAGTCACCGGCACGGCGGGCGGTGGCATGGTGATCGTCACCGCCAACGGGAAAGGCGAGCTGCTCAAGGTGCAGATCGATCCCAAGGTGGTCGATCCGAAGGACGTCGCGATGCTCGAGGACCTCGTCCTGGCGGCCGTCAACTCGGCGCTGCGCGCGGCGCAGCAGCTGGCGCAAGCGCAGGGTGGCCCGCTGGCGAACCTCAAGGACATGTTCCCGGGGATGGTGCCGTGAACCAGCTTGGGGCTCGCGGCTCGAGGCTCGCGGTCACTGCGGACACATGAAAGCAGCGGATCCGATCGCGAGGCTGACGGTATTGCTGGCGAAGCTTCCCGGGGTCGGCGAGAAGACCGCGCAGCGCCTCGCCTTCCACATCCTCGAGTCGCCGCCGGAGTACGCGCGCGACCTGGCCGACGCGCTCTCTTCGCTCGAGCGCGAGGTCCGCCTCTGCTCGACCTGCTGCAACCTGACCGCGCAGGATCCCTGCGGAATCTGCGCCGACCCGCAGCGCGACGCGAAGACGATCTGCGTGGTCGAGTCGGTGCCCGACCTGCTCGCGGTCGAGCGCACCCGCGAGTTCCGCGGCCGCTACCACGTGCTGCACGGCGCGCTCTCGCCGCTCGACGGCATCGGTCCCGATCAGCTGAAGCTCAAGGAGCTGCTCTCGCGCTTGCACGGCGACGTGCAGGAAGTGATCGTCGCCACCGATCCGACTGTCGAAGGAGAAGCGACCGCGCTGTACCTGACGCGATTGATCAAGCCTTTGGGCGTGCGCGTCACGCGGATCGCGCAGGGCATGCCCATGGGCGGCGCGCTGGAGTACGCCGATCAGGTCACGCTCGCGCGCGCGCTTTCCGGGCGTCGCGAAGTGTAGTCGCCCGTCTCCCTTCTGCGCCTGAAAACGCCGAAATCCGCAATCTTGCCCGGGGTGTGTCGCTCTGTTAGCGTCGACGCACCGATCCAACTCGGCGAGGTCTAAAGCGAATGCAGCCGCAGATGGTCATGTACGACGAGGAGTTCCAGCAGATCAGCGCGGTCTGCGAGCGCCTGGCGCGCGAAGCGAACGCGAAGATCGTCTTCCTCGTCGACAAGAACGGCCAGCTGATCGCGTCCGTCGGGGCCACGCAGGATCTGGACACCACCTCGCTCGCCTCGCTCACCGCGGGGAACATCGCCGCGACCGGCGGCCTCGCCAAGCTCATCGGCGAGAAGGAATTCTCCATCCTCTTTCACGAGGGAGAGCGCGACAACCTTCACATTTCCGTGATCGGCGGCCGGGTCATCCTGGTGGTCATCTTCGACACGCGCAGCTCGCTGGGCCTGGTCCGGCTGCGCGTGAAGAAGGCGTCCGACGAGCTGAACAAGATCTTCGACGGGCTCCTGAAGAAGGTGCAGGTGCCCGGCGCCGGCTCGCCGTTCGCCGAGATCACCGACGACGACATCGACAACCTCTTCAGCGAGTAAGGGGCGCCGCCGGAATGTCTTTCATCAACTACAGCTCGCGCGAGATCAACTGCAAGATCGTCTATTACGGCCCCGGCCTCTGCGGCAAGACGACGAATCTCCAGTACATCTACGCGAACACCAACCAGAACGCGAAAGGGAAGATGATTTCCCTCGCGACGGAGACGGAGCGGACGCTCTTCTTCGACTTCCTGCCGCTTTCGCTGGGCGAGATCCGCGGGTTCAAGACCCGCTTCCACCTCTACACGGTACCCGGGCAGGTGTTCTACGACGCGTCCCGCAAGCTGATCCTGAAGGGGGTCGACGGCGTCGTCTTCGTCGCCGACAGCCAGGTGGAGCGGACCGAGGCGAACGTCGAATCGGTGGAGAACCTGCGCACCAACCTGGCCGAGCAGGGGTACGACCTCGACAAGATCCCGTACGTCATCCAGTACAACAAGCGCGACCTTCCCAACGCCGCGCCGTTCGACGAGCTGCGCGGCCTGTTGAATCCGCGCGGCGTTCCCGATTTCGAGGCGATCGCTCCCAAAGGCGACGGCGTCTACGACACCCTCAAGGCGATCGCCCGCCTGATCCTGACCGAGCTGAAGAAGGGCACCTGAGAGATCGCCTCACGCCGTCGCGGCCGGCGCGACCTGCGTGCTCAAGGCGTGGTTCACGGACTGGACGATCTGCTCCAGATCGTACGGCTTGCAAAGCAGCTCGACCACGTCGGACGGGCCGATCAGCTCGTCGAGGGCCTTCTTGTTGGTGGTGGTCACCACGAACGCGCGTCCCTGCATCACCTTCGAGTTCCGCATCACTCGCAGGAACGTCCAGTTGGTGTCGTAGGGCGGGGCCACGTCGTAGACGATCACGTCCGGGTGGTGCTGCTCGACGAACTCGACCAGGTCGATGCGGCCCCGCTTCAAGTCGTCGACGTGCGCGACGACGGTGGCGTAGCCCGCGTCCTGCAAGGCCTCGCGGACGAGGTCCAGCACCTCGGGATTGGTATTGAAAATAGCGACGATCCTGCGGTCGACGGGGTCGGCCACTTCGCCCTCCGATCAGGTGGCCACGGCTCTTCCCACATTGGGCAGGATGCGGGACATGCGCAAGGGTCTGTGCGCGCGGCTGCCTGCCGCGCAGCGATGTTGAAACGCTGCAAGCACGGCTCGCCTAGGGCTCGGGGGTAAGCGGCAGCTCCATGGTGAGAGCGCAGCCGTCGCCCGGGATCCCACGTACCTTGACGTCCCCACCGTGGACGCGGGCAGCCCGGCGCACGAGCGCGAGCCCGCTGACGCTGGCCAACCGCCCGCCCGGCC
>VBKO01000028.1 GCA_005888115.1 Deltaproteobacteria bacterium
GATCGACTTGGCGCCTGGCTGGCCGGAACCCTGCCGGAGGCCGAGGCTGCCGAGGTGCGCCGCCATCTCGACTCGTGCGCCGGCTGCGCCGAGGAGCGGGACCTGCTGCGGGAAGGGACTTCGATCGTCCCGCCGCTGCCCGCGGTCGAGCCGCGGGTCGGATTCGCGACCCGCGCCGCGGCGCGGGCGAGTGAGCTCCAGCCGCGCCCCCTGGGCTCTCCGTGGTTGCGGTGGGCGCTCGCCGGCGGCGTCGCGGCGGCTGCCGCCGCGGCGGCGGTGCTGATCGCGCGGCCGGCGCGCGCGCCCGGCGACGAGATGGTGGTCGCGCAGCGGCTCGACCTGTTCGAGGACCTGAACGTGGTGCAGAACCAGGACGCCCTCCGCGATCTCGACGTCGTGGCCGTGCTCCACACGCTGCAGCCGGAAGGCAAGCCATGATCCGCCTCGCCGGGCTCGCGCTCCTCGCCCTCGCCGCCGCGCCGGCCGCCTCGCGCGCGCAGCAGGGCCCATCCGCGGAGGAGCGGTTCCGTGGGCTCCCGCCGGAGAAGCAGGAAGAGCTGCGCCGCCGGTACCGCGAGCTGCAGCAGCTCCCTCCGGAAGAGCGGCAGCGGATCCAGGAGAACCTCGCGCGCCTGAACCGGATGTCCCCGGACGAGCACGCGCTCGTCGACGAGAACTACCGCCGGTTCCGCGCGATGCCGCCCGAGCAGCGGCAGCAGGTGCTGCAGCAGTGGCAGCGGTTCCGCTCCTTGTCCCCGCAAGAGCGCGAGCAGCTGCGCGAGTCGCTGCGGCGGGTGATGACCGCCGACCCCGTTCAGCGCCGGCAGATCCTGGAGAACATGGATCGCTGGCAGCGCATGACGCCCGAGCAGCGGGAGGACGCGCGCCAGCGCTTCCGCGAACAGCGCCAGGAGAGGCGGCAAGAGCGGCAGGAGCAGCGCCGCGAGCGCAAGCAGGAGCGGCGCGAGCGGCACCTGGAGCAGAAGGAGCGGCTGCGCCGCCACTGAGCGATGATCGCGCGAGCCCCCCTGCTCCTGGCTGCCGCCCTCTGCGCGCTGCCCCGACTCGCGTCCGCGGACGAAACGCCCCGGCCGCCGCAGGCCGAGCAGCAGGCCCAGCAGGCGAAGCCGCTCTCCGACGAGGACGCCGAGATCGTCCGGCAGCTCGCGCTGCTCGAGCAGGTCGACCTGGTCCGCAACCTCGACCTCTTCGAACCCCAGCCCGACGATGGGCCGCAAGCGAAGCAACAACCCGACGCCGGCACGCGCGAACCCTGATCAAGACATGATTCAGGACCAAGGGATCTGTTCGGCGGAGGCTATCGTTCCAGCTCGGTAGGCGGTTGGGGGAGGGATTCGTTGCCGGCGTCGTCGACGGTGGTCACGGCGAAGAACTCGTCGTCGGGGATGACGTTCTGGAGCACCACGTGGTCCACCTTGCCGACCAGCTGGGCGCGTTCCCAGCGGACCGAATCGGCGCGCCGCCGGTAGACCGCCACGTTGGCGATGCGGGTGTCGGGCGGGAGCGTCCAGCGGAGCCGGGTGTCCGGGCTCACCGCGCCGCCCAGCTTGACTGCCGCCGGAGGGGCGGGCGCCAGCGCCAGGGATTGCAAGGCGGCTGCCAGCGCGCGGCACAGCTTGGCGGTATAGGGCGAGTCGAAGTGCGCCAGGTCGTCGCCGTACTGGCGCCCGTTCTCGATGCGAGGCGTCTGGTGCTCGCGGTCGTAGTGCTCGACCATCTCCGACAAACGGACCGCGGGAAATCCCTGCTGGTTGAACGAGGTGTGATCGGAGCCGCGCGCGATGCGGTCGCGGCGCAACATCACCAATAGATCCAGGTTCTCCACGTACCGCTCGCCGAGTCGTTCCAGGTAGCGCGCCCACTCGCGCGACGCGCTGTCGTTCTCGCCGCCGACGGCGTCGCGCAGCCGCTTCTGCGCCTCGGTCTCCGCGATGGGCGTCCCCTCCGAGTAGAGGCGGCCCCGCGTATTGTCCACCACCCCGTTCTGCCCCTGGATGTTGCCGGCGATGTCCACGCTGGTCATCGCCAGCACCTCCACGCCCTCCTGCTTGAGGCGCCGGGCGAGGTGGGCCGATCCGACCAGCCCCTGCTCCTCGCCTGCCACGGCCACGAAGTACAGGGCGACCGCGGGCTGCTCCCTGGCGAAGGCGCGCGCCAGCTCCAGCGCCATCGCCGTGCCGCTCGCGTCGTCCACCGCGCCCGGCGCGTCGCTCTGCGCGTCCATCACGTCGGACGGCATGCTGTCGTAGTGGCCCGTCATCACGATGGCCTGCTTCGCTCGCGAAGGGTCGGTCCCGGGCAGCACCGCGCCCACGTTGATCAGCTCCACGGGAGCGGGAATGCGGCGGCCCGGCTCGGCGGTGAACCGATCCTCGAACGTCTTGAGCCGCGTGCCCTGGGCGGCTGCCGCGAACTGCGCCGCCAGCCAGCGCCGGGCGGCGCCGATGCCGCGCGTCTCCGACCTGGTGTCGGACAGCGTGTGCCGCGTGCCGAACCCGACCAGCTTCGCCACGGTGGTCTGCAGCGCCGCCGGCTCGATGCGCTGCACGACTGCCTCGACGCGCGGATCCCGGCGCGCGGGCGCGACCGCGGCCAGCAGCAGGACGAGCAGCATCGATTTCCCCTCCACGGCGAAGTGAGCTTCAGGCCACGCGGGCGCGGCCGAGCACCTTGTTCAGGTACTGGCCGGTGTAGCTCTGCTTCACCCGCGCCAGATCTTCGGGCGCGCCGGCGGCGACCACGTATCCACCCTGGTCGCCGCCCTCGGGGCCCATGTCGATGATCCAGTCGGCGCACTTGATGACGTCGAGATTGTGCTCGATGACGATCACCGTGTTCCCCGCGTCGACCAGCCGGTTGAGCACGCTGAGCAGCCGCCGGATGTCCTCGAAATGGAGGCCGGTGGTGGGCTCGTCGAGCACGTAGAGCGTGCGCCCGGTGTCGCTGCGCGCCAGCTCGCGGGAGAGCTTGATGCGCTGGGCCTCGCCGCCCGACAAGGTGGGGGAGGGCTGCCCGATCTTGATGTAGCCGAGCCCGACGTCGTCGAGCGTCTTCAGGATGCGGATGATCTCCTTGTGCACGCTGAAGTGCTCCATCGCCTCGCGCACCGAGAGGTCCAGCACCTCGGCGACGTTCTTGCCCTTGAAGGTCACCCGCAGCGTGGCGTCGTTGAAGCGCTTCCCGTGGCAGACCTCGCAGGGGACGTACACGTCGGCGAGGAAGTGCATCTCGACGACCTTCATGCCGTCGCCCTCGCACGCCTCGCAGCGGCCGCCCTTCACGTTGAAGCTGAAGCGCCCGGGCTCGTACCCGTAGGCGCGCGCCTCGGGGGTGCGAGCGAAGACGTCGCGGATGCAGTCGAACACCTTGGTGTACGTCGCCGGGTTGCTGCGCGGGGTGCGGCCGATGGGCTTCTGGTCGATCTCGATCACCTTGTCCAGATGCTCGATGCCCGAGAGCGCCTTGTAGGGCCCGGGCGCCTCGCGCGAGCCGTACAGCGCGCGGGAGAGCGCCGGATAGAGGATGCGGTTCACCAGCGTGGACTTGCCCGCGCCGGACACGCCGCTCACCGCGGTCAGCGTGCCGAGCGGGAACTCGACGTCGACCTCCTTGAGGTTGTTGGCCGCCGCTCCCAGGAGCCGCAGGCTCTTCCCGTTGCCCCGCCGTCGCTGCGAGGGCACCTCGATGCGGCGCCGACCCGACAGGTACGCGCCGGTCAGGGACCGCTCGGCTTGCATCACTTTCTGCGGCGGGCCCTCGGCGACGATCTCGCCGCCCAGCTCGCCGGCGCCGGGACCGAAATCGACGATCCAGTCGGCTTCCTCCATCGTCTCCTCGTCGTGCTCGACGACGATGACGGAGTTGCCCACGTCGCGCAGGCGCTTGAGGGTCGCGAGCAGGCGCGCGTTGTCGCGCTGGTGCAGCCCGATGGAGGGCTCGTCGAGGATGTAGATGACCCCGGTCAGCTCGCTGCCCATTTGCGAGGCGAGACGGATGCGCTGCGACTCCCCGCCGGAGAGCGACGGTCCGGGCCGGTCCAGGGTGAGGTAGCCCAGGCCGACGTCGAGCAGGAAGCGCAGGCGGTTGCCGATCTCCTTGAGCAGCTCGGCGGCCACCACCGCGTCGTTCCCCTGGAGCGGAAGCTCATGGATGAACCGGGCGGCCGCGTCGATGGTCATCCGCGACACCTCGACGATCGACTTTCCCTTCTGCTCGCCGAGGTCGCCGATCGTCACCGCCCGGCTCTCCGGGCGCAGGCGCTCGCCCTTGCACGCCGAGCACGCCTTGTCGCTGAAGTAGCGCAGGTAGTGCTTGCGCATGCTCTCGGAGGTGGTCTCCTTGAAGCGGCGCATGAGCATCGGGATGATGCCCTCGAAGCTGGTCTTGTAGGTGCCGCTGCGCCCGCCCTCGCTCCAGCGGATGCTCATCGTCTCGTCGCCGGAGCCGTAGAGGAGCATCTGCTTCAGGTCGCGCGGGAGGTCCTTCCAGGGCTTGTCGAGCGGGACCTTGAAGCTGTGCGCGAGCGACTCGATCATGCGGAAGGTCCAGCCGCCGCCCCGCTCGAGCGCATGCGACCAGGGCTCGACCGCGCCCTGCCGGATGCTCTTCGACGGATCGGGCACCACCAGGTCGGGGTCCATCTCCGGCCGGGAGCCCAAGCCGTTGCATTCCTGGCACATCCCGAGGGGGTTGTTGAAGGAGAAGCTGTGCGGCGCCAGCTCGGGGAAGCTGATGCCGTCCACCGGGCAGGAGAGGTGCTCGCTGTACATCGAGTGCGTCTCGCCCTTTTGCGGCAAGGCGGTCAGCGCGTGCAGCACGCCCTTGCCCTCGCGCAGCGCCGTCTCCACGGAATCGATCAGCCGCCGGTCGGTCTCCCCGCCCTTGATCACCAGACGGTCGACCACGATCTGGATGTCGTGCTTGCGCTTCTTGTCGAGGTCGATGTCCTCGTCGAGAGGCCGGATGGCGCCATCCACCCGCGCCCGCGCGAACCCGCGCTTGCGCGCGTCGGCCAGCACTTCCTTGTGCTCGCCCTTGCGCTGCTCGACGAGCGGCGCAAGCAGGGTGAGCTTGGTGCCTTCGGGAAGCCGGGCCAGCTCCTCGGAGATCTGCTGCGCGCTCTGCTTGCCGACGCGGCGGCCACAGACCGTGCAGTGCTGCTTCCCGACCGCGGCGAACAGGACGCGCAGGTAGTCGTGGATCTCGGTGATGGTGCCGACCGTCGAGCGCGGGTTGTTCGAGGCAGCCTTCTGCTCGATGGAGATGGTGGGCGACAGGCCGCGGATGACGTCGTAGTGCGGCTTCTCCATCTGGCCGAGGAACTGGCGGGCGTAGGCGGAAAGCGACTCGACGTACCGGCGCTGGCCTTCGGCATAGAGCGTATCGAAGGCGAGCGAGCTCTTGCCGGACCCCGAGACGCCGGTGAAGACCACCAGGCGCTTCTTCGGGATCTCCAGGGTGATGCCCTTGAGGTTGTGCTCGCGGGCACCCTTGACGAGAATGTGTTCGGGCTCCATCGGGACCGCGCAGGATAAGCGGAGACCCTGACGTTCTCAACGGCCCAGATCGCACCCAGGCTGTCGTGACGCGTTGCGGCTCACCGTGCCGTGGCCACGCTAGCGCCTGCCCGGTCCCCTGGAAGGGAGGGGTGCATGCGACCGATCGCCGTCCTGCTCGCGAGCCTGTGTGCCGGCTGTTGGCTGCGCGCGGCGGTTCCCATCGCAAGCGCGACCGACTGCGAGCGGTCATGCAGGGCCGTCTCCGATCACTGCTCCGACGACTCCGCCAAGGAACGCCAGCCGGAGCCGACCACCTGCAACGAGGACCTGCACACCTGCGTCGCCCGTTGCGACGATCAGGTCTCCGGCGATCCCGCCGCGCGCGCCTCCGCGGACCAGGCCGAGAGGCAGATCTCGATCATCGATCGCATCGTCAGCGGCATCATTCCCATCGCGTCCTGGGGTGGGCGGTAGGGATCACTGCCGGCTCCGTTTGCGCCGGCGCAGCTCGCGCGCCGCGATGAAGCCGAGCAGGGCCAGCGCCGCCCAGCCGGGCCAGTCTCCCACCACCTCGTACGGCGTGGTCCCTTCGAGCATCGGCACGTCGCGCACCGCGACTCCCCGCACGTCGGCCGGGATGCGCGACACCACACGCCCCGCCGCATCGACGAAGGCGCTGATGCCGGTGGAGGTCGCCCGGATCAGCCAGCGCCGGTGCTCGATCGTGCGCACCGCCGCCAACATCAGATGTTGCTCCTGCTCGTGCCCGGCGCCGTACCAGGAGTCGTTGGTGAGGTTCACCAGCGCGTTCGCGCGCCCCTCGCCGTGATCCTGCATGGTCTTGCGCACGATCCAGGGCAGGATGTCCTCGTAGCAGATGAAGGTGGCGAATCGGTGGCCGGCCGCGCGCAGCGGCCTGGTGGTGGTGCCCGGGGTGAGATGGGTGGCGAGCGGCGACCACTCGTAGAGGAATGGGAACCAGTCGCCGAAGGGGATGTACTCGCCGAAGGCGAGGAGCTGGATCTTGTCGTAGTGGTCCCCGATCTTCCCCTCCTGCGTGATCACGATGGCGCTGTTCCATGCCTCCTTGCCGCGGACCCGTTCCACACCCGCGATGACGGTGACGGGGATGCCGCCCTGGATGGCGCGACCGTCGTCGCCGTCGCGCACCCCGCGCAGGTTGTAGCCGACCTCCGGCCAGATCACGATCTCGGCGCCGCGCGCGTGCAGCTCGGCCGTGTCGGCCCAGAGCGCTTGCACGGAGGCGTACGGGTTCCGGTGGAGGGCGATCTCGCCCACGTCGGGCTGCGCGATTCCGATCCGCCGCGTCGGAGCGCCCTGCTCGCGCGCGTCGATGCGCGACATCCGCCACAGACCGTACGTAAGCGAAGCGGCCAGGGCGAGGCCGGCGCCGATCACCGGCCACGGGCGCCGGGTCAGGAACAAGTCGGCGAGGGCGCCGTTCGCCGTGGCTTGCAGGGCGGACAGCAGCAGCACGCCACCCAGGTCCGCCACCTGCACCAGCGGCACCAGCGGCATCAGGGCGACTCCCGTGTAGCTCTGGAAGAGCAGCGGATAGACGAACTCCGTGCCGACCAGGCACAGCGGCAGCAGGATCGCCAGCGGCCACCCGGTCGCCGTCCAGGTGCGCCGCAGGGCCCAGGCGAACACGCCGAAGAGCAGGCCCTGCGCGAAGCACAGCGCCACGTACCCGGCGAAGGCGAGCGGCAGCGGCGCGAAGGCGAACACCCGCAGCAAGTGGATCACCCAGGTGTACCCGCCCAGGTGCGCGACGAAGCCGAACCAGGCGCCCCGGCGCAACGCCTCGCGCGGGGTGGCGTCGCGCAGCGAGAAGAGCAGCGGCGCGAAGCAGACGAGGGCCAGCGGCCAGACGCCGAAGCCAATCCAGGAGACGAAGTAGAGCACGCCCGACAAGGTGGGCAGCGCGAGGGAACGCAGGCGGCGCATGCGGAAGCCGCTGGAAATACCACAGCCGTGCTAGAGACGGGACGTGGCCGTGCTGCTCAACCAGGCGTCCAACCTGCGCTTCCGGCTCGAGCTGTCGGCGCGCTCCTCGGACGGCGTGCGCAGCCCGGCCGCTCTCCAGGCGGAGGCGGCCATGGAGCGCTACCGCCACCGGCCCACCACGGGCGAGCACGGATTCGTTCCGGTGCTGCGGCTCCCCGACGTAAAGGTGCTCGACCTCGATCTGATCCGGTTCCTCGAGGAGCTCGAGGCGGTCCTCGAGGCGGGACAACCGGGCGGGGCGGCGCTGGAACCGAGCGCCGATGCCGCGCTGGCCTTGCGCGTGACGGGCGGACCCGACGCGTACCAGGTCGAGGCGGGGCTCGACTTGCGGACCCTGCTGGAGGCGGTGGGCGGGCAATCCGGCGAGCCAGGATCGGACGTCGCGCTGTTCCGCTTCTTCGCCAACTCGCGCGCGGTCGTCGCCTTTTCCGCAGCACTGCTGGAGGAATTCGCGCGCTTTCCCACCGATCCTTCGCGGGTGTCTCCCGGCGAGCCTGGTTGATTCGGACGGCCTGTCCACCGGCGCAGCGCCTCAAAAAAAATAAAAATCTGCCGGTACCGCCGCCTTCAGGGGGTCGCGGCCGTCGGCGGCGACTCATGGGCCAGGTGCTGGATGATCCGCACCACGCGCTCGCGCTCGGCCCCGTCGTCGGTCAGGTGCAGGGACTTGCGGTACCACTCGACCGCCGTCTTGCGGTGGCCGCGGCGCGCCTCGGCCGAGCCCATCAGGCGCATGGCGTGGGAGAGGTCGCGGCGAGGCAACCCGGTCTGCGCCAGCACGGGGAGGAGCGTCTTCTCCGCCCCGCGCGCATCGCCCGCGGTGACCTGCAGCTGCGCGCGGAGGAGGGCAGCCCGCGCCGGCGTGGCGGCCTGCTCGAGCTCCAGCGCCTCCGCGGCGGGCTGCGCGGCGGCGGGCGCCGCGACGAGGTCCGGCCCCGCCTGCGCCGCGGCGAGCGAAGGGGCCGCGGGACGAGGGGCATGATGCCGGAGCGCAACAGTCCCACCCCCCAGCGCGATTGCGCCGATCGCCGCCGCGGCGAGGAGCACTCGCATCCGCCGGCCCGAGCGGCGCCGGGCGTCGTCTCCCGCGGCGAGGGAGGCGCGCTCCGTCGCGGCGCCATTCTGCGCGGCGGGCAGGGCGAGGACGGGGATCGGGTCGGGAACGGGTGCGGGCGGCTCGGCCCCGGCGCCCGCGCGGTCGGCCACCGGGACCAGCGCGCGTAGCGCCTCGGCCATCTCCTCGCCGCTGCCAAACCGCTGGTCGGGGTCCTTGGAAAGCGCCCGCGCCAGGGCGGCCTCGAGCTGCGGGTGCGCCTTGCGGCCGACGTCGCGCAGCGAGAGCGGGGATTGCTCCAGGTGCGCGGCGATCATCTCCTCGGCGGTAGACCCGAGCACCGGCAGGCGGCCCGAGATGCACTGGAAGAGCAGCGCGCCGAGCGAATAGAGGTCGGAGCGCGGGCCGGGAGCTCCACTCACCTCCTCCGGAGAGATGTACGCGGCCGTCGAGAGCGGCACCGGGCCTTCGTCGCGGACGTCCGCGCGCGCGAGCAAGTGCGCCGTCGCGGCGTCGAGCAGCACCGCGCGCTCTGTCCCGTCCGCGTCGCGGATCAAGCCTACGTTGGAAGGCTTCAGGTCGAGGTGCAGCACCCCCGCGGCGTGCAGCGCGCCGAATGCCTCGGCGAGCTGCGCGCCCAGCTCCAGCGCGCGCGAGGCGACGATGCGGCCGCGCGAGCGCAGCTCGTCGGCCAGGGTGGAGTCTCCGCCGCTCCGGTAGACGAGGAACAGCGCGCTCGCGAGCTGGACGCCGCCGGTGAGGAGCGGCGCCACCGACGCGTGCTCCATCGCCGAGAGCGGAGCGACCCGCTGGACCTCGCCGAGGAACCGCTGCACGGTGGCGGGGTCGGGCGCGTACGCGTGCAGCAGCTTGACGACCACCGACGAGCCGTCCGGTCCCTCGGCCAGCCACGACGTGGAGAAGCGTCCCGCGCCGAGCTGGTGGATGAGCTTGCAGCCGGCGACGTCGCTCTCCCGAAGATGCGAGCGCGGCTCGGGCGGCACCAGGCCCTGGCACGGATCGCAGAGGGACTGGTCCCCGAGCGACGGCGTGAACGGTCCGCCGCAGTGCGCGCACTTCGCCGGCGTGGGTGCGCCGCGCGCCTCGGCGGGGAAGGGCTGCATGGAGCAGACTTTAGCGCAGCCCCGCTGGTGGCGACGCAGGTATGTACGGGACCCGACTGGCAGGGGCGTAGCGCAGGCCTTGGCACCCGTGTGACGGCGATCACATCCGCGGAGAAGGTGGTGTACCTTCGGCCGCGTGCCGGGCGAGAAGCTTCCCGAGGAATTCGCCGCGAGCGGGCCCAAGCTATCGCGCTTCCCGATCCAGCCCGCGCCTCCGGTGCGTCCGCGCCTGTTCGCGGACGAGGCCCGGTTCGCGGGGCGCCTGGCCTTGCTCGCCGGAGGAGCGGAGCTGGCGGCGTGGATCTGGTTCGCGCGCCTTCTCGCCCACCGGGGGCCGGCCTGGGCGGCCCTGGCCTTCGCCGCCTGCCGGATCTCGCGCCCGTTCTGGGGGTGGCTGGGAACGCGGGTGCGCCGCGGGGCGGTCGCCTTCGCGCTGCTGGCCGTCGCGCTCCTCGTGCAGGGGTTCGCCGCGGTGAGCTTCGCGGACGGGCTGGGCGCGGTGGCCGCCGCCCTCCCCGCCGTCGCTGACCTGTGCGCGGCAGCCATCGCCGACGCCGTCACCGTGGAGCGCCGGGCGGCCGCGTACTCCTGGCTCGACATTGCACAGGGCCTCGGCTGCGCGGTGGGGCTTGCCGTCGGCGTGGCGGAGCCGCGGCTGGCGCCCCTCCTGGCCACCGCGGCCCTGCTGGTGGGCAGCGTCGGCGTCGCGGACCTGCGCGACCGCGGCACACCCCGGTCCACCTGGCCGGTCGCCGTGCGACTCCAGGTCTTGCGCGCTCCCCTGGCTGGACAGCTCGCGCTGCTCGCGGCCGTGGGCGGTGGGTGCGCGGCGGCGGCGGCGGTACGGTCGTCGTGGGGATGGTGGTCGCTCCTGCCGCCGTCGTTGGGGATGGCGGCGGCCGCGCGCAGCGAGGCGGCGGCGCGGAATGCCCTGATCGTCCCGCGCGCGCTGGCCGTGCTGGGCGCGCTGGCGCTCGCGCTCCGGCAGGTCGCGCCGCCAGCGGCGGTGGCGGTGGGACTGTTCGCGCTGGGAGGCTTGTGCGCGGCGCTCCCGGGGGCCGCGGCGCGCGGGGCGGGCGAGATGGAGCGCCCGGTCGCCTCCAGCCTGGCATGGACCGCGCTCGCGCTCGGCGCCGGCGTGGGCCTCGCCTGCTCCGCGCTGGCGTGATACCCTGCGCTGGAATGAATGAGCATTCATTCAGCCGCGAGGAACGCATGATCGCGCCGCCGTTCACGCCCGAGCACGAGCTCTTCCGCAAGACGTTGCGCGACTACGTCGTGCGCGAGCTGGCCCCTCACGCGCTGGAATGGGACGAGGCGGGGATCTTCCCGCGCGAGATCTTCCGCGACCTCGCCGAGCTGGGCGCCCTGGGCGTCAACTACCCGGAAGAAGTGGGCGGCTCGGGAGGCGACTTCTGGCACGCGGTGGTGCTCGCCGAGGAGCTGGTGCACAGCCGGAACTCGGGTGTGAACATGGGCGTTTTGGTGCAGTCGCAGATCGCCACTCCCATCATCCAGGAGATCGGCACTGCCGAGCAGAAGAAGGAGTTCCTCGCCCCGGCGCTCGCCGGCGAGAAGATCGCCGCCCTGGGCATCTCCGAGCCGGACGCCGGGAGCGACGTCGCCCACCTGCGCACGACCGCGCGGCGCTCCGGCGACGACTACGTGATCGACGGCGCCAAGATGTGGATCACCAACGGGACGCGCGCCGACTTCATCACGCTCGCGGTGCGCACCGGCGGCCCCGGGTACGGCGGCATCTCGCTCGTGACCTTCCCCACCGACGTGAAGGGATTCTCCGTCTCCAAGAAGCTGGAGAAGGTCGGCAATCTCTCGAGCGACACCGCGCTGCTCTTCTTCGAGGACTGCCGGATCCCGGTCCGCTACCTGCTCGGCGAGGAGAACCAGGGCTTCTACCACGTGATGACGAACTTCCAGGGCGAGCGGCTGGTGGCGGCCATCGGCGCCGTCTCCGGCATGGATCAGATGGTCGCCGAGGCGCTCCGCTACGGCAACGAGCGCCAGGCGTTCGACAAGCCGCTCATCAAGTTCCAGGTGTGGAGGCACCGCTTCGCCGATCACCTCACCTCGATCGAGGCGGCGCGCTGGCTCACCTACCGGGCCTGCGACCTGTTCGCGCGCAAGGAGCCGGCGGTGAAGGAGATCAGCATGGCGAAGCTGTTCGCCGGGGATCTCATCCAGCGGGTCGTGTACGACTGCATGCAGTTCCACGGCGGCATGGGTTACGTGGTCGAGACGCCGGTGGCGCGCGCGTTCCGCGACGCGCGCCTGCTCAGCATCGGCGGCGGCACCAGCGAGGTCATGAAGGAGATCATCGCCAAGCTGGTGCCGGGGTTCTGAAGTCCAGGCCGGGTCGAGGTAGAAAGACGCCGTGGCCGAGCTGCCCGCAGAGGGGCGCGAGCGTTCCGCCGGCGCGCCGCCGTTCGAAGCGCTCGCGCCGTTCGAGCGGCTCGCCTTCCGCGTGATGCGCTGGGCGAACGTCGGCGGCGGGGCCCGGCTCGGCGCGCTGTGGCAGCGGTGGATCCTCGAGCCGATCTTCGGGCTGCTCATCCTCCGGCGCCTGGTAGTCCGCGGCCTGGACCGCTTGGAGTCGATTCCAGAGGACGCCTCGATCCTGCTGGTCGCGAACCACCGCACCTTCTTCGACCTCTTCGTGCTGGGCTGGATCCTGGTGCGCCGGTGGAAGGGGCGCTGGCGCACCTCCTTCCCCGTCCGAGCGAACTTCTTCTACGAGAACCCGCTCGGCCTGCTCATCTGCTTGTTGCTCTCGGGCGGGTCGATGTTCCCGCCCTTCTTCCGCAAGCCGCGCTCGAAGGCCTTCAACCGCTACAGCCTCTCGCTGGTGCAGGGAAAGCTGCGGCGGACGCGCAACCTGGTGGGCTTCCACCCGGAGGGCACGCGCAACAAGGGAGACGATCCCTACCAGCTGCTGCCCGCTCAGCCCGGCGCCGGCGAAGTAGCGCTCAAGTCGCGCCCGCTGGTAGTGGTGCCCGCCTTCGTCACCGGGCTCTCGAACAAGCTGGGGCACGAGATCGCCGCCAACCTGCGCGCCCGGGATCCGATCGTCGCCTTGTTCGGCGAGCCGATCGATCTCTCGGCGTTCCCCGCGGAGACCCGGCTCGCCCACCACAAGAAGTGCGCCGACCTGTTCTGCGAGCTCGCTTCCAGTTCCTGCGACTCGAACGGCTTGCCGATGTATCCCTGCGCTCCCATCAGCTCCGCTTCCCATTCGAATCCGAAGCCGGAGATGATCACCACCGGGACGTCCTTCGTCTCCGGCGCCGCGCGCAGCTTCTGCAGCAGCTCGCGGCCGTTCATCACGGGCATCTGCAGATCGAGGAGCACCAGGAGCGGGG
This sequence comes from Deltaproteobacteria bacterium, assembly GCA_005888115.1. Classification (GTDB taxonomy): domain Bacteria; phylum Myxococcota; class Myxococcia; order Myxococcales; family 40CM-4-68-19; genus VBKO01. Next base: position 13,103 of record VBKO01000028.1, read on the forward strand.
GCTTCTTCTCGATCTGCTCCAGGGCGTCCCGGCCGTTGGCCGCTTCCTCGACCTGGTAGCCCTTCATCTCCAGGGCCGCCCGCAAGCCTTCCCGGAAGTCCATGTCGTCGTCGACGACGAGGATGTAGGGCCAGCGGCGCAAGGGGGCGGGGCCTCCAGTTCGGCCCTGATCTAGCGACGATCGGGCGGGAACGGAAGGGGACGCTCGGCCGGCTGGACGATAACCGGACGTGCAATTTGACAGCCAGCCCGCGCATGTCCGGTGGCGCGCGGCGCTTTTCCTGGTGCCGGGAGTATGGGATGCCGGGCGGCGAGCGAGGGCAGCCGTCGATGGGTCGGATAGCCGCAGCGGAGAAGCGCGCCGTCCATCTGTCCGTCGAGGTGGGACGAGGTGCGCACGCGGCTCGCGTCTTGCGCACGGCGGCGAGGCAGCAGCTCGCGGCGCTGCGCCTTTCGCGCGAGCTGTCGCTGGCGGTGGTTTCCGATCGCCGCATGCGCGCGCTGAACCGGGAGTGGCGCGGAAAGGATCGGCCCACCGACGTGCTCTCTTTCCCGCAACATGGCGCATCGATCGGCGACGTGGTGATCTCGCTCGACACCGCGCGCCGGCAAGCGCGCGAGAATGGGTGGAGCCTGGCCGCCGAGCTGCGCCGGCTGCTCGCGCACGGCCTGCTGCACTGCCTCGGGCACGACCACCACACGGCGCGGAAGGCGCGCCGCATGGCCGCCGCCGAAGAGCGGCTGCTCGGCCGCCGGGGCATGGTCGGCGAGTCGCTGGCCCCTTCCAGGGCGCATGCTTGATTCCCCGTTCCTTTGCGCCCCGGACTCCGCTACCCTTGGGCTCGCATGGCTTCCCCTTCCCCGGAGCTGGACGAGCTTTCGCGGCGCCTCGAGGCGCTGCGGGGGTCGCTTTGACATCGAGCGCAAGCGCGCGCGCGTCGATCTGATCGAGCGCGAGAGCGTCCAGCCGGGCTTCTGGGACGACCAGAAGCGCGCCCAGCACCTCTCCCGCGAGAAGAGCCAGCTGGAGCTGGCCATCGCCTCGTACGAGCGCGTAAAGCAGCGGCTCGAGGACGCAGTCGCGCTGCACGAGCTCGCCGAGGAAGCGAACGACGAGCAGGCGCGAGCCGAGTCGGAGGTCGCCACGCGCGAGGTGGAGCAGGCCGTGGAGAGGCTCGAGCTTTCGCGCATGCTCAGCGGTCCGCAGGACCACTTGAACGCCATCGTGGAGATCAACGCGGGCGCGGGCGGCACCGAGTCGCAGGACTGGGCGCTGATGCTGTACCGGATGTATACGCGCTACGCCGAGCGCAAAGGCTGGGAGGTCGAGCCGGGAGACTTCCAGCCCGGCGAGGAGGCCGGCCTCAAGAACGCCTCCTTCATCGCGCGCGGCGACCACACCTATGGCTGGCTCAAGCCGGAGCTCGGCGTGCACCGGCTGGTGCGCATCTCGCCCTTCGACGCCAACGCCCGCCGGCACACCAGCTTCGCCTCGGTGTTCGTCTACCCCGAGGTTGACGAGGACATCGAGCTGGTCATCAATCCGGCGGACGTGCGCACCGACACCTTCCGCAGCTCGGGCGCGGGCGGCCAGAAGGTCAACAAGACCGACTCCGCCATTCGCCTCACCCACCTGCCTACCGGTATCGTGGTCTCGATGCAGAACGAGCGCAGCCAGCACAAGAACCGGGACATGGCCTGGAAGGTGCTGCGCTCTCGCCTGTACGAGCTGGAGCTGCGCAAGCAGCAGGCGGAGCGCGACAAGGTGGAGGCGTCCAAGGCGGACATCTCCTTCGGGTCGCAGATCCGCAACTACGTGCTCGCGCCCTACCGGATGGTGAAGGACGTGCGCAGCGGCGTGGAGAGCGGGAACCCCGACGCGGTGCTCGACGGAGATCTCGATCAGTTCATCCAGCCCTATCTGCTCGGCGTGCGGCGCAAGGACCGGCCGGGCAGCTCCCCCGAGGAGGAGTAAGACGTGGCCATCATCCACTACGACGTGACGTTCTCCGGGAAGACGCCGACGCTGATCGATTTGAAGCACCAGATCGAGAAGCGCACCGGCCTCGAAGTGCACCTCTGGAAGGACGCGCTGGACAAGGACCTCGACCACGAGTGGCCGCACATCGGGCATGTCCGCGAGTCGGGCACGCTGGAGTGCAACGAGTGCGACGAGTGCGACCTGGAGATCACCGTCGGCACCACGGGCGTGCGGGTGACCTTCGTGGACCCGAGCGTCCAGACCTACTTCCGCGATTCCATCGTGGCCTCGCTCGTCGATCTCGGCGGCGAATGGAAGGCCAGGCTGTCGCCGCTGGTCGGGAAGAAGTGGACCGAGCTCTCGGTGCACGACCGGCAAGCCGCGCGCGCCTGATCACAGCCGGTAGACGCGGGCGTCGCGCAGGGAGGCGCCCGCCGTGTCGCCGTCGGCGTGGGCCCGGTAGGTGGCGAGGCGCGTGAGCCCCGAGGTGTCGAGGAAGCCGCGGGCGGGGTCGCCGACGAGCACCGGCAGGCCGAGCGAGCGGAGCCACTCCGCCGCGCGCGCGGCCAGGTCCGCGTCGTAAGACGTCCCCGGCGAGGACTACATCCGCATCGATCTCTTCGCCAATCAGGTCTTCAATCATGAGGGTCCGGACGAGCCGGCGGCTCATCCGGGCGCGGCTCCACCGTCACGATCGTTCGTTTCGGTCGAGCGAGGTCGAACCCGTAGCGCAGCCCGAAGACCCAGGTGGAGAACCAGCCAGGCCGCGGCGCGGTCGTGCCCACGGTGCTCTGCCACGTGGCGGTCGCCTCGATGCGGGTGGCGATGCCCACGATGTAGCTCAGCTGGCCAATGCCGTAGCCCCTTCCGCCTCCGCCTCCGTAGCCGGCGGCGATCTCGAGCCCTTGCGGCCAGGAGAACGGGATCCAGACGTGCCTGGAGAGGAAGATCAGGGCGTGGACGGCCGCCGGAGACCATTCGCCGCCCACCAGGTTCAGGCGCGCTCCGAAGCTGCCCGTGTGCAGGAAGGGATCGCCGTCCGCTGCGCGCGCGAACGCCACGTCGGCCGCGCCGATGCTCAAGGACAGCTCCTGGGACCTCGCGCCGAAGTGGATCCCGGGCGCGAGGTAGAATCGTTCCTCCACGGTTTCCTTCCGGCGCGAGGGCGGCTCGCCGCCCTGGACGGCGACGGGGACGAGGAACAGGAGCCAGACGGGGAGACTGTGCCGCATTTGCTCCTCCCGGACGACGCTACCGCGCCGCGGCCATCGGGGCCCCGAGCATGTCCGCCAGCCGCGCGCGCGACTCCTCCAGCTGCTCCGGCGTGAGCTGCTGGTAGATGCCGTACAGCTCGAGGATTTCGAAGGCCCGTTTTCGCAGGCGCGCAGTGGGATGCTGCGGATTGCGGCGCCGCGGCGCGGGAAGCATGGCGGCCAGCACCGACGATTCTTCGGGGGAAAGCTCCACGGCCGGCTTGTTGAACCAGGCCCACGCCGCCGCCTCGGCGCCGTAGATCCCTTCTCCCCACTCGGCGACGTTCAGGTACAGCTCCAGCACGCGGCGCTTGCCGAGGTCCTCCAGCCGCCGCGCCAGGAAGTACTCGCGCAGCTTGCGCCAGAGGGTGCGCTCCTCGCCGAGCCAGAGATTCTTCGCCAGCTGCTGGGTGATCGTCGAGGCGCCGCGGCCCAACCGCCCGCGCTCGGCGGCCAGCTCGAGCACGGCCTCGGTCTCCACCATGTCGAATCCGTCGTGCTCGTAGAAGCGGGCATCCTCGCTGTTCACCACCGCGCGGCGCAGCCAGGGCGAGATCCGCGCCATCGGCACCCATTGCTGCGAGCGCCGGACGGTCTGTCCGCGCTCCTCCGCCTGCTCGGCGCGCATCTCCATCACGGCAGTTGCGCGAGGGTTCTCGATCCGCAGGGGCTCGGCCGAGGGAAGGGTCAGGAAGAACAGACCCGCGGCCAGGCACAGGATGGCCGCGGCGAGCAGCGCGGCTTGCCCGAGCGTCTTGCGGGTGCGCTTCAGCACAGCGGCAGGATACCGGCGGTGGCCGGCAGCCGGCCAGACTTTCGATGGTGGGAGGAACGCGCACTCGGTCGCCGCGTGAGGTGGCGCCGGCCTGGACAATGGCTTCCGCGCCTCTGTTCAACCCACCTTCCGCAGGGCGGAACCTCGTGACACCGCTGCGGTTTGAGCGATAGAACCACCTATCCGATGTCCGAGAAGCCGACACCCGGCGCGACCAGCTCGATCGAGGACCAGATCCGGTTGCGCGAGGAGAAAGCGCGGGATCTGCGCGCGCGCGGGCAGCACCCCTACGGCAACGACGTCCAGGTCGGCACGACGACCGAGCACGTGCGGGAAGTCCACGGCGCCGACACCGCCGAGGCGCTGGAGAACGACGACACCCCCGCGTACTCGATCGCGGGCCGCGTGATGGCCATCCGCACGATGGGGAAGGTGACCTTCCTCTCCCTGCGCGACCGGACGGGCGACCTGCAGGCATTCATCAAGAAGGACAAGGTGGGCGACGCCGCGTACGAAGCGCTGAAGCTGCTCGACCTGGGAGACATCGCCTGGGTGCGCGGCCGCGCGATGCGCACCAAGACGGGCGAGCTGTCGATCGAGGGAGACCAGGACGGCTTCCGCCTGCTCACCAAGGCGCTTCGCCCGCTGCCGGAGAAGTGGCACGGACTCTCCGACGTGGAGACACGCTACCGCCAGCGCTACGTGGATCTGACGGTCAACCCGCAGGTGCGCGAGGCGTTCCGCAGGCGGGCGAAGCTCATCAGCGGCTTGCGCCGGTTCCTCGACGAGCGCTGCTTCGTCGAGGTGGAGACGCCGGTCCTGCATACTCCAGAGCAGGCGGGCGGGGCGGCGGCGCGGCCGTTCGAGACGCACCACAACGCGTTCGACCTGACCCTCAAGCTGCGCATCGCGACCGAGCTGCACCTCAAGAGGCTGATCGTCGGTGGCCTCGAGCGCGTCTACGAGGTGGGGAGGATCTTCCGGAACGAGGGCATCGACCGCAAGCACAACCCCGAATTCACCATGGTGGAGTTCTACCAGGCGTACGCCACCTACGAAGATCTGATGAAGCTCACCGAGGAGCTGATCGCGCGCCTGGCGCAAGAGGTGACGGGCAACCTGATCGTGCCGTACCAGGGCGTGGAGATCGACTTTCGCCCGCCGTGGCCGCGCGTCTCCATGGTCGGAGAGGTCGCCAAGGCGTACGGCGTCGGAGGCCCTTCCCCGACCCGGCAGCTCGACGCGCTCGCGCGCCTGCCCCGCGAGCAATGGGCGGCCAAGGTCACCGACCGGGAGGACCTGAACAAGCTGGCCCGCGCGGCGTCTACCGGTGAGCAGATCGCCTGGGCGTTCGATGCGTTGGTGGAACCCGTGCTCCCGAAGGATCGTCCCGTGTTCGTGCTCGACCATCCCATCGAGGTCTCGCCGCTGGCGCGCAAGCGCGACGCGGAGCCGCGGCTGGTGGACCGCTTCGAGGCGTTCGCAGGCGGGATGGAG
>VBKO01000287.1 GCA_005888115.1 Deltaproteobacteria bacterium
CATCGCGAAGATCAACGCCGAGGAGAAGACCACCATGCTGCTGGTCGAGCAGAACGCCAACGTGGCCCTCTCCATCGCCCACTTCGGGTACATCATGGAGAACGGCCGCATCGTGCTGGACGGCGATCCCGAGAAGCTGCGCAGCAACGAAGACGTGCGCGAATTCTACCTGGGCAGCGGCGAGGCGAAGAAAAGCTACAAGGCAGTCAAGTCCTACCGGCGCAGGAAGCGCTGGTTGTCCTGAGGGGCACCGGGTTGACGCGCTGCGGCCCGCCCCGTGGCGCGAAATGATCAATGATGCGCTTGCGGCCTGCCTCCTTCCAGCGGCGGCGTTGCGAACAGGAGCATGTCATGCGCGCGAGCTCGATCTTCGACCCGGCGCTGGAGCAGCAGGATCCGATCGCCCGCCGCGCCTACCTCGGAACGCGGCTGCGCGAGACGGTCGCGTGGGCGCATTCGCGGTCGCCGCACGTCCGGCGGGTGTTCGACAAGGCGGGAATCGGCCCGCGAGACGTGGCCTCGCTCGACGATCTCACGAAGATTCCGATCACGCGCAAGGACGACGTCCCCGCGATGCAGGCCGCCGACCCGGCCTTCGGTGGCCTCCTCGCGGTCGAGCCCGCCCGGCTCCAGCGCATCTTTGCCTCTCCCGGACCGATCCTCGATCCGCAAGGAGAAGGCGACGACTTCTGGCGCTTCCGGATGGCGCTCGCCGCTGCGGGCTTCCGCCGCGGCGACATCGCGATCAACTCGGCCTCATACCACCTGACGCCGCTCGGGTTCATGCTCGACAACGCGGCGCGCAGCCTCGGGTGCGTCGTCGTTCCCGCGGGCGTCGGGCAGACCGACGTGCAGGTCCGCGTCGCATCGGCGCTGCGGGCGACCTGCTATCTCGGCACACCCAGCTTCCTTTACGCGCTGGTGAAGCGCGGGCGCGAGATGGGGATGCCGCTCCCCATCGAGGTCGCGTTCGTCACGGCCGAGATGTTCCCCGAGTCCCTGCGCGCCGAGCTGGAGAAGGACTTCGGCGTCCGCGCTCTGCAAGGATACGGCACCGCCGACCAGGGTTGCCTCGCGTACGAATGTCCGGAGCAGGGCGGCATGCACCTGCACCCGGAGACGATCGTCGAAGTGCTCGATCTGGAGACGCGCAAGCCGGCGGTGCCGGGGCAACCGGGCGAGATCGTCGCCACCATCTTCGATCCGGCGTATCCGCTGCTCCGCTTCGCCACCGGGGACATCGGGACGCTGGCGCCGCCCGGCACCTGTGCGTGCCTGCGCACGGCCCCCAAGCTGGCCGGCCTGGTGGGACGCGTGGGGGACGCCGTGAAAGTGAAGGGGATGTTCATCCGCGGGGCGGAGATCGCGAAGGCACTCGAGGGCTTCCCGGCGGTGGCGCGCTTCCAGGCGGTGGTGACCCGCGACCAGCACCAGGATCACCTCGCCTACGTGGTCGAGCTCGCGGAAGGAGCCGCTCCCGAGGCCGGGCTGTCCGACCGGATCGCCGACACGCTGCGCGAAGCGATGAAAGTCCGCGGCGAGGTCCGCATCTCTCCTCGCGGCACCCTGCCCGAAGGATCGAAGCGCATCGACGACCGCCGCACCTGGCGCTGATCGCTCGGGCGGTTGACCCGACAAGAGCCGGGTGCTAACCGATCCGCCTCGCGGGGCGGCTTGGGGGCCGTCTTGCGGGCGCACGAGCATCTTCGCAAAAAGGGGGCTTCGTGACCTCCGTCACCATCTCCGTCAACGGAACGAGCCAGGCTCGCCAGGTCGAGCCGCGGCTCCTGCTCGTCCACTTCCTCCGCGAGACGCTGGGGCTCACCGGCACGCACGTCGGATGCGACACGAGCCAGTGCGGCGCCTGCACCGTCCTGCTCGACGGCGAGGCGGTGAAGTCGTGCTCCCTCTTCGCGGTGCAGGCCGACGGGCGGTCGGTCACCACGATCGAAGGACTGGCCAAGGACGGCAAGCTCCACCCGATGCAGGAGGGCTTCTGGGAGAAGCATGGGCTCCAGTGCGGGTTCTGCACGCCGGGAATGATCATCTCCGCCTGCCAGATCCTGGAGAGGAATCCAAATCCCAGCGAGGCGGAGATCCGCCGCGGCCTGGAGGGCAACATGTGCCGGTGCACGGGGTACGCCAACATCGTCAAGGCGGTGCAGCACGCCGCAGGCAACATGGCCGACCGCGGAGCGAGGTAACCCATGGCCGCCACCGAACGCCTCTTCGGCTCGAGCATCAAGCGCCGGGAGGATCCCCGGCTGATCACCGGCAAGGGCGTCTACGTCGACGACGTGAAGCTCCCCGCCACCACCTACGCCTCGTTCGTGCGCAGCCCGCACGCGCACGCCCGCATCAAGGCAATCGACTCGAGCGCGGCCCGCAAGCTCCCCGGCGTGGTCGCCGTGTACACCGGCAAGGAGCTCAGCGCTGGGGGAGTGAAATCGCTCCCCGTCGGATGGCTCCTGCCCAACATCAAGCTGCCGCCACACCTGCCGCTCGCCGTCGATCGCGCCCGCTACATGGGCGACGCGGTCGCGGTCGTGATCGCGGAGTCGCCGTACGTGGCCCGCGATGCGGCCGACCTCGTCGACGTCGATTACGAGCCCCTGCCGGTCGTGACCGACGCGGTGCGCGCGACGGAAGGAGGCGCGCCGAAGCTCCACGACGAGGCGCCGGACAACGTCTCGTTCCGCTGGTCGCTGGGTGACAAGGACAAGACCGACGCGGCCTTCCGCGGCGCGGCCAGGGTGGTGAAGGAGCACTTCGTCAACCACCGGCTCATCCCCAACGCCATCGAGCCGCGCGCGGCGCTCGCCAGCGCCAATCCGGCCACGGGCGAGATCACCCTCTGGGTGACGACGCAGAACCCGCACGTCCACCGCCTGCTGATGGCGGCGTTCGTCCTGGGAATTCCGGAGCACAAGCTGCGGGTCATCTCGCCGGACGTCGGCGGAGGGTTCGGCTCCAAGATCTTCGTGTACCCCGAAGAATGCGTGGTCACCTGGGCCTCGCGCGCGCTGGGACGGCCGGTCAAATGGACCGCCGAGCGCCGCGAGAGCTTCATGACCGACGCGCACGGGCGCGATCACCAGACCGACGCGGAGATGGCGCTCGATGCGGACGGCCACATCCTCGGGCTGCGGGTGAAGTCGACCGTGAACCTGGGCGCGTATTTGTCGCTCTTCGCGCCCTCTGTGCCGACGTACCTGTACGGCACGCTCCTCGCGGGCGCTTACAAGACGCCGGCGATCCACGTCGAGGTCACCGGCGCGTTCACCAACACCACCCCGGTCGATGCGTATCGCGGCGCGGGACGCCCCGAGGCCTGCTACGTGGTCGAGCGCATGGTCGACCTGGCGGCGAAGGAGCTGGGCGTCGATCCGGTCGAGCTGAGGAGGCGGAACTTCATCGCGCCCGAGCAGTTCCCCTACCAGACGCCCGTCGCCGTCATGTACGACAGCGGCAACTACACGGCCGCGCTCGACAAGGCGCTGGAGATCCTCAACTACGGCGCGTTCCGCCGCGAGCAGGACAAGCTCCGGCAGCAGGGCCGGTACCTCGGCGTCGGCTTCTCCACCTACGTCGAGGCTTGCGGGCTCGCTCCCTCCCAGGTGGCGGGCGCGCTCGGCGCGCAGGCGGGACTCTACGAGAGCGCCA
>VBKO01000029.1 GCA_005888115.1 Deltaproteobacteria bacterium
CAGCCGCAGGTCGGCGTGCGCACGCCCGCACTGGCGCACGACGGCCGCGATCTGGCCGCCGCCCTGATGACGATCCGCGAGATCGGTGACGGCGCCCCGCTCGACGAGGCCATCTCGCACGCATTTCACGACGCCTCGCTCGAGCTGACGAGCGACTCCGGGCGGTTCTCCTTCCGCCTTCAGGTGCCCGGCCTCCTCCGACCTCTCGAGCCGTCCGAAGCATCCGATGGAACGCTGCGGTTCCTCTTCTTGCTCGCGGCGCTGCTCTCGCCTCGTCCGCCGCCCTTCCTGGCGCTGAACGAGCCCGAGACCAGCCTGCATCCCGACATGCTCGAGCCGCTCGCGCGGCTGATCGTTTCGGCATCCAAGCGTGGCCAGGTCTTCGTGGTCACTCACTCCGATGCGCTGGCGCGCTTCCTCGACGGAGCCACGGTCTACACGCTGCAGAAGCACGGAGGTGCGACCTCGATCGCTTGACCCCCCGACTCGGCAAACCAGCGATTCCTCTATGTCGCCGCTTCACGGGTGCACCTCGTTCACAGGGTGTTGCGGCGGCTCGCCGCGCAGCACACGCGCCGCGTCGGTCAGCGCCATGGTGGCCATCTGCTCGCGCGTCGCATGCGTGGCAGTGCCGAGATGAGGGAGCAGCACCACGTCCTCGCGCCCGATCAGGCCCGGGTGGACGAGCGGCTCGTTCTCGAACACGTCGAGGCCGGCGCCTCCCAGGTGTCCTGACTCGAGCGCCACGACCAGCGCCGCCTCGTCCACGACCGGTCCGCGCGCGGTGTTGATCAGGATGGCGCCGCGCTTCATCTGCGCGAGCCTTCGCGCGTCGATCAAGTGCCGGGTCGCCGCCGTCAGCGGGCAGTGGAGGGTGACCACGTCCGAGCGCGCGAGCAGCTCTTCCAGCGGAATCCCGCCCCGCGAAGTGGTGTGGAACACGTGCATGCCGAATCCTCGGGCGCGGCGCGCGACGGCTTCGCCAATCCGGCCGAGCCCGACGATGCCGAGCGTCGCGCCGCGCAGCTCGAGTCCCAGCAGCAGGGTCGGCGTCCATGCCTTGTACCGTCCGGCGCGGAGGAGGCGCTCGCCTTCGCCCAGCCGGCGCGCCACGGCGAGGATGAGCGCCCAGGTGAGGTCGGCGGTGGATTCCGTGACCGCGTCCGGCGTGTTCGTCACCCAGATGCCCCGCGCAGTGCAGGCGGGTACGTCCACGTTGTCGACGCCGACGGCGTGATTCGCCACCACGCGCAGCGAGGGCGCCGCCTCGAGCAGCTCCCTGTCGACTTTTTCCGTGAGCAGCGCGAGCAGCCCGTCCGCGCGCGCCACCCGCGCTAGCAGCTCGGTCCGGGAGGGCGGCAGCTCGTCGTCCCACAGGTCGACGTCCACCTCCGGACCGACCACGCGCCGCGGGTCCACGGAGAGCTTTCGCGCGACGAACAGGCGGAGCATGATGCGCACAACGCTGGACCACGCTCCGCCGGGGTCAAGTTCCGTGCGCGCGGCGTGTCTGTCCGTGTGCGCGCAAGGGAGGCGGCCGTGGCCTTGACCATCAGCTCACCCGCGTTCGAGAACGGCGGCGAGATTCCCCGCCGCTACACCTGCGACGGCGAGGACATCTCGCCCGAATTGCGCTTTGGCGGCATCCCGCAGGGCGCGAAGAGCCTGGTGTTGATCGTCCACGATCCTGACGCGCCGGATCCGAAGGCGCCACGCATGGATTGGGTGCATTGGATCCTCTACGACCTGCCAGCGTCGACTACCCTGCTTCCGGAGGGCGTGCGGGAGGCCAACCTGCCGCCTGGCACGTTGCAGGGGCTGAACGACTGGAAGCGGACCGGCTGGGGCGGCCCTTGCCCGCCCATCGGCCGGCACCGCTATTTCTTCCAGTTGCACGCGCTCAACACGGTGCTGCCGGACCTCGAGAAACCGGCGCGCCAACGCGTGCAGAAAGAGATGCAGGGTCACCTCCTGGGCAGCGCCGAGCTGATGGGCACCTACCAGCGGGGCTAGCGGGCGCCCGCCGCGACAATCTGGCCTCGAACCGTCTCGCCTGCCTCCGCAGCGACGGATTCCTACGTTCCGATTCTGGAACGTCCGGAGGCGTGGGTGGGCATCTTCAAGGTCCTGCGGAGCTGGCCGGTCGCGCGGCAGATCGCCGCGGGCGACGCCACCGCGCTCGACGGCACCGCCGTCTCCGAGCGTACCGCGGAGCTGCGCGCGCGGACCGTCGCAGCGGACCGCGCGGTGCAGTCGGTCTGCCCCTATTGCGCGGTCGGGTGCGGGCAGAAGGTGTACGTCAAGGACGGCCGGATCATGGACATCGAGGGCGACGAGGACTCGCCTATCTCGCGCGGGCGGCTGTGTCCGAAGGGCGCGGCGACGTTCCAGCTGGTGACCGGCGACCACCGCGTCCACCACTGCCTGTACCGCCGCCCCGGTGGGAAGGATTGGGAGCTCATCCCGCTGGAGAAGGCGATGGACCTGGTCGCGGAACGCGTGCGCGACACGCGCGACCGCACCTGGGAGCAGAAGGACCACAAGCGCAAGGACGTCCAGCGCACCCTCGGCATCGCGCACCTGGGCGGGGCGACGCTCGACGACGAGGAGAACTACCTGCTGAAGAAGCTCTACACCGCGCTCGGGATCGTGCAGGTGGAGAACCAAGCCAGGATCTGACACAGCTCCACGGTCCCCGGTCTGGGGATCTCGTTCGGGCGGGGCGGGGCGACGACGTTCCAGCAAGACCTGCAGAACGCGGACGTGATCGTCATCCAGGGCTCCAACATGGCCGAGTGCCACCCGGTCGGCTTCCAGTGGGTGATGGAGGCCAAGGAGCGGGGCGCAACCGTCATCCACGTCGACCCGCGATTCACGCGCACCAGCGCCATGGCCGACGTCCACGTGCCGATCCGCGCCGGGACCGACATCGCGTTCCTCGGCGGGATCATCCGCTACATCCTGGAGAACGACCGCTGCTTCAAGGAGTACGTGGTCCACTACACGAACGCGACGCACGTCATCGGCGAAGGATTCCGGGACACCGAGGATCTGGGCGGCCTCTTCAGCGGCTGGGACCCGGCGAAGCGCGACTACGAGACCGCGAGCTGGCAATACGAAGGCGTCGGCGGCGAGATCCCCGCCGCCGGCCACAAGGAGACCGTCCCGAGCGACTCGCAGGCCGAGGTCCGCGGCAGCCACGTCACGGACATCGAGCGCGACGAGACGCTGCAGCACCCGCGCTGCGTCTACCAGATCCTGCGCCGGCATTACGCGCGCTACACGCCGGAGCTGGTGGCGGAGATCTGCGGCACCACGCCCGACCTGATCGTGCGCGTCGCCGAGGAGCTGTGCCGCAACTCCGGGCGCGAGCGCACCGGCGCGTTCTGCTACGCGGTGGGATGGACGCAGCACTCGGTCGGCGTGCAGTACATCCGGGCGGCCTCGATCATCCAGCTGCTGCTCGGCAACGTCGGGCGGCCCGGCGGCGGCATCCTGGCGCTGCGCGGCCACGCTTCCATCCAGGGCTCCACCGACATCCCCACCTTGTTCAACCTGCTGCCCGGGTACATCCCGATGGCGCACGCGCTGCAAGCTGACTTCGACGCGTACATGAAGACGAACACCGCGGGCGCGGGCTTCTGGGCGAACTTCCCCGCCTACTTCGTCTCTCTCATGCGCGCGTGGTTCGACGAGCACGCCAATCGCGAGAACGACTGGTGCTTCCATTGGCTGCCCGCGGTCACCGGCGACCATTCGCACATGACGACGGTGGCCGACATGGCCGACGGCAAGCTCGAGGGTTACTTCGTCATGGGCGAGAACCCCGCCGCCGGCTCGATGAACGGGGCGCTGCAGCGCAAGGGCTTGCAGAAGCTCAAGTGGCTGGTGGTGCGCGATTTCCAGCTCACCGAGACCGCGGAGTTCTGGCGCACCTCGCCCGAGGTGGTGGCCGGCGACGTCGATCCCGAGGACATCGAGACCGAGGTGTTCTTCTTCCCGGCCGCCGCGCACACCGAGAAGGACGGCACCTTCACCAACACGCAACGGCTGCTGCAGTGGCACCACAAGGCCGTCGAGCCGCCCGGCGACTGCCGCAGCGACCTCGACTTCGTCTACAAGCTGGGCAAGCGACTGAAGCGGCTGTACGCGGTCTCGCGCGAGCCGAAGGACCGCCCGATCCAGGCGCTCACCTGGGATTACCCGACGCACGGTCCGCGACACGAGCCGAGCGCGGAGGCGGTGCTGCGCGAGATCAACGGCTGGCGGGTGGCGGACGGCAAGCCGCTCGCCGCCTACACCGAGCTGAAGGACGACGGATCCACCGTGTGCGGCTGCTGGATCTACTGCGGCTGCTTCAAGGACGGCGTCAACCAGACCGCGCGGCGGCGGCCCGGGCGCGAGCAGAGCTGGGTGGCGCCGGAGTGGGGCTGGGCGTGGCCCGACAACCGCCGCATGCTCTACAACCGTGCCTCGGCCGACCCCTCGGGACGGCCCTGGTCCTCGCGCAAGGCATACGTCTGGTGGGACGAGGCCAGGCGGCAGTGGTCCGGCCACGACACGCCCGACTTCGTGAAGGATCGGCCACCTTCGTACCGGCCACGAAAGGATCAGACGGGCGTCGACGCGCTGAGCGGGATCGATCCCTTCATCATGCAGGCCGACGGGAAGGGCTGGCTCTTCGCGCCCGACGGCGTGCTCGACGGCCCGCTCCCCACCCACTACGAGCCGCAAGAGTCGGTGATCGAGAACCTGCTCTATCCGCAGCAGTGCAACCCGAGGCGGCTGGAGTGGAATCGCAAGGACAACCCGTACCACTTCGCCTACGCGGATCCGCGCTTCCCCTACGTCGTGACCACCTACCGACTGACCGAGCACCATACGGCGGGCAGCATGACGCGCTGGCTTTCCTGGCTCTCGGAGCTGATGCCGGAGATGTTCTGCGAGGTCTCGCCCGAGCTGGCGGCGGAGCGCGGGCTGCGCCACGGCGGCTGGGCGACGATCTCCACGGCGCGAGGTCAGATCGAGGCGCGAGTCCTGGTCACGCGCCGGCTCCGGCCGCTGACGATGCGCGGGCGCACCTTCCACCAGATCGGGCTGCCCTACCACTGGAGCTACACCGGTCGGGTGCGCGGCGATGCGGCGAATGATCTCATCGCGTTCGTCGCCGACCCCAACGTGCACATCCAGGAATCGAAAGCGCTGACCGCGAACATCGCGCCGGGGCGGCTCTCGCGCCGCCGGTACGCCGCCTTCCGCGGACCGCCGAAGCGGCCCCGGCGGGTCGAGCCGCCGCCGCGCGACCTGGCCGGGATCTCGTCCGCGCACGGACGCCAGCCCAGGCAGGAAGAATGGAAGAAGGAATAGGCATGGGCGCGAAGGGCTTCTTCACCGACACGACGCTCTGCATCGGCTGCAAGGCCTGCGAGGTCGCGTGCAAGCAGTGGAACCAGCTCCCGGACGACGGTTTCCAGTTCACCGGAATGTCGTACGACAACACCGGCCACCTGGGCTCTTCGACCTGGCGGCACGTCGGCTTCGTCGAGCGGCCCGTGCCTCTCGGCGCGCAGACCACCGGCGCGGGAAGCTTCTCCTGGCTGATGATGTCCGACGTCTGCAAGCACTGCCAGCTATTGCGTGTCTGCCTGCCCGTTCGGCGTCATCGACCGGCGCGAGGACGACGGCCGCGCCTGGAAGTGCACGCTGTGCTACGACCGCCTGCGCGAGGACATGGTGCCGGCGTGCGCCAAGCACTGCCCCACCGCTTCGATCCAGTACGGCGACCTCGTGCAGCTGCGCGCCAGGGCAGAAGGGCGCGTCGAGGAGCTGCACCGGAGAGGAGTGCCCGAGGCGCGACTCTACGGGCATTCTGCCGGAGCGCAGCCCGGTACCGAAGGGTTGAACGCCTTCTTCCTGCTGGTGGATCGGCCCGAAGTCTACAACCTGCCACCTGAGCCCGTGGCGCCGGCGCGCAACCTGCGGCGCAGCTGGAGCGCGCTCGCCGCGGCGGCGGTGGGGATGGCGGCGCTAGCGCTGGGCGCCGTGCTTTCGCCCTGAGGAGGGACGGATGGGCCGTCGCGAAACACTGATGTCGCAGCTGCGGGGCGAGCCGCCACCCGCAGACGACGGACGCAACGTCGACTCGCTGCTCGGCTTGCTCGAGGGAGAGGGCGCTGCGCAGCAGGTCGAGCGGTCGGCGGAAGAGCATCCCCATCCCCCTCCCTCGGAGCTGCACGACTCGACTTCGGACCTCGAGACCTATTACGGGTTGCCGCTGCTCAAGGAGCACGTGTGGAAAGCCGCCATCCCCGCGTACTTCTACGTGACGCGCCTCATCGCGGCTTCCGGTGCAATGGTCAGCGGGGCGCTCCTCATCGAGGACCTGGGGCGGCCCTCGCGGTTCTTCAACATGCTGCGCGTCTTCCGCCCCACCTCGCCCATGAGCATCGGGAGCTGGCTCCTGGCGGGATTCGGGGCGCTCTCGACCACGGCCGCGCTGTTCCGCGGCCGCCGGGCCGGCCCCCTCGCTGCGATCGGCGACGGGGCGGCGGTCGGCGCCGGAGTGCTGGGCGTGCCGCTCGCGGGGTACACGGCGGTCCTGCTCTCCAGCACGGCCGTCCCCGTCTGGCAGGGCGCGCGGACGTGGCTGCCGCCCCTCTTCATGGCCTCGGCCGTCACCAGCGCGGCCTGCGTCCTCGATCTCTGCGATCTGAACGCGCTGGAGCGCCGCGCGGTCCGACGGTTCGGCATCGCCGGCAAAGCAGCGGAGCTGGTCTTCAGCAAGGCCGTCGAGCGGGAGGTCGCGAGGCCCGCGATCCTCGCCGCTCCTCTGCGCCATGGCATGTCCGGGGCGCTGTGGAAGGGGGCGAAGCTGCTGGTCGCGGCGAGCCTCGCGCTCTCCTTGGCGCCGCGCTCGTCGCCGCGCCTGCGCCGCGCGTCCGCATGGCTCGGCACCCTCGGGTCGGTCGCGCTCCGCTTCGGAATCCTCCGCGCTGGCAGGATCTCCGCGCGCGATCCACGCGCGACCTTCGCGCAGCAGCGCGGCGGGCCCGTCACCGCACAGGCGGGGGCACCCGAGCTCGTTCCGGATCACGCGGGCCCGGCGGCGAGCCGGGACCTTGCGCCGGCTTCAGCTTCGGAGCCGTCGAAGGTCCGCGCGCGCTGATTCGACGGCGTCGCGCGCCTCGCTCGCGGCGCGCTCGGCTGCCGCCGCGCGGGTTTCGAGCTGCCGCAAACGGCGCTCCAGCCGGAGCGATTCGCGGGCGCGGCGGCGTTCTTCGCCCGCCTGCTGCTGCGCGCGTCGCTTTGCCTCCAGCGCTTCGGCACGAGCGGCGCGCTTCGCGGCAGCGGCTTCACGGGCAGCCCCCGCCGTATCTGGAGCCGCGGCGCTCTTCGCAGCGCCGGACTTGACGGGGTGCGACGCCTCGCGCCGCGCGGGCGCAGAGCTGCCGCAAACGGCGCTCCAGCCGGAGCGATTCGCGGGCGCGGCGGCGTTCTTCGCCCGCCTGCTGCTGCGCGCGTCGCTTTGCCTCCAGCGCTTCGGCACGAGCGGCGCGCTTCGCGGCAGCGGCTTCACGGGCAGCCCCCGCCGTATCTGGAGCCGCGGCGCTCTTCGCAGCGCCGGACTTGACGGGGTGCGACGCCTCGCGCCGCGCGGGCGCAGGCTGCGCGCCCAGCAGCGCTTCGAACCCTGTGGGATCGAGCGCCTCGCGCATCGTCCCGCCGTGCAGCGCCTCGCGCAGCTCGCGCGGTCCGGTCGCCGCCGCCTGCAGCGTGGATTGCACCGTCCGCAGGGCGCCGGGAGAAGCCTGCAGCCCCGCCCCGCGCAACACCTGCTCCGCGGCGTTCTCCAGCTTCGCCAGCGCGGCGCGCTGCTCCGCCATGGCCGCGCGCAGCTCGTCTCCGCTCGCTCCACGCAGCTGCGCGCGGCGCACGCGCTCGGAAGAGTCGAGCAGTTCCTCGACCTCGGCCGGTGAGCGGCGAGCCAGCTGGTTCACCGCCCAGACTGGCGCCGTCGGACGGCGCAGCGAGGTCACCTCTTTCGCCTCCGCGTCGCGGCCCTGGGCACGCAGCTCCTTGGCGAGCGCATCCCGGGCCGTCGTGAACTCCGCCGGCGGGACCGCGAAGAGATCGCGCAGCCGGTCGTTCATGTGATCGTCTCCCCGACGGCGGGCACCCGCAATGCCTGCTCGGGCAGGTTGCGCCTGCGCCATTCGGCGCGGAGACGCCGCGGCGGTTCGTCGAGCGGTTCGTCGGTGAGCTTGAAGGTCCCCCAGTGCATGGCCACCAGCTGCCGCGCGCCCAGGTCGACGAAGGCTTGCACGGCATGCTCCGGATTCATGTGCTGCTTCTCCATGAACCAAGGAGGGTCGTAGGCGCCGATGGGGAGCAGCGCGGCGTCGAGGCGCGGAAAGCGCTGCCCGATGTCGCGGAACCCGTCGAAGTACGCCGTGTCACCGGAGTGGTAGACGCTCCCGCTCGGGCCCTCGACCACGAATCCGCCCCACAGCGCCCGGTTCGTGTCCCCCAGGCCGCGGCGGCTCCAATGCTGCGACGGAACGAACGTGACGCGAACCCGATCGGTCACGGACGCGCTCTGCCACCAGTCCAGCTCCTCGCAAGGCACGAGGCGCGACATGCCCAGACCGGACAGGGTCCGCGCCCCCGCCGCCCGCACCGACGGGGTGTCCAGGTGATCGTAGTGGTTGTGGGTCACCAGCGTAGCGTCGATGCGCGGCAGCTCGCTGGGGGACAGCGGGGCAGGGACGTTGCGGCGGATGAGTCCCGCGATGCGCTCGGAGAAGATCGGATCGATGAGCACCGACGCGCCGTCGAGCTGCACCAGGAAGCTCGCGTGGCCCAGCCAGGTGATGCGTGGCGCCGTCGCAGACGTGGCGATCAGCGCCCGGTCCGCAGCGACGGACGGGACCTGCCCCGTGGCCGGAGAGCGTCGCCGCCGGCCGGCGAGGCGGTCCAGCACTGCCCAGCGAAACACGGCACCCGGCGGCTGCGCTCCGGACCCGTCGAGGTTGTGAAACCGGCCGTCGGGAGCTCGCGGGGCGCCGGGCATGCGCGGAGAATAGAACGCATCTTTCTTTTCGGGTGAGTGAACACCCAGCGGGCGAGCACGAGGGCGGATGAATCGTTGAGCGACCGCCGCGTGCACGCCTTAACGCAGCGCGTCCCGCCCCGGGGCGGATAGCCGTGCACTCACCCTGAAGAGCAACGGAGACCAGCGTGGTTTGTGCTCGGACGTGGAAGTGACGGTCAAAGGATGCTCGGACTCGAGTTGCCCGGCGCCGGCTACTGCAGCGCCGGCCGATCCTGGTCCTCCACCTCGGCCTGCGTCGCTTTCTTCTTCTCGCGCGTGAGCCGCTGCCCTTCGTCGACGAAGTAGAACCCGACGCGTAGGAACGCGGCGACGACGGTCACCAGGATGGACGACAGGAGCCAGTCCAGGAGGCTCGACACGACACCCCAGCGCGGCACGACACGGATCAGGTAGAGGCCGGTCAGAGGGACGAGGACGAAGGCGAGCCAGTGCGATGCGCAGTACGGGCAGGAGAGCAGGTACCCGCGCCAGGTGGACATGCCCCCGCAGGCGCGGCGCAGCGGATCGAACAGCTTCTCGCGCGCGATCGTGTGCGAGAGGCCCATCACCACGGCGGAGACGAGCAGCAGCCGCACAAGTGGGTGCAGATCGGACACCTGTCCGCCTCACCCGGGCTCGGGAGACGCCCAGGGTACCTCGAGGTTGCGCCTCGCCGCCCGGTTCCCGAGCGCGAGGAGCGGGCCGCGCGCCACCCCGCGGCGGTGCAGCCAGCCGGGTTCGGCCAGCTCGCCCGGATCCGCGCCGTCCGCCTCGGGTAGCAGCCTGGCCAGGACGCCGAGGACGGCGATGGACATCCCGGGCGCGAGCGCCTGGGCGATGCGCAGGGCCTTGAAGGGCAGTCCCAGCGTCAGGAACCGTTCGCCACGGGCGCAGGCGAGCAGGATCCTGCGTGCCGCGCGCTCCGCGCTCATCGACGCGATCGGCAGGGCAGCGCCGAGGGAGAACCAGGACACCTCGCGCGCACGCTGGCCCTTGAACAGCGCGTTCACGAAGGATCCGGTGCGCATCATCCCGGGCAGGACCGTGGTGACGCGCACTCCTTCCGGCGCCAGCTCCACCGCGAGCCCTTCCGAGAAGCCGACCATGGCGAACTTGGAGCAGGTGTACGGCAGCAGGTGGGGAACGGGAATCGCTCCGCCGATCGAGGTCACGTTCACGATCCGGGCCAGCGCCGATCGGCGCAGGTGCGGGAGCGCGGCGAGCGTGGTGTGCACGGCACCCCAGAAGTTCACACCCATGACCGATCGGTAGTCCTGCAAGGACATCGTCCGCGCCGGGCCCACCTCGATGATGCCCGCGTTGTTGATCAGCACGTCGAGCCGGCCGTAGTGCGCGACCACCGTCTCCAGCAGCCGCTCCGCCGCCGCCGGGATGCGGACATCGCAGGTGACGGCCAGCACCTCTCCGCCGAGCGCCGCCAGGTGATCGCGCGCGCGCCCCAGCTCCCGTTCGTCGCGGGCGCAGATGGCGATCCGCGCGCCGCTGCGGACCAGCTTGCGGGCGAGCACCAGTCCGAGCCCCCGCGAGCCGCCGGTGATCAGCACGACGCGGCCTCGCAGGCTCGCGCCGCGGCGCAAGCCGCGCGCGAGCAAGGCCGTCCCCGCGGCCACCGCCGCGATCGTGAGCGCCTTTCGCATTGCGACCTCCTCGGCGGGCAAGGTCCGCATTGCCGCGGGCCGCAGGCAAGCCGCCTGGCCGGTCAGCGGCGGGACAGGTGCGAGGCGCGGATCCGGTGCTTTCCGCGACGCGAGAAGGCCACGACGACGTTCTCTCCCGACACTTCGAGCACTTTCCCCTGGCCGTAGGCGCGGTGGCGCACCTCGTCTCCTGGCTCGAACGGCGGCCGGCGGACGGAGAGCCGCGGCGCGCGGCGGCGTTCCCGGCGGGCGGGAGCGGGCACGGCGGGCTGCTCCACGGGCGGGCGGCGGCAGTTGTCGCAGATACCGCACGCCTCGCCGGGAGGCTCGGAGAAATATTCGCGCAGCTGGCGCACGCGGCAGCCGGCCGACTGCGCGTAGCGCATGATCTCTTCCAGCCGCTCGCGGTCGTCCGCGTGGCGTTCCTCGTACTCGGAGAGCAGCCGCTCCAGCTCGGCCGGCTCCAGCGGGCGGATCGGGTGCAGCTTCCGCCTGCGGCGCTCGGCCGCGCCGGCCGCGATGAGCTGTGCGGCGACGACCTTGACGCGCTTCTCCGGCAGCGCACTGGCCTCCGCGATCTCCGCTGCGGAAACTCCCGCGGAGCCCGCGCGCCCGACCGCGCTCCACACCGCGAGCGTGTCTTCGCGGCGCGGGTACTTGCCGCCCAGGAAGAACGACTGCACACGCTTGTCCTCGAGCCGATAGAGCAGCACCGCGCGCGCCGGCCGGCCGTCGCGCCCGGAGCGTCCGGCCTCCTGGACCATGGTTTCGATCGAGTCGGGGAAGTTCCAGTGCACGACGAAGCGGATGTCCGCCTTGTCGATGCCCAGGCCGAACGCGCTGGTCGCGACCATCAGCCGGACCTCGCCCGCCATGCAGCGCCGTTGCGAGTCCTCGCGGTCGGCGGTGCGCAGCTTGCCGTGGTACCGGCCGGCGTCGACGCCCTCGCTGCGCAACCAGCGCCAGAGCTCCTCCACCTTGCGGACAGTCGCGGCATACACGATGCCGCTGCCCGGCTCTTCGCGGAGGATCCGCAGCAGAGCCTGCCGCTTGGCCTCGCCGTTCACGGTGCGGCTAACCTCGAACCGCAGGTTGGGGCGCTCGATCCCGGTGTTCACCACCCGCGCATCGGGGATGCCCAGCTGGCGCACGATGTCCTGCGCCACCTCCGGCGTGGCTGTGGCGGTGAGGGCCAGCACCGTCGGACTGCCCAGCGCGCGGATCGCCTCGGGGAGCGCGAGGTAGGCGGGGCGGAAATCGTGGCCCCACTGCGAGATGCAGTGCGCCTCGTCGACGACGAACAGGCTGACCCCCCGCGCGCGCAGCGGCTCGATGTGGTCGGGATTCTCCAGGCGCTCGGGGGTGAGGTAGATGAGGTCATTGGCTCCCGCCTCGATCTCCTCGACCTTTTCGCGCTCCTCGCCGGCGCTCAGCGTCGAGTCGAGCTTCGCCACGCCGATGCGCGCCGCCTCGGCCTTGCGCTGCTGGTCCTCCATCAGCGAGATCAGCGGCGAGACGACCACCACGGCGCGTGGCAGGAGCACCGCCGGGACCTGGTAGGTGAGGGACTTCCCTCCGCCGGTCGGCAGGATGCCGAGCGCGTCCCGGCCCGTCAGCGCGGCCTCGATCAGCTCGCGCTGGCCGGCGCGGAAGCGCGTCACCCCGAATCGCCGGGCGGCCTCGCGGCGAACATCGTTCCAGTCCACCCGAAGAAAGTAGGGCTTCGCTACTCGAACCGCAGCGCGTCGATCGGGTCGAGGCGCGAGGCGCGCAGGGCCGGGTAGAAGCCGGCCGCGATGCCCGCGAGCCCGGCGAGCAGCATGGTGGCTCCCATCACCGGCGCCGACAGCAGGGTCGGCCACTGCGCCTGGACCGCCATGTACTTCGCCACGCCGGTGCCGAGGCCCAGGCCGAGCAGGCCGCCGACCACCGCCAGCACCACCGCCTCGGTGAGGAACTGGAAGAGCACGTCCCTTCCACGCGCGCCGACGGCCATGCGGATGCCGATCTCGCGGGTCCGTTCGGTCACCGAGACGAGCATGACGTTGGCGATGCCGATGGCGCCCACCAGGAGCGAGATGAGGGCGACCGATCCGAGCAGCAGGGCGATGGTCTTCGTCTGCTCCTGCGCCGCGTTCTGCATCTCCGCCAGGTTGCGCACCTGGAAGTCGGGCTCGGCGCTATCCGCCAGGTGGTGCCTCTGCTTGAGCAGCGAGGTGACCTCGCGCTGCGCTGGTCCGACCGACTGGGGCGAGCGCGCGGAGACGATGAGCGACCCGACGGCATCGCTCTGCGATCCGTTGATGCGGCGCACCAGCGTCGACCACGGCATCAGGATGACGTCGTCCTGGTCCTGGCCCCAGCTGCTCTGTCCCTTGGCCAAGAGGACTCCCACCACCTTGCAGGGCACGTGCTTGACGCGGATCTGCTCGCCGATCGCCGGCTGCTCGCCGAAGAGCTTGTCCACCACCGTCTGGCCCAAGATGCACACCTTGGCGGCGGCCGCGTCCTCCTCGCGCCCGAACATCTCGCCTGCGGCCAGCGGCCAGCCGCGCACCTCCAGGTACGCCGGGGTGGTGCCGATCACCTGCGTGAACCAGTTCGCGCCGCCGTACACCACCTGGGCGCCGGTGCGGTTCATGGGCGCGAGCGCCGAGACGCTGGAGGTGAGCTCCTTCTCGATCGCCTGCGCGTCGTCGCGGGTGAGGTTTTGCGTGGCTCCGCTCCCGGTCGCCGCGCCGTGCTGCGAGATGGAGCCGGGCATGATCATGAGCAGGTTCGACCCGAGCGACGCCATCTGCGCCGCCACTTTCGCTTGCGCGCCCTGGCCGATGGCGACGGTGGCGACCACGGCAGCGACCGCGATCACGATGCCCAGGGCGGCGAGGAACGAGCGGAGCTTGTTCTTCCGCAGCGCGCGCAGGGCCGTCCGGGTGGCGGCGAGCACGTTCATGCCGCGCCCTCCTGCAGCTCGAGCCGCGCCAGTCGCCGATCGGTGACGCGCCGGTCGTCCACGACGTGGCCGTCCCTGAAGACGACCACCCGCTTCGCGTGAGACGCGATGTCTGGCTCGTGGGTGACGAGCAGCACGGTCAGGCCGCGGTCGTTCAGATCCTGGAAGAGGCCCATCACCTCCAGGCTGGTGCGCGAATCCAGGTTTCCGGTCGGCTCGTCCGCCAGCATGAGCGTGGGCTGGTTGACCAAGGCGCGGGCGATGGCCACGCGCTGCTGCTGCCCGCCGGAGAGCTGAGCGGGAGTGTGGTCCACGCGGTCGCCCAGCCCGACCTGCTCGAGCGCCTGCGTCGCGCGGTCGCGGCGTTCGCGCCCGGAGATGCCCTGGTACAGCATCGGCAGCTCGACGTTCTCCACCGCGCTGGTCCGGGGAAGCAGGTTGAAACCCTGGAACACGAAGCCGATCTCACGGCCGCGCACCTGCGCGAGCTGGTCGCGGGAGAAGCGGCTCACGTCCTGCCCGCGCAGCAGATAGCGTCCGGCGGTGGGGCGGTCCAGGCACCCGACCAGGTTCATGAAGGTGCTCTTGCCCGACCCGGAGGCGCCCATCACCGCGATGAACTCGCCCGGGTCGATGCCGAGCGAGATGCCGCGCAGCGCGTGCACCTTGACGTCGCCCATCGCGTAGACCTTCTCCACGCCTTCGGTCTGCACGACGGGGACCGCCTGCGCCGCCGCGCCGATCTCAGAACGGTCCACGGCGGCCCCCCTGCGGGCGGGCGCTGCCGCCAGCCGCGGAGTCGCCGACGATCACCGAATCGGTCTCGGCGAGGCCGCTCATGACCTCCGTGCGCTGCCCGTCGGAGATGCCGATGCGGACATCCACCGGGACCGGCTTGTCGCCCTCGAGCTTGTACAGGCGGCCCGGCTTGCCCGGGGCGGAGGCGGCGGAAGGGCCCGCGCGCCGTTCGGTCCGCGCCAGCGTGCGATCTCCTCGTTGCGCCGGCTGCTCGGGCGCGGGCGCATTCTCCGGCTTCCAGCGCAGCGCCGCGTTCGAGACGCGCAGCACGTCGTCCTTGTGGCTGGTGAGGACCTTCACCGCCGCCGTCATGCCCTGGCGGAGCTTCCGCTCCGGATTGGCGGCGTCGATCACGGCGGCGTAGGTGACCACGTTCTGGATGGTGTTGGGCGCCTGCCGCACCTCGCGGATGGATCCGCGGAACTCGTCGCCAGGGTATGCGTCGACGGTGAAGCGTGCCTCCAGGCCGTCGTGCACCTTGCCGACGTCAGCCTCGTCGATGTTGGCGAGGACCTGCATCTTGGTGAGGTCGTTGGCGATGGTGAACAGGGTGGGCGTCTGGAACGAGGCGGCCACCGTCTGCCCGACGTCGACCGCGCGCGAGACGACGATGCCGTCGATGGGACTCTCGATGCGGGCGAACGCGAGATTGGTCGCCGCCTGGTCCCGATCGGCGCGCGCCTGCAAGACTTTCGCCCGGGCGCTCGACAGGCTGGCCGCCATCTGCTCGCGATTGGCCACCGCGCTGTCCACGTCCTGCTGCGAGACGAGCCTCTGCTCCAGCAGCTCCTTGTTGCGCTTCTCCACCCGCGCGGCGTCGTTGAGCTGTGCCTGGGCCTTCTCGACGTCGGCCTGGGCGCTCGCCAGGCCCGCCTGCGCCCTCTCCAGCGCGGCGCGGAACAGGCGCGGATCGAGCTCGGCCAGCGGCTGCCCCTTCTTCACCTGCGAATTGAAGTCCACGTACAGCTTGGAGATGGTGCCCGAGACCTGGCTGCCGATGTTGACGGTGACGATGGCGCTGACGTCGCCCGTCGCGGAAACGACCTCCGTGATCGCTCCGCGAGTCACCGGCTCGGCGCGATAGCTGGTCGAGCCTCCCCGGCTGCAGCCCGCCAGGGCAAGCGAACCCAGCGCGAAAGCGGTTGCGAAGCGCGAGCGCACGATGGCAAAGAGGCTAACGGCCATTTTCGCGCGCCGTCAATCCAACCCAGTTCCGCGAAACGCGACCGAAACAATGCCGCTCCGAGTGGAACGGCGATCTTGCCCGCCAATTCAGTGCAGATCGAGCTTGTCCAGCAAAGCGCGCAAAGCGTCGCGTTCCGCGAGCGAGAGCGGGCGGAGCACCTGGTCGACGGCGGTCAGCACTTCCGGCCGCGAGTCCTCCAGGCGCGCGATGCCGAGGGCGGTGATCTCCACGCGCACCTTGCGCCGGTCGGCCGGATCGCGGCTGCGCCGGACGTACCCTCCGCGCTCGAGATCTTCCAGCAGGCGCGACACGCCGGTCGGGTGCTGCGCGGCGCGCTCCGCGATCTCGCGCTGGGTGCCCGGACCGCAGCGCTGCAGCTGATTCAAGAGCTGCCACGCGAGCACGGATTCGCCGTGCGCCTCCAGCCGGCCGGCCGCCGCCGACCAGAGCGCCCGGCGGGCGCGGAACAGCAGCCGGCCCACCTCCTCGTTGAGCCAGCGCGCTCCGCGTGGCTGCGGGGCGCCGGCGCGCGCCGCAGCGGGCCGCAGACGGATTGCCGGTTCCGAGGGGCGGGGGGCCATCCGCCGCCGTGTACCGGAAATTCGTTACAGGCGCAACGGTTGCGGAATCATGCATTCCGGGGTAGGACGGGCGGCCGTGCGCCTCGGAAAGCCACTCCTCGCCCTGGCAGCCGCCGCGGCGGCCTGCGGAAGCAAGGACGACCCCGCCGCGCGCCAGCGGCCCGCCCCGCTCGTCGCCGTCGCCCGTCCGCAGGTCCGGGACGTGCAGGTCGCCATCCGCGCACCGGTCGACCTCCGGCCGCTCCTCACCGCCGACATCGGGTCCAAGACGCTCGGTTACCTCGACGCGGTGCTCGTCGACCGCGGCGATCGGGTCAAGCGCGGGCAGGTGGTCGCGGTGGTACGGCCCAGCGATCTGCCCGATCAGCTCGCCGCCGCGCGGGCCGCCGCCGCGCAGTCGCGCGCCTCGGCCCAGCTGGCCCGCGCGAACAAGGAGCGCGCGAAGTTGCTGGCACCGTCGGGGCGTATCTCGCAGCAGGAGCTGCAGCAGTCGGAGGCGGCGCTCGCCGCCGCCGAAGCGCAGGAGGCTTCGGCGCGCGCGCAGGTGGCGGCGCTCGCCACCCGCCTGGGCGAGATGCGCATCACCTCGCCGCTCGACGGGGTGATCTCCGGCCGGCGCCTCGATCCCGGCACCCTGGTGGGGCCCAGCTCCGGCAACTCCGGCCCCATCCTGGTCGTCGATCAGATCGACGTGCTGCGCTGCTTCGTCACCGTCAACGAGCGCGACGCGGTGAGCGTGCGCATCGGACAGCCGGCGCAGATCGACCTGGACGGCGTTCCGGGGCGCCCGTATCTCGGCAAGGTGGTTCGCATCGCCCCCTCGCTCGACCCACTCACCCGGACGCTCGAGGCCGAGGTGCAGATCTCCAATTCGTCCGGCGAGCTGCGCCCGGGCATGTACGGTCGGGCATCGGTCGTGACCGCGGTGCACGAGCGCGCGGTGACGGTGCCGGTCCAGGCGGTGCAGATCTCCGCAGGCCGCCGCCTCGCCTTCGTGCTGCAGGGCGACCGGGTCCACCGCCGCGAGGTGCAGATCGGAGTCGACGGCGAGGACTGGCTCGAGATCGTCCGCGGGCTTTCGCCCGACGAAGAGGTGGTGGTCGCCGGCGTCGAGGGGCTCGCCGACAACGCGCAGGTGCGGCCTGCGCGCAATACCGACCCTTACAGCGGCGGCGCCTTGTCGAGCGACGGCGCCGACGCAGGGGCGCCGGAAGGCCGCCGCCCCGCCATCCCCACTCGGGACTGACGCCATGTGGCTGACGCGCCTGGCACTGCGCAACCCGGTCCTGATCCTGATGATGTCCCTGATGGCTCTCGCGCTGGGGGCCGTTTCAGTCGACCGGCTGGCCGTCGATCTGTTCCCGGACATCAGCATCCCGCTCATCCGGGTGGCCACCTTCTACACGGGCGCCGGGCCGGTCGACATCGAGAAGTCGATCACCGTGCCCATCGAGCGCGCGGTGAGCGCATCGCCCGGAGTGGACCGCGTGGAGAGCGTCTCCAAGCAGGGCGTCTCGCTGGTCAGCGTCTGGTTCCAGTTCGGCACCAACCTCGACAACGCGCAGTTCGACGTCTCGCAGCGCATCTCGCAGATCCTCAACACGCTGCCTCCGGGCATCCAGCAACCGTTCAACATCAAGTTCGACATCACCAACATCCCGGTCGTGCAGGTGGCGGTCGGGTCCAGCGAGCTGGACGAGAAGCAGCTCTACGACCTCGCCTACAACGTGGTCGAGCCGCAGCTGGAGCGCATCCCGGGCGTGGCCAGCGCCACGGTCGGCGGCGGCAAGGTGCGCGAGGTGCAGGTGCAGGTGCACCGGGACGCGCTGCGCGCGCGCAGCCTGGGCGTCCTCGACGTAGTGAACGCGGTGCGGAACTCCAATCTCCTGTTGCCGTCGGGAAACCTGCGCGCGGGCGACCGCGACTACAACGTCTTCGCGAATACCCAATTCGAGCACACCAAGCCGCTCGCCGACGTCATCCTGCGTCCCGCCATCGAGGTGGGCGGCCGGCAGGTGCCGCCCGTGCGCGTCGGAGACGTGGCGCGGATCGAGGACGGCACCCAGGACCAGAGCGAGATCGTGCGCATCAACGGGCAGCGCGGCGTGTACCTGCGCGTGCTCAAGCAGCCGGGCGCCAACACCATCAAGGTGGTGGACTCGATCCGCGCGGCGCTGCCGAACCTGCGCGGCGTTCCCGCCAACGTGAAGCTGCAGATCTCGTTCGACCAGTCGAGCTACATCCGCGCGGCCGTCAAGGCGCTGGAGCACGAGGCCGTGCAGGGCGGCCTCCTGGCCATCCTGGTGATCCTCATCTTCCTGGTGAGCTTCCGCGCCACGGCGATCGTGGCGGTGGCCATCCCGCTCTCGATCATCGCAACGTTCGTGCTTCTCTTCTTCACCGGCAATACGCTCAATGTGTTCACGCTGGGAGGGCTCGCGCTGGGAGTGGGCCGGCTGGTGGACGACTCGATCGTCGAGCTGGAGAACATCCACCGCCACCTGGCACTGGGGCAGGACCGCAGATCCGCGGTGCTCGCCGCCGCCCAGGAGGTGGCGATGCCCATCCTGGTCTCCACCATCACCACCATCGTGGTGTTCTTCCCGGTGCTTTTCCTCTTCGGCATCGCGCGCAACCTCTTCCTGCCACTGGCGCTCACCATCGCCTTCGCCCTCATCATGAGCTTCTTCGTCTCGCGGACCGTCACTCCGCTCCTCTGCCTTCAGATTCTGCGGGCAGAGCACGCGCACGACCGGACAGGCGTCGCGGGGTGGATCGTCCGGCGCCTGGAAGGCATGGACGACGCGTACGCGCGCGCCCTGCGCTGGGTGCTGGGCCACCGGGCGCTCACGGTCTGCGGCATCCTGGCGTTCTTCGTGCTCTCGCTCGGCATCAAGCGGTTCATCGGCACGGAGTTCTTCCCCGACACCGACGAGTCGCAGTTCACGCTGCTCTACAAGACGCCGATCGGCACTCGCGTCGAGCGTACCGAGCAGGTGGCGACGCGCCTCGAGGACGCGGTGAAGAAGACGCTGGGC
>VBKO01000288.1 GCA_005888115.1 Deltaproteobacteria bacterium
CCGCCTCACGCGCTCCGCGGGACTGCAGCAGCTTCGCGGCGCCCGAATGGTTGGCCTTGCGC
Source organism: Deltaproteobacteria bacterium (assembly GCA_005888115.1). Lineage (GTDB taxonomy): Bacteria > Myxococcota > Myxococcia > Myxococcales > 40CM-4-68-19 > VBKO01. The sequence goes on from VBKO01000288.1 coordinate 63, forward strand.
GCGACCGCCAGAGGTGTCCTGCCGTCCTTGCCGCGTGAGTTCGGGTCGGCGCCGGCGTCGAGCAGGAGCGCGATCAGCTTCTCGCTGCCGATCTGGGCCGCCTCGTGGAGGGCAGTGAAACCCTCGTCCTGCTCGATGCGGACGTCCGCGCCGCGCGCGACGAGGAATGCGGCCATCTCCTCCTCCCCGGTGAGCAGCGAGACCTGCAGGGGAGTGTTGCGGAACTTCGTGTTGGCGCGGCGATCGATGGCGGCGCCGCGATCGAGGAGCAGCTTCGCGACCTCGAGGTTGCCGCCGTAGGCGGCGAAGTGGAGCGGGGTCCAGCCGAAGCCGCTCTCCGCGGCGAGGTAGGCGGGGTCGGCGTCGATCTCCTGCGCGACCCGGACGCGGCCGGAGAGCGCAGCCGCCTCGAACCGGTCGATCGGCGCGCGATGCTTCAGCAGCGCGGCGAGGATCGCGTTCTTGCCGACCGGCACGAACCCTTCGCCCGAGCGCACGAACAAAGCGGCGGTGACCGTGGACATTCCCTTCGAGCCATGCGCCGCCGCCAGCGCGGGATTCGTGTCGAGCAGCCGCTTCACCTCGTCGGCGCGCCCTTCGCGGATCGCGGTGAAGAGCTGTTCGACATCGGCAGGCTTCGGCGCTTCCCCAGCGGCAGCGAGAGGCAGGGCGGCGGACATCAGCATCAGCATGGTCAGCATGGCGGATCCTCCTTGCTCCGATGCGTAGCCGAGCGCCGGCAGGCTCCGCATCGTCACGAGGGGTGAGCCCGGGCTTGGTACTTCCGGCCCATCCGGGGCGGTGCCCGGGCGGGCTATGCTCCGGCGCATGGGGCCCGACGAGCTGCGACGCGCGCTGAAGATCGGCGGCATCGCCGTCTGGCTGATGATCGGCGCACCCATCCTCTTCGCCGGGAGCAACTCGGCGTCGCGCCTCGCAGGATGGGCGGCGGCGTACGTCGCGTTCCTCGCGCTGTTCCTGCTCGCGCTCCGCACGCGGCGACTGTTGCCCATCGCCGGGCAGGCAGTCTGCGTCGTCGCGCTGGTGCTCACGCTCTGCGACGGTTTCGAGGGAGCGCTCCTGGTGCTCGGGGCCTTGCAGCTCGGTGGCCTCGTGTCACGGCCGCGCGGGCTGTCGTGGATCGCCGTGCAGAGCGCCGCCCTCGCGGGCGCGGTCGCCTACCACTGGACGCCCCGTGCCGCGCTGCTCCTCGCGCCGCCGTACCTCGCCTTCCAGCTCCTCGCCTTCTTCGTGGCGGACGTGCTCGCGCGCGAGGCGCGGGCGCGCGAAGAATTGCGGGCTGCGCAGGCGAGGCTCGCCGAGACCACTCGCCTGGGCGAGCGGGTGCGCATCTCGCGGGAGCTGCACGATGCGCTGGGTCACCACCTGACGGCGCTGCGCCTGAACCTCGAGGCGGCTTCCCGCACCGCCGATGGCCGCGCCCTTGAGCCAGTCCAGGCGGCGCAGTCCATCGCGCAGATGCTCCTCACCGAAGTGCGCGCGGCCGTCGAGGAGCTGCGCGACCCCGAGCGGCTCGACCTCGGCTCGGCGCTCCGGGCCCTCGCGGAGGAGATGCCGCGCCCGAGGATCCACCTCAGCCTGCCGGGCTCGCTGCCGGTCGACGCCGGGGAGGGCGCGCTCATCGTGCTCCGCTGCGCGCAGGAGATCGCCACCAACGCCGCCCGTCACGCCGGCGCGGAGAACCTGTGGCTGGAGCTGTCCGAGCGCGACGGCCGGCTCGAGCTGCGCGCGCGGGACGATGGGCGCGGCGCCGACGAGGTCCGCGCCGGGAACGGGCTGCGCGGCCTGCGCGAGAGGGTGGAGCGGGCGGGCGGCGCGCTCACCGTCGAGACGCGGCCCGGCGCGGGCTTCAGCGTCCGCGCCACGCTGCCGCTGCCCGGAGCCGTTTCGTGATCCGCCTGTGCATCGTCGAGAACGAGGCGCTGGTCCGCGAAGGTCTGCGCCGCGTGCTCGAGCTGGACCCGGAGCTCGAGGTCACCGGCGAGGCCTGTGACGCGGAGCAAGCGCTGGCGGTGTTGCGCGCGGCACCGCCCGACGTGGTGCTGCTCGACATGCGAATGCCGCGCGGAGGCGGCCTGCGCGTGCTGGAGGAGCTGGAGCGCGATCGCTCCGCTCCTCCATGCCTGGTGCTGACCACCTTCGACGACGCCGACGTCCTGCTCGCCGCGGCCCGCGCCGGGGCGAAGGGGTACCTGCTCAAGGACGTGACTGCGGAGGAGCTGGGACAGGCAGTCCGCTGCCTGGCGGGCGGAGGCACCTGGTTCAAGCCGTCTCTCACCGAGGGTGTGCTGCGCGGTCTCGGCTCGCTGCGCGACGGGCCGGCGCCGCGCGAGCACCCCGACGAGCCGCTCACTCAGCGCGAGCGTGAGGTCGTGCGCATGATGGCCGGCGGGTATTCGAATCGCGAAATCGGCAGCGCGCTCGGCGTGGTGGAGCGCACGGTGAAGAACCACGTCTCCAGCATCCTCGCCAAGCTGGGCGTGCGCGATCGGACCCGGGCGGTGCTGAAGGCGCTGGAGAAGCGCCTCTTCTGACCGGCTCGGGTCAGAAGAAGCTGCCGAAGGTGATGTAGAAGTTCGCGGAGCGCTCCGACGAGGTGCCGACGTCGAGCCGGAGCACGAACTCGCGATGGTAGGCGCGCAGTCCTCCGCCCGCGCCGCTATGGAAATCGAAGAACCGCCCGTCGTTTCCCTGTAGCTGCCAGACGCGGCCGGTGTCGAAGAATGCGACGGCCCCGAACGACACGCGGCGGTCCAACACGCGCGCGTCGGCCAGGCGCACCCGCGTCTCCACCGTGCCGAGCGCCTTGACCCGACCGATGAAGCGCGCCTTGGGAATGCCGCGCACGCTCCGCTCTCCTCCGACGCCTTCCAGCGGATCCACGCCGCCGAAGCGCGCCAGCTCGAAGAGCGGAGTGCCGCCCGTGAGCGCGTCGCCGACGACGCGCGCTGCGAGCACGACGCGGTTCCCGATGGGGACGAACCCCATCGCGCGCGCGGTCCCGCCCACGTAGCTGTAGGACGAGCCCATGCCGCGTTGCGATCCGCGCATGGCCGCTTCTAGCAGGTACCCTTCACTTGGCATCGCCTCGCCCTTGCGGCGATCGGCCAGCACGCCGAAGCCGAACGACAGCTCCTCTCCGCCCTCGTACCCGGGCGGCTTCTCCAGCGCGAGGAGCGAGTTGTCGTACGGCTCGATGTGGAGCCGGAGGTACCGGGCGAACGCGGAGATGCGCACGCCCGAGGTGCTGAAGGGCAGGGTGAAGGCGATGTTCGCTTGCGGGTAGCGGCGCAAGTAGCTGAATGCGCGATCCCCCGAGAGCTCAGGGTGGAGCGCGAGGTCGCTCGAGGTGTTGTTGCCCAGGCCGTAGTA
>VBKO01000289.1 GCA_005888115.1 Deltaproteobacteria bacterium
CTCCGGGTCAACGAGATGGAAGGCTTTATCCCCCCGGTCGAAGCCATCCTGGATGAACGAGCGAAGCACCCTGTGCTCCTCGTCGATGCCGTTGAAGAAGGCGCAGACGTGACGCTGTCGGCCGAGGATGCCCCCGGCAAACTGGACGGAACGGTCGCTGGTTTCCATCGATGATCTCCCTGCTGAGACGGACGTCCTGCGAGCCATCATATCGCCTTGAGAACCGCGAGGCTGTCCGCCATCACCACGGCCGTCGTCCCTCACGGCCGTGCTGTACGTGGTCGAGCGCCGGCCGGCGATTTCCAAGACGTTCGATGCGGGGAGGCGAGCGGGCATGCTAGGGCCCGTCTGACGCGATCGCGGTTCCGTAACTCGCCAAGGCGAGAAGGACGAACCTGAAGGTGGAACGCATGGCTTTCTTCCTCTCATGAGTTGTTGAGCGACGCGGCTGCAAGCGTCGCGCCAACCTGCCTGGCTTCCGCGCCCCGTTCGCAGACTGGTTGGAGCGCTCGAGCTGATCCCATCTCGACAGCGATGTCACAGAACTGTGCAGCCTTCGCGGCGCATCGCGCGACGGAATGCGCCGCTTCAGATGCATCCCCGAATCGGCACAGACCGTGAAGGGGACATCCTGGCCGGTTCGGCCAGAACGGCGTGGAGGCTCGATGAAACGACGGACGTTCTTGAAGGGTGCCGCGGTCGCGGGTGCGGCTGCTGGAATCGGATTCGACGTGTCGCGGGCGCGCGCGGAGATGCGGCAATTCAAGATCGCCCGGACCACCGAGACGCGGAGCATCTGCCCGTACTGCGCCGTTGCATGCGGCGTGATCGTCCACACGCTCGGCGACAAGGCGAAGAACGTGATCCCGACCGTGGTGCACGTCGAGGGCGATCCGGACAGCCCCATCAACCGCGGCACGCTCTGCCCGAAGGGCGCGACGCTCAAGTACGACATCGACAATCCGAACCGGATCCGCACTCCCAAGGTGCGCCGGCCGGGATCCGATCACTGGGAAGACGTCTCCTGGGACGATGCCATCCAGCAGATCGCGCGGCACATCAAGAGCACGCGCGACCGCACCTTCGTGGCCAGGAACGCGCGGGGACAGGAAGTCAACCGCACGCCGGGCATCGCCATCGTGGGCGGGTGTACCGACACGAACGAGTTCAACTACCTGCAGTGGAAGATGGCCAGCGCGCTGGGCGTCGTGTACCGCGACAGCCAGGCAAGGGTTTGACACGGTCCCACGGTGGCCAGTCTGGCCGCCACGTTCGGCCGCGGGGCGATGACCAACGGCTGGGTCGACATCAAGAATGCGGACGTCATCCTGGCCATGGGCGGCAATCCTGCCGAGAACCATCCGTGCGGCTTCAAATGGACGATCGAGGCGAAGAAGACGCGCAACGCGAAGCTGGTGGTGGTGGATCCGCGCTTCACACGCACCGCGGCGGTGGCGGACGTCTACGCGCCGATCCGTCCCGGGACGGACATCGCGTTCCTGAACGGCATCATCCGGTACGCGTTGAACACCGGCCGCTACCACGAGGAGTACGTCAGGATCCATACCGCCGGGCCGTACATCGTCGGCGAGAAGTACCGGTTCGACGAAGGCCTCTTTTCCGGATTCGACCCGGCGAAGGGCGACTACGACAAGTCGGCCTGGGCCTATGAGCCCGACCCGAAGACGAACGGGTACCAGGTCGATCCCACCATGAAGCACCCGCGCTGCACCCTCCAGCTCCTCAAGAAGCACGTCGACCGGTACACGCCGGAGATGGTCGAGAGGATCTGCGGCACGCCGAAGGCGAAGTTCCTCGAGGTGGCCGAGGTGGTCACCTCGACGGGCAACCCGGAGCGGGTGGGCACGGTCACCTACGCGCTGGGCTGGACGCAGCATTCCGTCGGCGTGCAGATCATCCGCGCAGCCGCCACGCTGCAGCTCTTGCTGGGCAACGTGGGCCGGCCGGGTGGCGGCGTGAACGCGCTGCGCGGCCACTCCAACATCCAGGGCGCGACCGACACCGCCGGCACGTTCGAGATCCTGACCGGCTACCTGGCCACGCCGCGGAGCGAGCTCACCGATCTCCAGACCTACCTCAAGGCGGTGACGCCGACCACGCTGAACACCCAGGCGTGGGCGAGCGTGAACTACTATTCGAACTACCCCAAGTTCATGGTCAGCCTGCTCAAGGCCCTCTACGGCAAGGCTGCGGCGAACGACAACGACTGGGGGTACCAGTGGCTGCCGAAGACGGACGGCAACCACTCCTGGCTCTATATGTTCGACGACATGTACCGCGGCAACTCGCGGCGCGCGGGTGGCACCGAGCCGGCGCCGGAGGGGCTAATGACTTTCGGCTTCAACCCCGTCGCGGTCGGCCCCAATTCCTCCAAGATGATCAACGCGCTCTCGAAGCTCACCTGGCTGGTGGTCGGCGAGAACTATCAGATCGAGACCGCCACCTTCTGGAAGGCGCCCAAGGAGTATGGCGGGCCCGATCCATCTCGGATCCAGACCGAAGTGTTCCAGCTTCCTTGCGGCGGATTCGCGGAGACGGACGGCAGCTTCACCAACTCGGCGCGCCAGATCCAATGGAAGTGGAAGGCGATCGATGCGCCCGGCGCCGCCAAGACGGACCAGGAGGTCATCTCCCGAATCCTTCTGGCGGTGCGCGAGCTGTACCGGAAGGAGGGCGGCGCTCTTCCCGAGCAAGTGCTGAACGTCACCTGGAACTATAGCAATCCCATCAATCCGGACCTGGCCGAGGTCCTGAAGGAGGTCAACGGCAAGGCGATCACCGACCTGAAGGACAAGGACGGCAAGGTGATCCGGGCGGCGGGGCAGCAGCTCGACGGTTTCGGACAGCTGCGCGATGACGGGTCGACCAGCTGTGGCAACTGGATTTACTCCGGCGTCTACACCGAGGCGGGCAACAACGCGGCGCGCAGGGGCACCGGCGATCCGACGGGGTTGGGCATGTACCCTGACTGGACGTTCTCGTGGCCCGCGAACCGGCGCATCATGTACAACCGCGCCTCGGCCGACGCGGAAGGCAGGCCGTGGGACCCGACCCGCGCGGGCATCGCGTGGAACGGGACGAAGTGGGTGGGCGACGTCCCTGACTTCCCGCCCGACTCGCCGCCGGGCCAGTACGGCGCCTTCATCATGCTTCCCGAAGGCGTGGGACGCCTCTACGCGCCCGTCCTCAACGACGGCCCGTTCCCGGAGCACTACGAGGCCACCGAGGCGGCCATCGAGAACCCGCTGCACCCGAAGGTAACCTCGAATCCGGTCACGATGCGGTTCAGCTCCGACAAGGACGTGTACGGGAACCGCGATCAGTTCCCCGTGGTCTGCACCACGTACCGGCTCACGGAGATGTACCACTACTGGACGCACCACACGGGAATCCTGAACCAGCTGCAGCCGGGCTTCTTCATCGAGATCCCCGAGGAGCTCGCGAAGGAGAAAGGGATCGCGAACGGCTCGCGGGCCAGGGTCACCTCCGCGCGCGGCGCCATCGAAGGGGTCGCCATGGTGACCCGGCGGCTGGGAAAGATGACGATCGATGGGAAGATC
>VBKO01000290.1 GCA_005888115.1 Deltaproteobacteria bacterium
CGAAGTCGGCGCGGAACTTCTCGATGTAGCTCTTCGCCGGCATGGCGGCGCCGTCGGCCAGCGCGCAGATGGTCTTCATCTCCATCTGTCGCGCGATCTGGTGCACGTTGTCGACGTCCAGCTTCTCACCGCGCCCCGCGCAGATCTTGTCGAGCAGCCGGCTCAGCCACGCCGTCCCTTCGCGGCAGGGCGTGCACTGGCCGCACGATTCGTGGGCGTAGAAGCGCATCACGTTCGCGAGCGCGAACGCCATGTTCGTGTCCTCGTCGAGGTAGACGACGCCGCCGGACCCCGCCATGGTCTTCTTGGCCTTGAGCGTATCGAAGTCGGAGGGCCAGTCGACCTCCTCCGCGGTCATCACCGCCGATGAGCTGCCGCCGGGGATGATCGCCTTGAGCTTCTTGTTCCCGCGCATGCCGCCGCAGTGCTCGTCGAGCAGGACGCGGAAGGTGGTGCCCATCGGCGCTTCGTGCACGCCGGGCACCATCACGTGCCCGCTGACGGCGTACAGGCGCGTGCCGCCGTTCTTCGGAACGCCGACGTCCGCGAACCACTCGCCGCCCTTCTCCACGATGACCGGAAGGTTCGCCAGGGTCTCGACGTTGTTGACCGCGGTCGGCTGCTTGAACAGCCCCCCGCCCGCGTTGGCGGGGAATGGAGGCTTGAGGCGCGGATATCCCTTCCGGCCTTCGAGGGACTCGAGCAGCGCCGTCTCCTCGCCGCAGATGTAGGCGCCCGCCCCGATCACCACGTGCATGTCGAGGTCGAATCCGGAGCCGAGGATGTTCTTGCCCAGGTAGCCCTGCGCGTACGCCTCGTCGATCGCCTGCTGCAGCCTCCCCGCCGGGCCGCGCCGGAACTCGCCGCGGCAGTACACGTAGGTGAGGTGGCAATCGAGCGCGTAGCAGCCGATCACCAGCCCCTCGACGAACATGTGGGGGCTCTTCTCGAGGATGGCGCGGTCCTTGAAGGTGCCCGGCTCGCCCTCGTCGGCGTTCACCACCAGGTACTTGGGAAAGCTCGTCTCCTTGCGCACGAAGTTCCACTTCATGCCGGTGGGAAACCCCGCGCCGCCGCGCCCGCGCAGGTTGCTCTTCACCACCTCCTCGACGATCTGCTGCGGCTGCATCTTCAGCGCCTTGGGCAGCGCCTGCCAGCCGCCGGAGGCCTTGTAGGTGGCGAGCGACCAACTCTCGGGCTTGTCCCAATCGCCGGTGAGGATCTTCACGCGCTCGGCCACCCTCATCTCCTGTCGGTGGGGATGGCGGTCGCGGCGGCCTGTCCGACGGTGCCGGTGGCCTGCGGATCCGATTGCTTCTCGATGGCGTGCTTGTCCTCGAGATGACGTGGATGCGGGCCCGGCGCCATCTTCTGCCCGGGCTCGGTGCGCAGCCGTACGATCAGCGCGTCCATCGAGTCGGGGGTGACGTTCTCGACGTAGGTGAAGTTGTTGACGAGGACGGCCGGCGCCGTACCGCAGGAGGCGAGGCAGGCGACTTCCTCGAGCGAGAACTGGCCGTCCTTGGTGGCCTCGCCCGGCCGGATCCCCAGCCGCTCCTCGCAGTGCCGCAGGATGTTCTCGCTTCCCATCGCCCAGCAGGAGACGGAGTTGCACACGCCGATGTGGTGCCGCCCCACCGGGTGGAGGCGATACATGGTGTAGAAAGTGGCCACCTCGCGGACGCGCACCGGCGGCACGTCGAGGAGGTGCGCCACGTAGATCATCGCCGGCTCGGGGAGCCAGCCCAGCTCGTCCTGGGCGAGGTGGAGCACGGCGAGCAGTGCGGATCGCCGCCGCTCGGGCGGGTACTTCGCGACCGCCTTCTGGAATCCCTCCTCGAACCGGCGCTGCTGCTCCGCGTCGAACGGCGAGGGCGCCTCCCCCGGCTGCCTGGACAGGGCAATCATCGGGCGCGCACGTCTATGTCGAACCTTGTGGGTTGTCAATGCGCGTCAAAGCCGCATTTACGCGACGTGCAACGAGCCGCCGTGCGACGGGATACAGTCCCGCGGTGCGCAACTTGCGGCGGGTCTGGTTCGGCCTCACGGACCGCGTGGACCGGTCGACCTACCTCCTGCACGGCGCGGCCTTGATGGCGCTGAAGCTTGGAGTGGACGTCGTCGCGGTGTTTGCGGTGACGGGCCGGCTCTGGACCCCGATCGACTACCTCACTCCAGTACTCTCCGCTCGGGGCGGCCATCTGCACGCGCGGCCGCAGTGGCTCCTTTTGGCCATGGCCGTGTGGACGTTGCCGTTCCTCTGGATCGGCATCTCGATGTCGCTCCGGCGCGCGCTCGACGCGGGACTCTCGCCGTGGATCGCGCTGCTCTTCTTCGTCCCGTTCGTGAACTGGGGACTGATCTCGGCCCTCGCGATCGTGCCTTCGCGCCCGCGGCCGGCGCACGCGACACCTACTGCTGGAACGGATCGACTGCGCGCGGCGTTGCTGGGCGTGGGGGCAGGCACCCTGATCGGAGCCGTCTCGGTCGGGCTGCACGTGTTGCTCCTGCATCGCTACAGCGCCGCCGTATTTCTCGGCACGCCATTCACCATGGGAGCGGCCGCCGGATGGTTCTTCAACCGGGGATGGCTGAAGCCGCGCGGCGCGACCACCGCCGTCGGCGCTCTGACGGTCCTGGTCGCCGCTCTCGCGTCGCTTGCGCTGGCCCTGGAAGGCGCGATCTGCGTCGCGATGGCGTTGCCCTTGGCGGTGCCGCTCGCGATCCTCGGGGCCGTCGCCGGCCGCGCGATGAGGGCCGAGCACCTGTCCACCCGCGCCGCCTTCGCCGTCGCATTCGCGGTTCCAGCTTCGGCTGGGTTGGAGCGGTCGCTGGCCCGGGCTCCGGTTCGCGAGGTCGTCACCTCCATCGAGATCGCCGCTCCCCCGGAGAAGGTCTGGCCGCACGTGCAGGGATTCGCCGATCTGCCGCCTCCCGCAGAATGCGCAGACTGGGCTTCGACGTTTCGTCCCAGCCTCCTCCGATGCAGGAGTGGAGCCCGTACCGCCGCCTGCACCCGCCGCACCTCGACGGGACGATGCGCAGCCTGCGCGGGGAGTTCCGGCTGATTCCGCTGCCCGGCAGCCGGACCCTCCTCGAGGGCAGCACCTGGTACCAGCTGGAGATGGGCCCGCAAGCCTACTGGTCGATCTGGTCGGACCTGCTCGTGCACCGCATCCACCGGCGGGTCCTGCGCCACATCCAGGCGGAGGTCGAGCGCGAGGTTACCGGCGCGCGATCAGATTCAGCCTTCCATCCAGCGAGCATACGTCGCTAGCGGACGTCCAGCACGCGCAGCGCCCGCAATGCGACCAGCGTGGCCCAGGCTTCGTTCTCCGGCTTCCCGGAGAGCTTCACCAGCTCCGCCACGCTGCGGGTCCCATCGCAGCGGGGCAGAAGGTGCGCCTCCCAGGCCTGCAGCTCCACGTCGCTCAGGTTGAACGCCGGGTCAGGCGACGGGGTGAGCCGCTCGTGGGCCCCGAGCAGGCGCCGCAGGCGCTCCGGCTTGTAGAGCTTCTTGACGCCGCGCACGATCAGGTTCGCGGGGTGGATGTCGAGCTTGATCATCTCCCTGCGCGCCCGCGCCTGGAACGAGAGGGCGAAGGAGCCGGTCTCCCAGGCGAAGAGGCTGTAGAGGATGCTCTTGATCTGCTGCGCGATGTAGTAGAGCCGCTCTTCCTCGCTGAGCGCCCCCATCGAGATGAGCACGTCGCCGGTGCGCTGCTTGCTGCGCGAGGCCTCGTCGGCGGCCGACTCGAGCGTCGCCTCGTCGATCTTTCCTGCCCGCACCAGGAACTGTCCCAACCGATCGGCGACGAGGTTGGACTGCGCGAAGACCGGCATCCCGGCCTCGAAGTAGACGACCTTCTTCACCTGCCCCTTCTGCAGGCCGAGCTCGCCAGTCTCGCGCGCCTGGAAGAAGGCGGCGAAGAGCTGGGGCAGGTTGTCCTTCAGCTCGCCGCGCCGGACGCTGTCCTTCGAGGCGATGGGCTGCAGCGCATCGGGGGGCAGCTCTTCCGGCTCCTCTTGCCGCCCCGGCGGGGGCGGCTCGGTGGGCACCGTGACGCTGATGCGACGCGTTGCCGGGCTGGCCGCGCTGCTCAGCCGAGCCTGCTGCTCGGGGCCCATCGGCTTGAGCGCCAGCTTGCCGCCTCCGCGCAGCCCTACGTGCGCGCCTTGGGCGGTGAGATCGATGCGGCTGGTCAGCTCCATCGCCTCGGTTTCTTCCGCAACCGCGGGCCCCCCCTCGAGGTCCAACTCGATCTCGTGCTCGGGAGATCGGGCAGCGGGAACCACCTTGCGCACCGCCTCCAGCAATGCCTTGCGGTCGAAGGGCTTCTCGAAGTAGCCGGCGGCCCCGTACTTGGCGCCGGCGCCTCTCGAGGTGGTCCCGCCCTTGTGCACGCCGGAGATGAAGATGAACGGGATCTTCAGCCGCTTGAGCATCTCGGCGACGTCGAATCCCATCAGGTCGGGCAGGAGCACGTCCACGATGGCGAGCGCCGGTTTTTCCTTGCGCGCCAGGTCCACCGCGCTGCGGCCGCGGCTGGCCGTCAGGACCGTGTATCCGGCCTCCTCGAACGACGAGGAAAGCAGGGTGAGCAGCTCCGGGTTGTCATCGACGACGAGGATCCGCGGCGAGGGCAAGGTGGTGCCACTGTACCATGCAGGACCGGGAGCGCGGCCACGGTTGATCGCGCCCTCCCGGAGTGTTAAGCAAGGCCGCTTTTCCCAATCGCCTCCAGAGGATCCGCCATGCGCAGGATTTTGCCGAGCCTCCTCGCCCTCGCCGCCCTCGCCGCATGCAAGAAGCAGGACCAGGGCAGCGGAATGATGAGCCCCAACGCGACCGGCCCCATCGTGATCGGCGAGGTCGGCAGCATGACTGGGACGGAGGCCACCTTCGGCCTCTCCAGCGCGAACGGCATCCAGCTGGCCATCGACGAGTTCAACGCCAAAGGTGGAGTGAAAGGGAGGCAACTTCAGGTAAAAGTGCTCGACGACCAGGGACGGCCCGAGGAGGCGGCCACCGCCGCCACGCGCCTGATCGCCAGCGAGCACGTGGTCGCGCTGCTCGGCGAGGTGGCCTCGACGCGGTCGATGTTCATGGCTCCCAAGGCGCAGCAGGCGAAGGTGCCGATGGTGACTCCCTCCTCCACCAACCCCGCGGTCACCGAGAAGGGCGACTACATCTTCCGTGCCTGTTTCATCGATCCATTCCAGGGCTACGTGGCGGCGACCTTCGCGCACGACAACTTGAAGCTGAAGAAGGTCGCGATCCTGAAGGACGTCCGCAACGACTACTCGGTCGGGCTGGCGAAGAACTTCGTCGACGCCTTCACCAAGACCGGCGGGCAGATCATCGCGCAGGAGAGCTACTCGAACGGAGACGTCGACTTCAAGGCGCAGCTCACCAACATCAAGGCGGCAGCTCCGCAGGCGCTCTACGTGCCGGGGTACTACACCGACGTGGGGCTCATCGCGCGGCAGGCGCGCGAGGTGGGAATCACGGTGCCGCTCCTGGGTGGCGACGGGTGGGATAGCGAGAAGCTCTACGAGATCGGCGGGGACGCGATCGTCGGAAGCTACTTCTCCAACCACTACTCGCCCGACGACCCCAGCCCCCGCATCCAGGAGTTCGTCTCCAAGTACAAGAAGGCCTACGGCGGGCAGCTCCCCGACTCGCTGGCGGCACAGGCATACGACGCGACCGGGATGCTGGTCGACGCGATGAAGCGCGCCAAGGACCTGACCGGCCCCTCGATCCGCGACGCGCTGGCGGCAACCAAGGACTACGCGGGCGTGACCGGCAACATCACGCTGGACCAGAACCGCAACCCCTTGAAGCCCGCCGTGGTGCTCAAGGTGGCGAAGGGCGGCAAGTACGATTTCGTCACCAAGATCTATCCGGAGGGCATGCAGCCCGAGACCGGCTCCGGCGGCGATGCCGCCGCGGGCGGGACCAAGACGGGCAGCAACACGGCGCCGGCGCCGGCGAGCGGCACGACCCCGACGCCCACCACGGCCCCCGCCACCGGCGCGACCAGCTCCGCCTCGGAAGCCTCCAATACCGGCCAGAAGCAGGGCGTCCCCTCCGCAGAGCATCCCAAGAAGTAGCTTTTGGA
>VBKO01000291.1 GCA_005888115.1 Deltaproteobacteria bacterium
TTCACGGAGACGGTCTCGCGGACGAGCTGCTGGACGGGCGCGAGCACGGTGTCTTCCGGCGCAAAGTAGAACAACGTCCAGGGGACCGTGGTGAGCCGTCGAGTGACGCCGAGGGTAACGAGCCCGTTTTCGGGCGCAACGGACTCCAATCCGTCCGTCACCACACCCCCGACTGCGCGCGAAAACTCCTCCGGCATCGGCACCGTCGCCTCGAGCAGTTGCCGCGTGCTCTCGCCGAAACGGCGCTCGGCCGCGAACATCGCGATGGTGGCCTCGTCCAGCGGCCCCGCCGGATGGAACACCTGTTCCCGCTTGGAGCTGTGCGCGATGCGCACTCCGAACTGGTCGTACACTACCGAATAGCTGCCCGGACCCGCGCTTCCGTTTCCCTTTGCGACCAGTTCCCAGAATTCCTCGCCGCGCGCCACGACCAGCGAAACGCAGAGCACCCGCCCCGCCGCGTCCTTCACGGGAGTGGCGTACGCGATCGTCGGAATGGCGCCCGCTTCGTTGACGGAGATGAACACCTCGGAGGTGGTGGGTCGCCCTGCGACCGCGGCTTGAAAGTACCGGCGGAAGGCATAGTTGCGGCCGCGAATCCCGGGAATCGTCGCCGCCGTGATCGTGCCGTCGCGATCGAACAGCGCGACCAGATGCGTCCGCGGGTCGGCGGCGCCATAGGCGGTGAACATCTCCTCGATGCGCGGCTCGGCTTCTCGTCGCGCCGCCGCCGGCAGCGTACAGAAGTCCTTGATCCCGGGCATCGTCGCGAGGCGATCGGTTGCGCGGCGGAACCCCAAGTGAAACGCGTCGAGGTCGCCTGCCAGGTCGTCGGCCCGTGCGGCGAGCAGCTCGAGCGCGGACCGCCGCATCAACGTGCTTCCCGTGCGGAACGCGACCAGGGTGGTAACTGCCAGCGGCACTGCCGAGGCGGCGGCTACGAGGGCCAGCAGCTTCCAGCGGACCGGCCAATCGCGAAAACCCAACTTCAAGATGCCCTCCGAACGAGGATCCCTGCGTTGGTCTTCGCGCCCGGGTGTGGATGGAAATGCCGCTCGCTCTCTGCCGGCAACGTCTCCGAGTGCCCGATCATCAGCACCGCGCCGGGTTCGAGGACCGCGGCGAGCCGTGCCACGGCCTTGGCGCGAAGGGTTGCGTCGAAATAGAGAAGGACGTTGCGGCAAAGCACGATGTCGAAGGCCGCGACGATCGCCTCCTGCGGCGCCAGGTACGGTCCGACGAGATCGTGCTGCGCGAATTGGATGCGATCGCGGAGGCTGTCGGCGATGCGGATGCCGGAGCCATTCGATCGGAAGTAGCGCGGAAAGAGCTCGTGGGGGATGCCGACGGCCGCGGCGGCGGGATATACGCCTGCCCGCGCGACTTCCAGCGAGCGGCGGTCGAGATCGGAAGCGATCATCTCGAAGCCGCCCCCGGTCCCGCGCGTGGATGCTTCCGCGAGCAGGATGGCGAGCGTGTAGGCTTCCTCGCCCGTCGCCGCGCCGACCACCCACGCCCGGATCGGCGCGTTGCGCGCCGCGAGGATGGGAAGCACGCACCGGTCGAGCTCGCGGAAGGTCCAGGCGTCGCGAAAGAACTCCGTCACCGGCACGACCAGCGTCTCGATCAGCCGGTCGACCTCCTCGCGATCGGTCATGAGGTAGGAGCGGTAGGCGGCCAGGTCCGTGCACCCGGTCGCGCGCACCCTCGATTGCGCGCGGCGCCGCAACATATCGCGCCGGTAATCCCGGAAATCGATTCCGCGCCGCTGGGAAACAAAAGTGAGGATTTCCAAGAGGAGCGGGTACGGCACCCAACGACGCTACACTGCTCCCGCGTCTGCTGCTAAATCCTGCCGAGCCCGACCATCGAGTCCGGCCATCTCACGCTCGGCGACCCTGAACCGACATGCACGCACAGCGGTCCTGCGCGGCGCCATTGGAACGCTGTTAACTTGATTCCCACCCCCTCATTGAGGATCGATTGAGCATGGCGAATCCCGCCGCGGTGACGAAGTTTCCAGGGCGCACCATCCTGGTCGTCGACGACGAAGAGCAGGTCCGGACCGCGCTCGCCAGCTTGCTCGAACGCGAGGGTTACACGGTCATCACGGCCGAAGGCCCGACCGAAGGCCTGGAGATCCTGCGCCAGCAAGCGATCAAGCTGGTGATCAGCGACCACAACATGCCGGACATGAGTGGCATCGAGTTCTTTCGCCTCATCCGCGAACGCCATCCGCACATCTGCAGGATCATGCTCACCGGGGATCCGGAGCGGGAAACCATCATCCGCGCGGTCAACGAGGGCGAGGTGTACCGGTTCCTTTCCAAACCGTGGAACAACACCATGATCCGGGTCACCGTCTACTTCGCCTTCGAAGCCATCCAACTCGAGGAGGAGAACCGCCGCCTGGTGAACGCGCTGCGGCGGCAGCTCCACTTCGTGCGCACCCTCGAACGCGATTTCCCTTACCTGGCTGCCCTGGCCCGGCAGGAAGAAGCGGAGCTCCTGCTCGCCCAGGTCGATCGCGCGGGAGAAGAATGAGCGCGAAGGACGGCGCTGCGATCCTGGTCGTCGACGACGAGGATCACAACCGGGCGCTGCTGCGCGCCATGCTCGGCGGCCAGCACCGCGTGCTGGAAGCGGCGAACGGACCCGCGGCGCTGGAGCTGCTCGGGGCGGAGCAGGTGGATCTCGTGCTCCTCGACGTGATGATGCCGGGAATGAACGGCTATGACGTCTGCCAGAAGATCAAGCAGCGGGCTGGCGAGGCGCTCCTGCCGGTGCTGCTGGTGACGGCGCTGTCGGAGCAGGAGCAGAAGAACCTGGGGCTCCAGGCGGGCGCCGATGACTTCCTCACCAAGCCCGTCGATCGGCGCGAGCTGCTGCTGCGCGTGCGTGCGTTCTTGAAGCTCCGGGCGCAGGACGCGCTCATCCGGCAGCAGTTGAAGCAGCTCGCGCAGCTTCAAAACACCAAGGACGAGATGCTCTCGCTCATGGTCCATGACCTGCGCAGCCCGCTCGCCGGAATCATCAGCCATCTCGGTCTCATCCTCGAAGACGCTCCCGAGGGCCGCCTCCGCGAAGACGCGCAGGCAGCCCTGCGCGGCGCGGACACCATGCGCGACTCGCTCGAGGAGGCGCTGCAGATCCGGCTGCTCGAGGAGGGTCACCTCCCGATCGCGCGTGCCCCAGTCGACCTCAAAGCGCTCGTGCGCGATGCCGCGGCGACGCTCGAACCCACCGCCAGGCGCAAGCGCATCCAGCTCTCCACCACCGTGGACGGCGAAGCCGTCGCGTCGGTCGACGGAAAGCTGGTGCGCCGCGCGATCGAGAACCTGCTCGGCAACGCGCTCAAGTACACGTCGGCGGGGAAGGACGTGTCCGTGGCCGTGCGCCATCGCGACGGAACGGTCGAGATCGAGGTCAGCGATCGTGGTCCCGGCATCCCGGCGGAGCTCAAGCGACGGCGGGGGCGCCGTCTTCTCCATCCGGCTGCGGTCGGCGGCATGACGGACGCCGTCCTGCCTCCGAGGACCGTGCTCGTCGTCGATGACGAGGAGTACGTGCGCACGGGGCTGACCCGCGTCCTCAGGGACGCGGGATACACCGTCTTTGTCGCCGAGAGCGGCGAAGAAGCGCTGGAGATGCTGCGCCGTGACCCGGTCAAGCTCCTCATCAGCGACAACAACATGCCGGGCATCTCCGGAATGGAGCTGTTCAAGGAGGTGCGGCGCCATTGGCCGCACACGCTGCGGATCATGCTCACCGGGGATACGGATCCCGAGCTCGCCGTGCGCTCGATCAACGAGGCCGAGGTGTACCGCTTCATCCGCAAGCCGTGGAACAACGCCGACTTGCGCACCATCGTGCGCCTCGCCTTCGACGTGATCGTGCTCGAGGAGGAAAAGCGAAAGCTCCTCGAGATCGTGCGCAGACACCGCGCCCGGCGCAGCCTCGGCGAGGCGACACCGGATGCCGAGGCGGAACTGCTGCTGCTCGCCGAAGCCGATCTCCTCGACACTTGAGATGAAGAGGCTGGATAAATTCATCGAGCTGCTATTCCTGCGCGGGTCCGCCAGGCTCGTCTTGAAGACCGGGTCGGCCGCCTATCTCGAGGGGGCCCAGGGCGCGACCCAGGCGGTGATGCAGCGGACGTTGTCGAGCGCGCACATCGTCTCCGCCGTCGCCGAGCTCATGCCGCCGTATCAGGCGCAAGGTTTCACCGGCGCGCACATCGAGGAATTCGAATACACGGCGCCCGGCGGGAGGGTGCACGTCCGCTTCACGCCGGATGGCGACGAGGTCCGCGCCGAGCTGCGGCCGGTGACCAACCGTAGCGAGCCCGCGTCCATCGAGCTCGTGGACACAACCGACAGGAGCGCCGAAGAATACGACGGCGACACGCCCTCGAACGGAAACCCCGGCGTACAGCCGGGCTCGCTCCTGCGTCCTGCCGTACAACCGCGCGTGCCGCTCGATCAGGTGAACGCCGCAAGGATGTCCGTGAAGAAGGCGCCCAGGGACCCTGCCTCGGCGATGCAAGAGCTCCTCGGGTTCTGCGCAGAGCGCGGGGCGTCCGACTTGCACCTGACGAGCGGCGCGCCACCCGCGCTTCGCATCGATGGCGACATCTGCGCGTTGCAAGGCTGGGGCGAGCCATCCGCCGAGCAGCTGGCGGAGATGCTCTGGAGCATTGCTCCGCCGCGCAACCGCGAACAGTGGCTCGCCAGCAAGGACACCGACTTCGCGCACGAGATGGGCGACTCCCGCTTCCGCGTGAACCTGTTCTGCGATCGATCAGGAATCGCCGCGGTCATGCGCCGCATCCCCGGCAAGGTGTTCAGCGCCGAGGAGATGGCGATTCCCAAGGAGCTGCTCGATCTCTGCTTCCTCCCCAAGGGGCTGATCCTGGTGACGGGGCCGACCGGCTCGGGGAAATCGACCACCCTGGCGGCGATGATCGATTTCGTGAACCGCAACCGCGACGACAACATCATCACCATCGAGGATCCCATCGAGTTCGTGCACCAGTCGAAACGCTGCACCATCCACCAGCGCGAAGTCGGCATCCACACGGACAACTTCAAAGCGGCGCTGCGCGCAGCGCTCCGCGAGGATCCGGACGTGGTCCTGATCGGCGAGATGCGTGACCTGGAGACGGTCTCCATCGCGCTGGAAACGGCCGAGACGGGGCACCTCGTCTTTGGAACGCTGCACACGAACACCGCGCCGTCCACCGTCGATCGGATCATCGATCAGTTCCCCGCCGACCGGCAGTCGCAGATCCGCATGATGCTGTCCGAGTCCCTCAAGGCCGTCGTCACCCAGACGCTCTGCAAGAGGGCGGGCGGCGGGCGGGTGGCGGCGCGAGAGGTATTGCTCGCGAACAGCGCGGTGTCGAACCTGGTCCGCGAAGGCAAGACATACCAACTGCCCTCCATCATGCAGACGGGACGCGGACAGGGAATGCAGACGCTCAACGACGCGCTGCTCGATCTCGTTCGCCGGAAGTTGATCGTCCCGCAGGAAGCGCTGGCGAAGTCCATGGCGAAGGCCGACCTGCGCAAGTCCCTGCAAGCCGACGGGGTGTCGCTCGCCGAAGCGGAAGCGTGACCGTCGGCAATCGACCTTGATCAGCCGTCTTCGCGCCGCCCCATCTTCCGAAGCTTCTCCACCAGTGTCGTGCGCTTGAGCCCGAGCGACTGCGCCGCCTGGTTCCGGTTTCCACCGCTGCGCTCGAGCGCCTCACGGATCAGCCGGTCCTCCAATTCCCCGAGGACCGCATAGAGATCGACGCCTTCCGACGGTAGCGCAGCGGGCGGCGCGCCAGACGACGCCCGCGCGCCACGGAACGTGGGCGGCAGATCGGCGACGTCGAGCTCGCCCTGCGGTTTCAAGACCAGAAGGCGCTGGATGATGTTTTCCATCTCGCGCACGTTGCCTGGCCAGGCATAGCGCTCGAGAGCGGCGATCGCCGCCGGGGTGAAATTGCGTTTCGCCGGTTTCAGGAAGTGGGCAGCCAGCACCGCCACGTCCTCGGGACGCTCCCGCAGAGGCGGGATGCTCAGCGGGACGACGTTCAGGCGGTAGTACAGATCGGCCCGGAACGTGCCGGCAGCGACCAACTGCTCGAGCTTGCGGTTGGTGGCCGCCAACACGCGCGTATCGACCTTCTCAGCCTTGGTCGATCCGAGCGGCTGGACTTCTCCTTCCTGGATGGCGCGGAGCAGCTTGGCCTGGAGCGCGACGGGCATCTCGCCGATCTCGTCGAGGAAAATCGTCCCCCGATTCGCCTGCTGGAATCGCCCCTCCCGGTTCTTGTCGGCGCCCGTGAATGCGCCCTTCGAGTGGCCGAACAGCTCGCTCTCGACCAGCGTCTCCGGCAGCGCGGCGCAATTCACGGGAACGAACGGCCCGCGGGACCGGCGCGAGAGCCGGTGCACCGCCTTCGCGAGCAGCTCCTTGCCGGTACCGGTTTCGCCCTCGATGAGGACGGTCGCATCCGTCGGAGCGGCCAGGAACAGCGCGTCCAGCACGCCGCGAATGGCTGCGGAGCGCCCGATGATCCCTGCGTTGGTCGCGGCATCGAGGCCGTCTTCCAATCCGGCACGGTCATCGACCGCCTGCCGCAGCTCGTTCTCGAGCGTCTCCAGGGATACGGGCTTCTCCAGGACCGTGACCGCCCCCAACCGGATGGCCTCGACCGAGCCCGATATGGAACCAGATCCGGTCATCATCACCACGGGGCAGCCGGGCAGCCTCTCCCGCGCGAGACGGACGATGGCGCGTCCATCGCCGTCAGGAAGCTGGAGATCGGTCACGATTGCCTGGAAGGGCAATGCCTCGCGGATGGATTGGTCGATTGCGGCAGTGGCTTCCCCCACCATGTACGTCCGCGTGGGAGAGTATCCGTGCCGTTCCAGGTGGCGCGCGACCGCGTCGACAAGCTCCGTGTCGTCATCGAGGATCAGAAGCCGTCGCGCCGGGCGCATCCTCCTTCGGCTGTACCGCGGCAGCGGCTCCATTGCAAAAACACGCTTT
>VBKO01000292.1 GCA_005888115.1 Deltaproteobacteria bacterium
TCGGAGAATGTCGTAGCGATTTCTGCTCTCACCCGTCCGCGTAGCAAATGTTCAACCTTGACGCGTTCGGGTTCCGCCTCGACGACCTCGGACTTCGGCGAAAAGTCGGGTATCAGCCTTGCCGTGATCATTCCGGATTCAGCGTTGCCTGCCGTGAATCGCGGGACCGTGTTTGCGCCGAGGCGCAGCAGCCTGGCCAGGTCCGCCTGCGTGAGATTGAATCGGTCGCGAATGGCTCGAATCTCATCGGCCGAGAGGAGCTCCTGCTTCTTGATGAAGCACACGCGTGCGGTAAGAGTCTCGCGCCTCCAGGCGCACACCGAGCACGCGCCACCTACCCCGCCGCCTTGCTGCCGGACCCGCTCCGCTTCGTACTCTTCCGAGCAAACTCGAGTCCGGAGAAGATATGAACCTCGGCATGCGTGCTCTGGTCGGAGCGGCCCTCTTCGCCGCCGCCGTCTCATGCAACTCCAGCTCGATGCCGGGCGGAGCGGGCGGGCAATGCACGCTGGCACCCGCAGCCAGCCTGTCGGTCGTCGAGGTCGATCCGCCGAGCGGCGCCACGGGCGTATTCGCCGGCGCAACGGGCTTCGTCTCCGGTTCCCTGGGCCTCGACGCGGCGACCGCCACCGTGACCTTCGATCCGACCGCGAACCTCGCCTATTCCACCGTTCACACCATCGCGGTGAGCGGGCTGCGCGGCGCGCACGGCGAGACGATGCCGACCCCATTCGGGTCGTCATTCACGGTACAGTCCGGTCCCGAGTTCGTCGCGCCCACCACCACCGCCTCGCCGCCCGGCGGGCGCTACAACGCGCCTCAGCAAGTGACGCTGACTTGCGCGGACAATCCCGGCGGCACGGGCTGCTCAGCGACGTACTACACCGCAGACGGCAGCACACCGACGACCGCATCGACGCAGTACACGGGGCCGATCACGATCGCGGACAACGCTACGCTTCGTTATTTTTCCCTCGACGTGCAGGGGAACGCCGAGACGTCCCGGCAGCAGATCTACGTGATCGACACGGTGCCGCCCACGCTGGTCGCGAGCGATCCAGCGACAGGTATGACGGGCGTCGCCGTTACGAAGGTCGTCACCGCCACGTTCAGCGAGGACATGAAGGCATCGACGCTCACCACCGGCACCGTGTCCGTCGACCACGGCGTGACGTTCACGCTTGCGCTCGTCGGAAGCGTGCTCACCATCACGCCGAGCGAGCGCCTCGCCTGCAACACGACTTATCAGGTCGCCATCGGCGCGGGTGCGACGGACATCGCGGGAAATGCGCTCGTCCAGCCTGCCGCTTTCAGCTTCACCACCGTCGCCGACTGCCAGGAGCCGATGACGACCGCCAACGTCCCAGGCGGTGTCTACACCGCCGCGCAGAGCGTCAGCTTGTCCTGCACCGACACGGGCGGATCGGGCTGCGCGCGCATCGTCTACACCACCGACGGAAGCCTTCCTGGCGTCGATCCGGTGAACGGCACCGTCGTTTCGGGCTCGACGGCCGGACCGATCGCGATCGGCGCGGGCGACACCGTGCTGCGTTTCTTCGCGGAAGACGGCGCGGGCAATCGCGAGGTCGTGCGGCAACAGAGCTACACGGTGACGCTGGCGACCGGGCTCACTTTCGTCGCGACGAGCGATGGCATCGCGCGTGGAGTCGGCCCGACGCCGACGAAGTTCGTGCCCGTGCGTCCGGGCGGGCGCACCCACGTCTTCTTCCGCGATCCGTCGAACAGCCGCCTCTACCGAGGCACGGACCGCGGCCTGCTCGTCTCCGACGGCGGCGAGGCATGGACGTTCGTTCCCGCCAGCGTGCCCGCGGTGCTCTCCGTCTTCGCCCAAGGCAGCAAGATCTTCGCAGGGACCTCGGCCGGCCTGCTCGTCTCGATCGACGGCGGCGCCACGTTCGCGACGCGCAACCTCGGCGGCGCCGGCTTCGTGAGCAGCGTCATCGCGTCGGGCGAGCAGGTGTACGCCGCCACCGACCAGGGCATCGCGGTCTCCTCCGATCGAGGACAAACCTTCGCGATGCGGACCACCGCGAACGGCCTCGGCTCGAATTCGGTCCGCCACCTGGTGCTCGCCGCATCGACGCTGTACGCCGCCACCGCCGCCGGCGTCTCCACTTCCACCGATGGCGGCACCACGTTCGTCAATCGAACGACCGGGCTCGCCAGCGCGTCGGTGAACGCGATCGTGGTCTCCGGCGCCATGGTCTACGCGGCGACGGACCTCGGCCTCTCCATTTCGTCCAACGGCGGCCAGACGTTCACCACGACGCGCACCACTGCGAATGGGCTCGGCGACAACTACGTCGGGCAGGTCGTCTTCGACGGCGCCAGGCTCTACGTGGCCACGGGCTCCCCGGTGAGCAGCGGCGCGACCAACTCGTTCGCCGTCTCGAGCGACAGTACCGGCGCATCGTTCACGCCGCATGCGGTGTCTCCCTCGCACACCACTCTCCGCACCGAATCGATCCACGTCGAGGGCACCACTGTCCGCGTCGGAGCCTATCCCGCGTACTATCTTTCGACCGACGGCGGTCTGACCTTCGTGCCCAAGGACCTGCGCGGCGCGGCGAAGAAAATCACGGGCTCTGGGGCGAATCTCTACGCGTTGGTGGAGGACGGCTCGGGGTTCGGCGGCGTCGCCGTGTCCACCGACTCCGGCCAAAGCTTCACGATCCGCGCCATCGAGGACGGGCTCGCGAGCACCACCATATTCGACGTCTACGTGGACGGCACGAACGTCTACGCCGCGACTTTTGGCGGCCTGGCGGTCTCGACCAACGGAGGCACGAGCTTCGTCAACCGCACGCTCGCTGGCCCCACGCCGACGTCCACTCCGCCCGAGCCCGAATGCGTTTTCGCGAGTGGCACGACCGTGTGGGTGGGCTCGGGCGTCGATCTGCAGAAGTCGGTGGGCGGCGCGGCGTTCTCGATCGTGCAGGGAAGCACCGGCACCGGCAAAGGCATCGCAGTTTCGGGAACCGGATTCTACTTCGCGACGTCGAATGGCCTCTGGGTGTCGAACAGCAGCGGCGCGTCCGGCAGCTTCACGCTCAAGGGCACGGCCGCCGGCCTGGGCGACACCTTTCTGTCGGACGTGGCGGTCGACGGGAGCGGCAAGGTCCTGGCGGCGACGAACACAGGCCTCTCGGTCTCGTCGAACGCAGGCGCGAGCTTCACGACGGTAAGCGTCCCGGCTCCGCCGCGGGGCATATTCGCAAACGGGTCGACCTGGTACGCATCGACGATGCTCGGTCTCGCCATCTCCACCGACGGCGGCGCTACCTGGGCGTTGCGCGACGGTACCGCGGGCGTGCCGACGCCCGCGTACGACGCATGGTTCAGCCCCTGAGGCGTCTGGCGACCCAGGACGATCCCGAACCCCATGCGGCGTGAGCAGGTCGCTCACGATGATCGGTGGCGCGGATCGGCGCGCCTTTTCCACCTTCGTGCGAATGTGGCTGCGAAGTCC
>VBKO01000293.1 GCA_005888115.1 Deltaproteobacteria bacterium
AGAAGGTCTTCTCCTTCGCGAACAACATCAACACCGTCGACGGCGGGCCGCACCTGATCGGCTTCAAGAGCGCGCTGACCCGCTCGGTGATCAAGTACGGGGAGGAAAGCAACTCCTGGAAGGAGATCAAGGAGAGCCCTTCAGGCGAGGATGTTCGCGAGGGCCTCACCGCGGTGGTCTCGGTCAAGATCCCCGGTGCGCAGTTCGAAGGAAACCTGAAGGGGAAGCTGGTCAACACCGAGGCCAAGGCCCTCGTCGAAGAGATGGTCGCGCAGAAGCTGCGCGCGTTCTGGGAGGAGAACCCGGCCATCGCCAAGCGCGTGATGGCCAAGGTGGCCGACGCGGCACGCGCGCGCATCGCGGCCCGCAAGGCCCGCGAGACCGTACGGCGCAAGGGCGCGCTGGACTCGGCGTCCTTGCCCGGCAAGCTGGCCGACTGCCAGGAGCGCGATCCGGAGAAGTGCGAGCTCTACATCGTCGAGGGTGAAAGCGCAGGCGGGTCCGCCAAGCAGGGGCGCGACCGCCGAACCCAGGCCATCCTTCCACTGCGCGGCAAGATCCTCAACGTGGAGAAGGCCCGCTTCGACAAGATGCTCTCGTCGCAGGAGATCGCCACCATGATCACGGCGATCGGCACGGGCATCCACGACGAGTTCGACATCGGCAAGCTGCGCTACCACAAGATCATCCTGATGACGGACGCCGACGTGGACGGCAGCCACATCCGGACGCTCCTGCTCACCTTCTTCTACCGGCAGATGCACGACGTGGTGGCGCGCTCGCTGGCGGACGGCGCGACCAAGCATCACCTCTACATTGCCCAGCCTCCCCTCTACCGCGTCAAGAAAGGCAAGCAGGAACTCTTCCTGAAGGACGACGCGGCGCTGGACGCGCACATGCTCAACCTCGGCACCGAGGGATTCGCCGTCCGCGGGGAAGGATCCGAGCCGGTGCAGGGAGCGCGCCTCAAGGAGCTGCTCGAAAGGGTGCTCGCTTACCGCCGGTTGCTCGCGAAGGTCGACAAGCGGCGCGACGCGCGCGTGATAGACGCGGCGCTGGCCGGACCCGCGTTCGAGCAGCAGACGCTGCGCGATCCCGCCCGCCTGCAGCAGGTCCGCGCTGCCCTCGAGGCAGAGCTCAAGGCGGCGGAGCCGAACGAGACGCTCTCGGTGGTCATCGCCGACGATGCCGAGCACGGAGCGCAGAAGCTGGCGGTGAAGCTGGGCCATAACGGGGCGATGCGCGAGACGCACCTCGACCACGTTTTCGTCACCAGCCCCGACTGGGCCGAGCTGGCCAAGCTGCGGCAGGAGTTCGCCGGCTTCGGCCGCGCGCCGTTCACGCTCTCGCTGCGCGAGGGCGGCGGGGCCGAGCAACAGGCCCGGAACCCGCTCGAGCTGGTCGACCTGGTGAAGCGCGCGGCTTCGAAGGGCCTGGAGATCCAGCGCTACAAGGGTCTGGGCGAGATGAACGCCGAGCAGCTCTGGAGCACGACCATGGACCCCGCGCGGCGGACGCTGCTCGAGGTCCACGCCGACGACGTGGCCGAGGCAGAGACCATGTTCACCACGCTGATGGGCGATGCGGTCGAGCCGCGGCGCGAGTTCATCGAGAAGAACGCGCTCGACGCGACGAACCTGGACATCTAGCGCGCCGCCGGCAGGGCGTTCGGGTACAGCGGCAGGAGCGGATCGAATCCGGGCGCCGCGTGCGTGCCTGCATGGGCCTGCACCGTCACGGGAATCACCCGGTGCAGCGCTAGCGCGGACAGCCACGCGCGCTGCTCGTCGGACGAGATGCAGACGTAGATGGTGCCTGGCGGGTCCCCTGGCAGAGCCTCGAGCTGCGCTCTGCTCATGCCGTGCAAGATTCGCACGGAGAGGCGCAACTCCCGGCCGCGGTAGACGAACCCCGGAGGCGGCAGCGCCGACAGAGCGCCTTGCAGGAGCCCGGCAGTCGGCGCGTACCGGCGCGTGGAGGCGTACTCCGCATCGAGCACGCCCGCCGCGATGCGCAGGCTTTCGATCAAGCGAGGCGCCGGATCGGCCGGCGCCACCAGTTCGCCCGAGGCGGCGCGGAGCGCCAGCGCCAGCGCGATGAGCAGCAAGAAGGCGAGGTGGTAGCGGCGGCGTAATCTCGTTCCGGCGATGGCATTCAGCGCCATCGCGAGGGCGAGGGCCCCGATCAGCGCCGCGAGCAACGCGGCGGTCCCTCCCAGAGGGACGTGCCACGGCTGGACGGGGCGAAAGAGGCCCAGTCCCTCTGTCCAGAGGACCGCCGGGCGCGCCAGCAGCGCCGCGCCGAGGGCGGCGAAACCCGCGTACAGCGCGAGATAGGCGCCGCGCACCATGAGCGCATTGTGCCGCAACGCGCGCGAGTCGCGATCGGCCGGATGGTCGACCCGGTTGACGGCATACGGCGGATGACCGGCGGCGAGGCAGCGGCACGGCGGGATAGTGTGTTTCCGTGCTGCTCCCCCTCCTCGCAGCTGCTGCGGCCGTGACGGCTCGTCCTGCTCCGCCCTTCGAGGCGGTGGAGCTTGCCGCTGCTCTCGGACCCGTGAGAGCGCAGGTGGGCTCTTGGGCGGAGTACCTGATCCGGTCGCGCGCGGGAGAGGACCTGCGCGTGCGGTTGTCGTTGATCCCGCCGGCGGTCGAAGGGAGTCGCGTCTGGCTCGAAGTGACGGCGCTCGGCGCACAAGCGTTGCCGTTCGCGGCCAGACTGCTCCTCGGCGAAAGCGGCCGACCGGAGCGCGCCGTCGTGTACGCGCTCGGGCAGGCGCCAATCGAGATCCCGATTAGCGGGTGGGAGGGTCGGGGCCCGAAAACCGAGCGGCTCGCCCCGCCGAGACGCGCGACGCGCGTCGGCAGCGCCAGAGTGACCGTCCCCGCCGGAACCTTCGACGTCGAGGAACTGCGTATCGTCCCGACTGGCGCAGCGAGGCGCGTCTGGCGTTCCTCCCACGTCCCGCTCTGGGGCTTGGTACGCGCCGATGGGCCGCGCGAGACGGTGGAGCTGACCGCGTACGGCCGCCAAGGGGCGCGCTCAGTCTTCCCCGATGCTCAGGGGAAAGGGAGCGAGAGCGCGAAGTAATCGCCGCGGATTGCCATCTCGATGGCGTGGAGCATCCGCGGGTGCGCGCGCACGAGCCACAAGCCGCCCACCGCGAGCGCCCCGACGAGCGTCGCGAGGAGCAGGGAAGTCTCGACCAGCGCCTGACCCCGGGCCGGCCGGCGCAGCCGTGGCCGGATCACGGCGTGCCCTCCACGTGGTTCACGAACACGGCCGATCCACCGCCCTGGTCGAGCACCTGCAGCGCGATGGACACGCTGCCGTTCCCTTTCGTGAATACGAGAAGCCCTTCCCCTGACCGATCGCTCCGCTCCACGTAGCCCTGCGCGCCCAGCCGTTCGCGGTAGTACTGCGCCACCTGCGCCGTGCCGAGGCTGGTGACGAACTGGCCGCTGTGCGCCTTCGCGTTGCCATCTTCCGAGCTGTAACCGAGGAACGCGCGATGTGCCTCGGGCACGGGGTAGGGCGCCTCGGGGGCCCGCGCCAACACCTTGGGCAGGCCTTGCGGGTCCGATACCGAGAGCAGGATCAGCGTGTGTCCCGAGGGCTCGACCAGGGCGGTGACTCCGCGTTGCAGGCCGTCGGCGGGATCGAAGACGGACACATGCGCGAAACGTCGGTCGGCACTGGCGATCGGCAGCAGTCCGCGGGCGCGAAAGGCCTCCGCGTAGAACGCGATCACCTGGGCGGGAGCATCGGTCGTGTACACGACGGACAGCTGCATCGCCTGGCGCAGGTGCCGCCGGCCCAGGCACCGGTGAGCAGGACGGCGGCAGTGGCGAGGACCGCGATCGCGGTGCGGAAGAGGCGCATCGTCATCGGCATGGCGGGCGATACCGCCTCCGCGAATCGTGCTCCTGGGCGACGGTCGAGCCCGCGAAGAAAGGGCCGCGGCAACTCCACGCTTCGACGTACTGGTTCGCGGTAGCGAGGCGTGCGGGCAGGGGGGAGAGGCTCCGGATCGACCCATCCCCGGTTCCTCCCGACGCGCGCCAGTATTGAGAATTGATGCCGTGCGGCACGGTATTCCGCGTCACGTCTTCGCGGTCGGTGTACGCGTCGAGCCCGGTCAGCCTCTTGGTCGTGCGCGACACGACGTCGCCCGCCCGCTGCGTGCCCTGCGGCAGGATGGTGATCGGTCCCCGCTCGGGTGAGTCCATGCGGCCGGTCGAGAAGATGCGCGGGAGGGTACCTCCGAGGAGCGCCCGCGCCACGCCTCCCGCCTGGATCCGTGCCGTCACCGAATCGAGCGAATGGAACCAGGGCTGCCGCCGAATGCCGAAGAAGGCGATGGCATCGACTTGCGCTGCCACTTGCTTCTCGACCTCCGGATAGGTCTGGAGTGGGGAGGTCCCGATGT
>VBKO01000030.1 GCA_005888115.1 Deltaproteobacteria bacterium
GTGAGCAGGACGTTGGTGTCCGGCCAGTAGAGCTGCTTGTAGATCACGCGATCTTCCAGCGGGCGGATACTGAAGGAGCCGCCCTTCTCGTCGTCGAGCAGCGCGGCGAACACGCTGGGCGAGTCGAAGCGCGGAAAGCAATACCAGTCGATCGCGCCCCGGACGCTCACGAGCGCGACGGTCCGCATGTTCCCGATGACGCCGTGATCCTCGATGCGCTCGTAGGCCATCGCGCTATCCGATGCGGACGCCGAGCATGGACACCGAGCCGCCGTCGAACCCCTCGACCGGATACGCGACCGGTTCTTCGCGCCCGCCCTGCGCGAGCACGTAGACGAGCGGAAGGAAATGGTCCGGCGTCGGCGCGGCGAGAGCGGCATCGCGGCCCAGCTCCTCGTATCCCACCACGGTCTCCAGATCGTCCTCGTCGATGGCGGTCCGGATGACCTGCTCGAAACGCAGGGCCCAGTCGTACGGCTCGACCGGGTGTCCGCCCCAGGCGTAGGTGTGCAGGTTGTGCACGACGTCACCGGATCCGAAGATCAGCACGCCTTCCTGGCGGAGCGGCCGCAGGCGAACCGCGAGGTCCCAATGCTCCTCGGGCGTGAGCGTCTCGTCGATGCCGAGCTGCACCACCGGGACGTCGGCCGTGGGGAACATGTGGACCAGCACCGACCACGTCCCGTGGTCCAGGCCCCAGCGGTCGTCGAGCACGACGGGCGTCGGCGCGAGCAGATCGCTCACCAGGCGCGCGAGCTCCGGCGAGCCCGCCGCGGGATACTGCACTTCGTAGAGCTGGCGAGGGAACCCGCCGAAGTCGTGGATGGTGCGCGGCCGCTCCTCGGCGGTCACGCGCGCTCCAGGCGTGTACCAGTGCGCGGAGACGGCCAGGATCGCGCGCGGCCGTGGCAGGTCGGCCGCGATACGCTCCCAGGCGCGCGTGTATTCGTTGCGCTCGAGCGCGTTCATCGGGTTGCCGTGCCCGATGAAGAGGACCGGCATCCGCTCCTTCGCTTTCCCGGTGGTCGCCATCTCGAGCCTCGAAGCTAGGGACGCCGCGGCGCGCCAGTGGATTCGTCCGGGAAGCGGTCAGCCGAGCGGCGGTGCTACAGTCGCACACGGACCTCGTACCGGCGGTTCCGCGCCTTCTTGGCGGGCGTGTCGTCGGGCTTCACTACCGGCGCTTCGGACCCCTTTCCGACCGCGACGATCTCCTTTTCCGGCACCCCGCGCGCGATCAGCTCCTTCACGATCACCTGTGCCCGCTTCTGCGAGAGATCCTTGTTGTGCGCCGCATTGCCGGAGGAATCCGTGTGCCCGCTCACCTCGAATTTGAAGTTCTGCAGGTTGGCGGAGTTGAGCTGCTTCTTCGAGTCGATCAGCGCCGTCACCATGTTGCGCAGCTTCTGGTCGCAGCCCTTCTCCAGGACGTCGGTGTCGGTCTTGAAGCTGCACTGGTTCTTGCGCGATTCGGACAGCAAGCGCTGGTTGATCTGCTGCTCCAGCTTCTGTGTCGTCGCCTTTCCGGCGGCTCCCTTGGCGATGTCCCAGGGGTTCTGCAGCAGCGCGAGCAGGGCAAGGAGAACAGGCATGGTCCACCTCCGGGCGCATGAAGGTACGCACCGCCATGCTCTGTGCTAAGTTCCGCCGCGACCACCCGCGGGAGGGCAACTTCCATGGCGTTCGTCGTTGCGGAGCCTTGCGTCAACTGCAAGTACACGGACTGCGTCGCTGTCTGCCCGGTGGACTGCTTCTACGAGGGCGCGAACTTCCTCGTGATCCACCCGGACGAATGCATCGACTGCGGCGCCTGCGAGCCGGTGTGCCCGACCAAGGCGATCTTCCCGGAGGACGATCTGCCGGAGAAGTGGAAGGAGTACACGCCGATCAACGCCGAGTTCTCCACCAAGTGGCCCAACATCAACAAGCAGAAGGAAGGGCTGCCGGACGCCGAGAAGTACAAGGAGATGGAAGGCAAGCGGGCCATGCTCAAGCTGGAACCTCCGGCTTAGGAATCGCGGCGCCGGTGGAGGACCCGCAGGCCCTGCAGGCGCAGGCGGCGCACAGGCCCGCCCCCGGCGAGAGATACTGCCTCACTCCGCACCGGATGAAGCCCGGGCACCGGCTGTCGGTCCTGGTGGACGGCGCCGAGGCGTATCCAGCCATGCTCGCGGCCATCCTCGGCGCCCGACGCGAGGTGCTGCTCGAGACGTTCATCTTCGAGAGCGACGCGACCGGCAAGCGCTTCCACCACGCGCTCTGCGAGCGCGCCCTGTCCGGCGTCTCGGTGCGGCTGATGGTGGATGGAGCGGGATCGTGGAACCTGTCGGGAGCGGACCGCGAGGCGCTTCTCGACGCCGGCGTGCAGCTGGCAACTTTCCATCCAGTGCGGCCCTGGCGGCTGCGCTGGGGATGGTCGGTGCGCGACCACCGCAAGCTGCTGGTGGTGGACGAGGACCTGGCGTTCACCGGCGGGCTCAACATCGGAGACGAGTACGCGCCGCGCGAGTGGGGCGGAAAGGCCTGGCACGACTTGCACGTGCGCGTGCACGGGCCGGTCGTCGCCGACCTGCGGCGGTCCTTCTTCGATGCGTGGCGCTACGCGAGCCCCGACGGCGTGCCGCACAGGCTGACGCATCCGCGACCTTTGCCCGCGAAGCATCCGCCAGAGGCAATCGTCCCGGCGGCGGCGGAGGGAACGGGGCACGTGATGGCGCTCGCCATCGGCCGCTTCCGCGACCGGCGCGTGATCGAGAAGCACTTGCAGCGCGCCGTGTCGCTGTCGCAGACGCGCGTGTTCATCCACAGCGCGTACTTCATCCCCAACCGACGCTGGCGCAAAACGCTGCGGCGGGCGGCGACGCGCGGCGTGGACGTGCGGGTGATGGTCCCCCACCACAGCGACGTGCCGGGCATCGTATACGCCAGCCGCCACACCTACGCTTCACTGTTGCGCGGCCGCGTCCGGATCTTCGAGTACTTGCCCACGATGCTCCACGCGAAGTCGATCGTGGTGGACGGCGCCTGGTGCTCGATCGGCTCGTACAACCTCGACCAGCGCAGCCTGCAGTACAACTGGGAGCTGGTGCTCTCCATCGCCGACGACGACGCCGCTTTCGCTCTGGAGGAGCGCTTCGCGCGCGACCTGGTCCTGTGCCGCGAGGTCGATGCGGCCGAGTGGCGCCGCCGGCCGTTCTGGGAACGGCTACAGGAGCGGATCTTCTACTACTTCCGTCTGTGGCTGTAGCCGCCACCCTGCCAGCGTCGTATGCTGTCCCGTGTGGACGACCTCGCGCCGGGCCTGCTCATCGCCGTCCCGCAGATGGAGGATCCGAACTTCTCCCGGTCGGTGGTCCTGCTGATCGAGCATTCGGACGCCGGCGCCATGGGGATCGTCTTCAACCGGCCGAGCGAGGTGCCGCTCTCCGAGATCGGCGAGGAGCAGGGCCTGCGCGTGCACCCCGAGGCCGGAAGGGCGTTCATCGGTGGACCGGTGTCGCCCGAGCGCGGGTTCCTCCTGCACCGGCGCGCCGACGTGCCCGACTCGATCAAGGTACACGACGGCCTGTTCCTGAGCGTGTCGACGGACAGCCTCAAGCCGCTCCTGGCGGGCGACCCCGGCGCTTATCGCCTGTGCCTGGGATATGCGGGCTGGGGACCTGGCCAGCTCGAGCGCGAGGTGATCGTCGGCGGCTGGTTGACGGGCAAGGTGTCGACGGAGCGCATCTTCGACACCCCGGCAGAGAAGGTCTGGGACGCCGCCATCCGCGACCTGGGTATCGATCCGGCGTTCCTGGTGCCGTCCGGCGGCCCGCAGTAGAGCCACTATACTTGGCCGATGGCCGACGAGCTGCGCAAGGCGCCCCGCGCGGGCCCCATCGAGGCGAAGCGCGAGCCGCCCGTCGTCGCCCGGCTCGTCGTGGAGATCCGCTCCGATGGGTCACACACCATCGCCCGCGGCGCCGCCGAGGACGCCGTGACCGGCGAACGCGTCACCGTCCAAGCGGAAGGCGCCACGCCCCTCGCCCTTATCCTCTCCCTCCTCAAGTCCGCCCTCGAGCTCCCCACCCTCGCCCGCACTTTCACAAAAGGCTTCCTGCCGCGAAAATGACTACAGGATCACCGCGGAGACGCGGAGAGCGCGGAGATTCTTCTTTTGAAGGAGCCGATCTCCGCGTCCTCAGCGCCTCCGCGGTGATCAGTTAGCCTGAGCTTGGACCAGCGCGGCGGCGGCGGGCGAGAGGTCGGTGGGGGGTTCGGTGCAGGGATGGCCTTGGGTCCAGAGGAGGTCGGGGCCCGAGGAGCGGAGGACGAGCTGGATGGAGGAGCGGGTCCCGTAGCCGAATTCGTCGGCGTGGACGCAGGCCCCTTCCAGCGGTGAAGGGCCGTGGCGCTGCATCGGAGGGCGCAACATCGCCGCGGTCACCTCCGGGTGGAGCAGCAGCGGAGCGACCTCCCGCAGCACCTCGGCCTCGCGGACGCCCTCCCCGGCGCCGTAGCTGCGCTCCGTCACGAGGTGCGCGTCGCCCGGCGCCAGCGTGCGCACCTCGAGACGCTCGCCGTCGCAGATCGCGACGCCCGCCTCGCGCGCGTCGGCGAAGACGAGGTGGAAGCCGTTGTAGCGCGAGGGCGGCAGCGCCGAGGCCATCTGCCGCACCGCCGCGGCGTCAGGCGCGCGCAGCGCCTCCAGCACCAGCAGCCCGCGCGAGGGCCTCGCCGGGTCCGGCGCTGCGCCGCGGCGGTTGGTCACGCAGACGAACAGGCCGCGCGCGGTGAGTCCCAGCCACGTCCCGCCCGCCATCTCGTCGCGCGGCATCAGCACGCCTGGCAGCTCCGGCCAGACGCGCGGCGGGGAGGCCGGGCGGGCGAGGAACTCGTTGCGATTCCCGGTGACGGCCAGCAGGACGTCGGGCGAGGGCCGCACCGCGAAGACCAGCGTGCACATGGACCGAGGATATCCAAGCCGGGCGCGGCGCGCCGTCTGCCAGCCTCCGCCGTATTCGGCGGCGCTGCGCTTTTCGCTCGCGGACTTCACGTCCTGGTTCTAGAGTGCGCCGCCCGATGGCCAGCAAACGACAGCTCCGCAAGCCGTTCGAGAAGGCCCGCCGCGTCGATCCGCGCCCCATCACCGGGCGCGAGAACGCCCGCGACCTGCTCGACCACGCCTTCTCCGCCTACGTCGGCCGGCAGGTCCGCACCGCGTATCAGCTGATGCGCCGCTCGATGGAAGAGGACGCGAGCATCTTCCTCACGCTTTCCGGCGCGATGACCCCGGCCGGCCTGCACCAGAGCTGCCTGATTCCGCTGATCGAGCGCGGCGTGATCTCCTGCCTCACCACCACGGGCGCGAACCTCTACCACGACGCCCACCGCATCATCGGCCACGCCATCCGCGAGGTGAACCCCGACGCCGGCGACCTGCAGCTGCGGCTCGCGCGCGTCATCCGCATCTATGATCTGGGCTTCTGGGAAGAAGCGCTGCTCGATACCGACCGACTCTTCAGCGCGCTCATGCAAGGTCCCGACTACCAGCGCAAGATGACCACCCCGGAGTTCCACGCGCTGCTCGGCCGCGACATCGGCGAGATGGAGCGCGCGCTGGGCGTCAAGCAGCCTTCGCTCCTCTCCAGCGTGTACGAGCACGGCGTGCCGATCTTCGTGGGAGCGGTACAGGACGGCTCCATCTTCCTCAATGCGGTGAAGCTCAAGCGGCTCTTCCCCGAGCAGTTCAAGTTCGAGATCGACATCAACGAGGACGTCTACAGCATGGCCGCCGTGCAGCACTGGGCGCGCCACCGAGGCTCGAAGCGGCTGGCCATCTGGATCCTCGGCGGCGGCGTGCCGAAGAACTACACGCTGCAGGGCGAGCCGCTGCTCGACCAGATCCTCTTCGTGCCGACCACCGGATTCGACATCGACCTGCAGTTCTGCGTCGATCCGGTCGACAACGGCGCGCTCAGCTCCTGCCCGGCCGGCGAGGGCCATACCTGGGGCAAGGTCAGCGTCGAGGCCGTCGAGGCGGGCTCGGTCTACGTCCACACGGACGTCACCGCCGTCTTCCCCTGGCTCACCCACGCCCTGCTCTCCGACCCGCGCATGAAGCGCAAGCCGAAGCGACTCCTCGATTCCCTTTCCGACGCCCGCTCCTTCCTCGACCGCGACGTCGCCAAGAACCGCAAGGAGCTCCTCAAGACCCTCTCCTTCCCCGGCGCTCCGACGAAGCACGACCCCGAAAGCGTCGTCCGTTGAGGACTAAATGATCACCGCGGAGGCGCGGAGGTCGCGGAGCTTCAGGTTTTTAAAAAAAGCATTTCTCCGCGCTCTCCGCGTCTCCGCGGTGAGCTTTTGGTCAGGTGCAGCTTTGGTCAGGTGCGGCTCTAACCGTGGGCGGATTTGCGGGCGGCGAGGAATGGGCTTTCGAAGTTGTAGATCGCCTCGATGCTGACGTTCTTGAAGCGATCGGCCTGCAAGGACATGCGCTCCAGCTCCCAGAGCAGCGCGCGCACGTCGACGGGACCCTGCTTCTTGCGTTTCTTGATCTCGCGCACGATCACCGGCTTCTGCTCGCGCGGGTGATAGGTGAACGAGGTGGAGAAGTGCCAGGTGCCGCCCACCGGGACCAGGCGCGCCTCGAACAGATCGCCGATCTCCAGGCCGTGCATCTGCCGTCGCTCGGTGACGTCGAAGTCCTTGCGGGTGACCGCGTCGCGGACGCGGACCTGCCCCTTCTTCGGCCCCAGGATGAGCCCCTTGCGCCCGCGGTACTCGTAGAGCCCGAGCCGCGTCTGGGTGAAGCCCATCAGCACTTCCTTGTCGGCCGCCCTCATCTCCGCCCCGCGGTCCTGCAGGTAGCGCTGCGCGGGCGTGACCCCGTCGTGCTTGCGGTCGAACAGGTACCAGTTGAAGAACCCCTGCAGGCGCGACTCGAAGCACCGGTCGTCTTCGTGCACCTCGCCGCCGGTGTGCGTGAAGTACTCCTGCTTGGCCTGGACGATGTCGTCGACGCCGGCCGCCACGTACGCCAGCAGCAGGTCGAACTGCGCCTGGATCATCCGCTACCCCTCGATCAGTTGCACGAATCGGCGGAACAGGTAGCGGGAGTCGTGCGGGCCCGGGCTGTCTTCGGGATGGTATTGCACCGCGAACATGCGCGCTTCCGGCACCGCGATCCCCTCGACGGTGCCGTCGTAGAGATTTCTGTGCGTCACCTGCGCCTTGCCGCGCACGCTGGCCTCGTCGGTCGAGAAGCCGTGGTTCTGGCTGGTCATGTCGATGCTGTTGCCGATCAGGTCGCGCACCGGATGATTCGCCCCCCGGTGGCCGAACTTGAGCTTGTACGTCTTTCCGCCCACTGCGAGCGAGAGAATCTGGTGCCCGAGGCAGATTCCCAAGACGGGCACCTTCCCGAGAAGCTCGGCCGCCTGGCGGTCTCCGCCGACCACCGCGGCAGGATCGCCGGGGCCGTTGGAGAGCACCACTCCGTGCGGCTTCCGCGCCAGGATCTCGGCGGCGGGCGTGCGCGAGGGAACCACCCGCACCCGGCAGCCGGAGTCGACCAGCTGCCGCAGGATGCCGCGCTTCACCCCGTAGTCGACTACCACCACGTCGTGCCTGGGAGGCTGCGGCTCACGGCCGGCGACTCCCTGCGTCCAGTCGTACGCCTTCTTGCAGGACACCTTGCTCGCCAGGTCCTGCCCCTCCATGCCGGGCAGCCGCCGCGCGCGCTCGACGAGCGCCGCCGCGGACGCGCCCGAGGAATCGATCACGCCCTGCTGCGCGCCGGAGCTGCGCAGGACGCGCACCAGCCGCCGCGTGTCGACGCCCTCGATCCCGACCACGCCGTGCCGCGCGAGCCAGGCCGGCAGCGCCTCGTCCGCGCGCCAGTTGGACGGCTCGCGCGATACCCGCCGCGCGATGAACCCCGCCACCTGCGGCGCGTCGGCCTGCTCGTCGCCGTGATGGACGCCATAGTTGCCCAGCTCGGCGACGGTGAAGGTCACCAGCTGGCCCGCATAGGACGGGTCGGTGAGGATTTCCTGGTATCCGGTGTGGCTGGTGTTGAAGACCACTTCGCCCTGCGCCTCGCCTTCGGCGCCGCAGGCGAAGCCCTCGAACGTCTCGCCGCAGGCGAGCGCCAGCGTGGCCTTCTTCATTCCTCGCTCCTGTGCACCAGCCGCCCCTCCAGGTACGTGCGTATCACGCGCCCGCGCAACGTCCAGGTTGCGAACGGACTATTCCGGCTCCGCGAGTGGAACCTCTGGGGATCCACCTTCCATGCCCGGTCGGGATCCACCAGGACGACGTCGGCCGGCGCTCCGGTCGCGAGCGTGCCGTACGGCAGGCCGAAGCAGCGCGCGGGTCCGCTCGACAGACGCTCGACCGCGCGAGGCAGGGCCAGGTCGCCCGCCCGGACCAGGGCCAGCGTGAGGGCGAGCGAGGTCTCGAGCCCGATCACCCCGTTGGCGGCCCGCTCGAACTCGACGTCTTTTTCCAGGGGGCCGTGCGGAGCATGGTCGGTCGCGATTGCGTCGATGATGCCGTCCGAGAGCGCGCCGACGATGGCCTGCCGGTCGCTCTCGCTGCGCAGTGGCGGGGACATCTTGGCGTGCGTGTCGTAGGGCTCGACCGGCGGCGCGTCCTCCTGGCGGAACGCGGGCACCGAGGCCAGAGCTCCGGCCACCGCCTCGTCGGTGAGCGTGAAGTGGTGCGGGGTCGCCTCGGCGGTGACACGGACGCCGCGCGCCCTGGCTTCGCGGATGGCCCGGACCGTGCCGGCGGCGCTGACGTGGGCAACGTGCAGATGGGCGCCGGTCATCTCCGCCAGCAGGAGGTCGCGCTGCACCATCGCCACTTCGGCGGCGGCGGGGATTCCCGGCAGCCCCAGCCGCGTTGCGACCGATCCCTCGTTCATGCAACCAGGGCCGGTGAGCGTCAGGTCCTCCGCATGGACCATCACCGGCAGCCCCAGATCGCGGGCGTACTCCAGCGCACGCCGCATCACTCCGGCCGACATCACGGGCCGGCCGTCGTCGGTCACGCAAATGCAGCCGGCGTCCTTCAGCTCGGCCATGTCGCTCAGCGACTCGCCCAGCGAGCCGCGGGTGATGGCGCCCGCTGGCAGCACCCGCGCGAACCCCGCCTCTCTCGCCCGCGCCTGGACGAATCGGGCGACGGACGCGCTGTCGCAGACCGGCTTGGTGTTCGGCATCGCGACCACGGTGGTGACGCCGCCGGCCGCTGCGGCGCGCGTCCCGGTGGCGATCGTCTCCTTGCCTTCTTCGCCGGGCTCGCGCAGGTGGACGTGCAGGTCCACCAGCCCGGGCAGGACCAGAAGCCCGCGGCAGTCGACCACCTCGTTCGACGCGCGCTCTCCGGGCGAGGGCGCCTGCTCGCGGACTTCCTTGATCCGGCCCCCGTCGAGGATCACCGTGCGGATCCCGTCCACGCGCGTCGCGGGATCGACGACCCGTCCACCTTCGAGGAAGATCATGCGGCCCCCAGGCAGAGCGCGAGGGTGGCCATGCGCACCGCGACGCCGCTGTCCACCTGGTCCATCACCAGGCTGCGCTCGCCGTCCATCACCTCGCTGGACAGCTCGACGCCGCGGTTCACCGGTCCGGGATGGAGTACGACCGCACGGGGCGGCAAGAGCTCCAGCGTGCGCGCGCTCAGGCCCCAGACGCGGGCGTAATCGCGCGTCCCCGGGATGCGCGCGTCGGCGATCCGCTCCTGCTGGATGCGCAGCATCATCACCGCGTCGGCATCGCGCAGCGCGTCCGGCAAGGTGCGGGCGACTTCGCAGCCCAGCTTCTCCACTCCCGCGGGGAGGAGCGTGGAGGGTCCCGCCACGCGCACGCGCGAGCCCAGCTTGGAGAGGCAGTGGACGTTCGAGCGCGCGACGCGGCTGTGGGCGATGTCGCCCACGATTGAGATCACCTTTCCTTCGAGGGTCCCCAGCTTCTCGCGCAGGGTGAGGGCGTCCAGCAATGCCTGGGTGGGATGCTCGTGCGCGCCGTCGCCGGCGTTGATCACGCTCGCCCGGACGGCGCGCGCGATGGCGCGCGGCGCGCCCGCGGCCGGGTGGCGCACCACCAGCACGTCGGCCCCGATCGCCTCCAGGTTGCGAACGGTGTCCTGCAGGGACTCGCCCTTGGTCACGCTGGAGGCGTCCTTCTGGAAGCTGAGCACTTCGGCGCCCAGCGCGTGGGCCGCCACCTCGAAGGAGCTGCGCGTGCGCGTGGACGCCTCGAAGAAGAGCGTCACCACGATCCGGCCAGGCAGGATCTGGTGCCTGGGCGCGCGCGCCTTCCCTGCCCTGGCCGCGGCCCGCTCGCGCTTGAACCGGCCGGCGAGCCCGAGCACCTCCTCGATCTGCTCGCGCCGCAGCGACTCGATGTCGAGGAGGTGGCGCGGGAACTCAGACGCCATGGAGCAGCCGTCGCGCGAAGTGGTGCGAGAGTCCCGCCTCGAGGATCTTCCGCGCCGTCTTCTCGGCGTCGTAGGGGACGCGCCGGAACTCGACCACCTTGTCCTTGTCGTCCCAGATTCCGTAGCAGGCGCGCGGATCGTAGTCGCGCGGCTGCCCGCAGCTCCCGATGCTGCACAGGTACTTGTTGCCCTCCTCGATGCGCAGCCGCTCGTCGAAGACGTCCTTCACCGTCGGCAGGAGCTGGAACGCGCGCTGCAGATGCGAGTGGCCGATGAAGGTCAGGTGCGGCAGGTCCCCCGGCGTGCGCAGGACCAGATCCTCGGCCTGCTCGAGCGCGAACACGTACTCGAACGCCGCCGGGTCCCGGGGGCTGGCGTGACCCCACAGCACGCGCCCCTCCGGCCTGGTGTAGGGCAGCGTACGCAGCCAGGCCATGTTCTCGGGCGAGAGATGCAGCGCCGTCCAGTCGAGCACCTCGCGCGCCGCCGCATAGTAGTAGCTGTAGTCCATGCGGCCGGCGACCGCCGCGTCGTGGTTGCCCAGCACGGCGAATTCGCAGCGCGCGCGGATGAGGTCGCAGGCCTCGTTCGGGTTCGCGCCGTAACCGACCGTATCTCCGAGACAAACGAAGCGGTCGACCTTCTCGCGCTCCGCCGCGGCGATGCACGCCGCGAGAGCCTCGATGTTCGCGTGCACGTCGGTGAGGATGGCGGTCCGCATCGGGCCGGCGCCCTCAGTACACCGGAGGTGCTCGGACTTCAAGGCACCCGCACACGCGCAGCGCTCGATTCGGCGGACAATGATCTCTTGGGGGGTCGAGGGGGGAGCGAGCTCCCCCCTTGTGGAGGCGCCGAAGGCGCCGGATCGAAGAGGGTGCTGTCGCTGGTAGACAGGTCGACTTCAAGTCAGGTGATCGATGCGTGCAACGCTTCGTAGTCGGTCAGCTTGCGGAACGTCTCGAAGCGCGAGCGCACCTCGGCGAGGGTCAGGTCGCGCAGGCGGTCGAGGGAGAAGGCCTCGACGGCGAACGAGGCGATGGTGCAGCCCATCACCACCGCCTGGCGCAGCGCAGCCAGATCGGAGGCCCCGGTGCGGTCCAGGAGGCCGAGGAAGCCGCCGGCGAAGCTGTCCCCGGCGCCGGTCGGATCCACCACGTTCACCAGCGGGTAGGCCGGCGCGAAGAACGCCTCGCTTCCCGAGACGAGCAGCGCGCCGTACTCTCCGCGCTTGATGCAGACGGCGCGCGTGCCCATCCGCTCGATCGCGGCGGCCGCCTTCATCACGTTGGCTTCGCCGGCGAGCTGGCGCGCTTCGGCGTCGTTCACCATCAGCACGTCGATGCGCGGCAGCAGCGCCATGAGCTGCTCCCGCTTGGACGAGATCCAGTAGTTCATCGTATCCGCGCAGACCAGCCGCGGGCGCTCGACCTGCTGCAGCACCCGCAGCTGCAGCTCCGGGTCGATGTTGCCGAGGAAGAGCCGGTCCGCGCGGCGGGCGCGCGCGTCGAGGCGCGGCTCGAAATGCTCGAAGACGTTGAGCTGCGTGTCGAGGGTCTGCGCGGAGTTGAGGTCGTACCCGTAGCGGCCCTTCCAGCGGAACGTCCGACCCGGCACGCGCTCCAGCGCATCGAGGTGCACGCCGCGGGCGCGCAGGAACTCGAGCTGCGCGAGCGGGAAGTCGTCGCCCACCACGCCCACGACCTGCACGGGCGCGAGCAGGCTGGCCGCCGCCGAGAAATACGTCGCGCTGCCGCCCAGCGCGTCCTCGCGCGCTCCGAACGGCGTCTCGACCGAGTCGAGCGCCACGCTTCCCACCACCAGCAGCATCCCTTCAGCTCCCGAGCAGCAGCTTGAGGCGCTCGCGCGCCTCCGCCGGCATCGCTTCGCGGGCGGTCATCACGGCGTGCTCCAGCGCGCGCCCGCAGCCACAGTTGCGCTCGGCCAGGGCGCCGGCGCTCTGCGCAGCGGCGCGGATCACCTCGCGGGCGGCGGAGACGTTGCGCTGCATCGTCTCGATCACCTGCTGGACCGTGACGGCGGCCTGACCTTCGTACCAGCAGTCGTAGTCCGTTGCGAGCGCCACCGTCGCGTAGCAGATCTGCGCTTCGCGCGCGAGCCGGGCCTCGGGCATGGCGGTCATGCCGATCACGTCCACGCCCCAGCTCCGGTAGAGCAGGCTTTCCGCCCGGGTAGAGAACTGCGGCCCTTCGATGCAGACGTAGGTGCCTTCCTCGTGGGCATTCGCGCCCGTGGCGAGCACCGCCGCGCGCAGATGCGCATGCAGCTGCGGGCACACCGGATCGCTGAAAGCGACGTGCGCGACCACGCCGCCGCCGAAGAACGACCGCGGGCGTGCCACCGTGCGGTCGATGAACTGGTCGACCAGCACCAGCTCGCCGGGGGCGATCTCCTCTCGCATCGAGCCGACCGCGCTGACCGAGATGAGGCGCGTCACTCCGAGCTGCTTCATCCCGTGCACGTTGGCGCGCGAGTTCACCTCGGTGGGGGACAGGCGGTGCCCCTTCC
>VBKO01000294.1 GCA_005888115.1 Deltaproteobacteria bacterium
GCCCGCGCCGGGGTCCACCTTCATCACCTTGCCGCTCATGGAACGACGATCGCTCGACGCCGTGCCGCCGGCGGTGCCTTGCGCCGAGCCGCCGGCGCTCGAGGCGGGACCCTGTTGAACCGGAGTCCCCTGCGCCGTCGCGGTGCCCGACGCCGAGGTGCCCGACTGGTCGCTCGCGGTGCGGGTTTCCTTGCTGGAACTGGAGCACGCGGCCGCCAGCGCGGCGACCGCGATCAACGGACCGATTCGAACGAGCATGATCGTTCCTCCGTCGTGTTTCCGCGCTGGCCTGCCTCTCCTACGCACGGCCGCGGGGAACGGAAACCGTATACGCCGCTCGCCGCCCGGCGTCACGCTTGCCCGCCCGCGGGGCGCTGGTGTACGGATTCCGCCTGCCCACCTGCCCTGGAGGCCCGAAGATGCGCCTCGGACGCCCGAGCTTTCGCCTGGCCGCCGTTGCCTTGTCCCTCGCGCTCTCCGCCTGCAAGGACGGAGGCGGCTCCGGCGATGCGGGCGCCGGCAGCGGCACGCAAGCGAAGGGACCCGCGAAGATGGGCGCCGCGCTGAGCATGACCGGCGCGGCCGCCACTTACGGCCAGTCGCAGAAGAACGGGCTCGAGGCCGCCACCGAGGAAGTGAACGGCTCGAACTCGCTGCAGGGCATCAAGCTCGAGCTGCTGGTCGAGGACGACGCGACCAGCAAGGAGCAGGGCATCAACGTCTTCCAGCGATTCATCAATACCGACAAGGTGAGCGTCATCATCGGTCCCACGCTCTCCACCACGGCCACCGCTGCCGATCCGCTCGCGCAGCAGGCGAAAGTGCCCGTGCTGGCGATCTCCAACACCTCGCCGACGGGGATTACCGACATCGGCGACTACATCTGGCGCGACTCGTTGACCGAGGCGCAGGTGGTCCCTGGCGCGGTGAAGAAGGCCAAGGCGAAGATCGGCTTCAAGTCCGCCGCGGTGCTGTACGGCAACGACGACGTGTTCACCAAGGCCGGCTACGACGTGATGAAGAAAGCGCTGGCGGACGAGAACGTCACCGTCGTCGACACGCAAACCTTCGCAAAACCCGACCGCGACTTCAGCGCGCAGCTCACCGCCATGAAAGGCAAGAAGCCGGAAATCCTGGTCATCTCCGCGCTGGCCGACAACGCGGCCGCCATCGTGGCGCAGGCGCGGCAGCTCGGATACGCAGGTCCCATCCTGGGCGGCAACGGGTTCAACAGCCCCGGATTCATCAAGAATGCCGGACCTGCCGCCGAGGGGGTCCTGGTCGGCACCTCCTGGAACTCCGCCAGCACGGCTCCCGCGAATCAGCGCTTCAAGGAGCTGATGCAGAAGCGCGGCGCGAACCCGGACCAGTTCTCGGCCCAGGCGTATTCCGGCGTGCTCATCGTTGCCGAGGCGGTGCGCAAGGCGGGCTACAAGACGGGGCGCGACGACATCAAGGGCGGGTTCGCGCAGGTGAAGGACCTGGACACGCCCCTGGGGAAGTTCTCCTTCACGCAGACCCGCGACGCGCAGCACGAGCCCGCGGTGCAGCAGGTGAAGAACGGGAAGTTCGAGATTGTCGAGTAGCCCGTCTGGGGACCCTTCGGGATGTGGCAGCAGGCGATCAACGGCGTCTTCCTCGGCGCGATCTACGCGCTGTTCGCCGTCGGGTACGCGCTCGTGTTCGGCGTGCTGGACATCTTGAACCTCGCCCACCAGGCGGTGTTCACGCTCAGCGCCTTCGTCGCGCTCGCCTT
The DNA here is from genome assembly GCA_005888115.1 of Deltaproteobacteria bacterium. Classification (GTDB taxonomy): domain Bacteria; phylum Myxococcota; class Myxococcia; order Myxococcales; family 40CM-4-68-19; genus VBKO01. The sequence continues at coordinate 1,757 of VBKO01000294.1, forward strand.
CGTCGCCCAAGGGAACATGCCTCTCGCGATCGCGCTGCCGGTCTCGCTCCTCGCCGCCGGCCTGATCGGCATCGGGCTGGAGCGGGTCGCGTTCCGTCCGCTCCGCGGGCGGAGCGACTCGAACATCTCGGGCCTCATCAGCTCGCTGGCGGCGGCGACCATCCTCGAGGCTATCGCGCTGCAGATCTGGGGACCCGATGTGCACCGCTTTCCGCAGGGCACGTTCCCCGACAAGCCGCTGAGCTTCCTGGGCGCGACCGTCTCGGCGCTGCAGCTCACCATCATCGCGGTCTCGGTCGTCCTGATGGCGGCGCTCACCACGGTGCTGCGCGCGACCCGGCTGGGACGGCAGATCCGGGCCGTGGCCGAATCGCCGCGCGCTGCCCGCATCCTCGGGGTGGACGTCGACCGGGTAATTGCGTGGTCGTTCTTCCTCTCCTCGGCCCTGGGGGGCGCGGCGGGCGTTCTCTTCGGCGTCGCCTTCAACAGCGTCTCGCCGGACATGGGCCGCAGCGTCGAGCTGAAGGGGCTCGCGGTGATCATCCTGGGAGGGATGGGCAGCATCGCGGGCGCGGTGATCGCCGGGTTCGCGCTCGGCCTGCTCGAAGTCTTGACCGTCGTGCAGCTGGGCTCCAGCTGGCGGGACGCGATCTCCTTCGGCGTGCTCTTCCTGGTGCTACTGGTCCGGCCCTCCGGCCTGCTCGGGAAGGCCGCCATCCGCGAGGCCTGAAGTGCCCGACCTCGCCGGCTTCTTCCTCACCTACCAGTCGCTCTTCGCCTTCATCGGGCTCAACGGGTTGCTCGCGCTCTCCGTGTACTGCACGCTCTGCTGCGGCCAGCTCTCGCTGGCGAACGCCGGGTTCATGGCCATCGGCGCGTACGCCGGAGCCCTGCTGACGCAGAATGCGCACGCGCCCTACCCGCTGGCGCTGCTCGCCGGCGCCCTGCTTCCCGCCCTCATCGCCATCCCGCTGGGCCTGCCCGTGCTACGCCTGCGCGGCGTGTTCCTCGCGATCGCGACCATCGGGTTCGGCGAGGTCGTGCGGCTCGGGTTCGTCAACTGGAGCTACACCAACGGCGCGCTCGGCCTGGTCGCCATTCCGCAGAAGACCCAGCCGTGGATGATCTGGGTGGCGCTCGCCGTGGTCATGTTCGCGCTGGCGCGGCTGCGCGGCTCGCGCGCCGGATACGCGCTCGAGGCGATCCGCGAGGACGAGGCCGCGGCGCGGAGCATGGGCATCCCCAGCACGCGCTACAAGCTCTCGATGTTCGTGGCGGGGGCGGCCATCGCCGGATTCGCCGGCGCGCTCGAGGCGCACCTCACGTACATGGTCGCGCCGAACGGGTATGGGTTCTCGCGCGCGGTGGACATGCTGGTCTACGCGGTGGTCGGTGGCGACACGGTCTTCTACGG
>VBKO01000390.1 GCA_005888115.1 Deltaproteobacteria bacterium
CGCGCAGCGCGCTGCGGATGCTCACGTAGGTCGTGCCCTCGACCAGCCACGGCTCGCCCGGGCCGCGCAGCCGCGACAGGTGCGCGCGCGCGACCAGGCCCAGCTGGTGCCTTCGCGCTCGCCACTCGTCGACGGCCGGCGCGCGCTCGCGTTCCTCGAGCCGCAGCACGGCGCGCTCGGCGAGCGGGCGGATGCGCTCGAATCCGCCGCGCAACAGGCTTCCGACGATGTGCGAGAGCGGGCCGCCCACCGAGGTGGTGAAGGCGACCGCTCCGCTCTCGCGAAAGCCCTGCCGCTTCGGTCCGGCACCGTCCTGCAGGTACCGTTCGTCGCCGCTGAAGAGGTGGTGCGCCTTGTTCACCTGCACCAGGCCGGAAGCGCCCAGCGCATGGCCGAAGCTGAGCAGCCCGCCGAAGGGATTCGACCAGCCCTCCTTCATGCGTTCCGCGCTGCGCTCCCAGGAGAGTCCCATCGCGAGCAGGAACGACAGCTCGATGCTGGGGAACGCGTCGTGCGCCACACCGAATCCGCACGAGACGAAGGCGGAGACGGGCACGCGCGCGTCGTCGGCCGTGGCCGCGAGCGCCTCGCGCACCGCGGTGCCGAACACGATGGGCGACTGGCGGTGGAGGAAGTTCTCGTTGCTGGACCCTTCGCCGACACCCAGCACCTCGGTCACCGGCGCTACCCGGTACCGTTTGGCGCGGGCGTTGGCGACCGATTGGGCCAGCTCCTCGTCGGAAGTGATGATGGTCGCGGCCGCGCCGCAGCAGGGCGCCGCGATGTCGGAGGCGTGGAAGTACGGCGTCCGCGGCAGCTCGCGGCGGAACGGCTTTCCCGCCTGGATACCCGCCGGGTACTGCGCGCCCGCCTGGAACTTCCGCGCCGCCACCCGCGTGAGGAAGTCGGACACTTCCTCGCGAGAGAGGCCGAGGTTCCGCCTGAAGGCGTCCATCAGGAGGTCGCCGACCGCGAGCATGTCGAGCCCGCGGCGCTGGTCGTCTTCCCCGAGCACGGTGCGGATCTGGTACTGCGACGCGTACCCGGACGGGATGATCTGTCCCGCCACCACCAGGATGGTCGCGGGTTGCTCCGCCGTGCGCGCGGCGCGGACCGCCTGCGCGAAGGCCCACGCCCCGCTGTCCGAGGTCCCCACCACGTACTGCGCCACGACCCGAGGGGAGAGCGCCAGCGACGCGCGCAGCGCCTGCGGCACCAGGCCGATGTTCATCCGCTCGTTGGGATCGAGCCCGGGCATCGAGGTGACGTACAGGTCGGTGATCGAGTCGCGGGCGCGGGGGTACTCGCCGCCGGTGAGCTGCCAGAGCGAGGTGAGCGCCCGGTGCGCCGCGGAGGCGTACAGGTCGGTGAGGCCGACCGGCGAGTCGAGGCCGAACTCGCGCTTCCAGTCCTCCGGCTTGGTGCGCCCATCCTCGCTGCGGTTGGGGTAGCGGAAGAAGAGCCGGGTGACCTCCTCGCGGGTCAATTCCGGGTGCGGCTGGGCCAGGAAGGCGCGTCCCCGCCGGGACGGCGGCAGGTGGCGCGGGTTCGCGCTGTACTCCCCGGCGATGACGAAGACCCGTCGGCGCATGGCGCCCCCGTAAACCACGCTTGGCGTCCGGGAGGAAGCGGGCAGCCGGCGTTTGTGCTTGCATCCTTACCGCCAGAGCGGCATCGAATGCGGCTGCGCCCTGCACCAGGAGCCTGCTGCGCATGTGGATCGTCCGCCTCGCCCTGCGACGTCCGTACACGGTCGCGGTCCTCTGTTCGCTGATCGCCATCTTCGGCGTGCTCTCCACCGGTCGGATGAAGACGGACATCCTGCCGGCCATCGACATCCCGGTGGTGATCGTGGTGTGGAACTACCCGGGCCTGTCCGCCGAGGACATGGAACGGCGCGTCGTGTTCATCAGCGAGCGCGCCATGTCGACCACGGTGAGCGGCATCCAGCGCATCGACTCGCAGTCGATGAGCAGCATTGGAATCCTCAAGGTCTACTTCGAGCCTGGCAGCGACATCGGTGGGGCGATCGCGCAGATCGTCTCGGTCTCCCTGACGGCCAGCCGGATCATGCCGCCAGGCATCACGCCGCCAGCCATCATCCGCTACAACGCCAGCAACGTCCCGGTCGCGCAGCTGACCATCTCCAGCAAGACGCTGAGCGAGCAGGAGCTGTACGACTATTCGCTCAACTTCATCCGGCTGCGCCTGTTCACCATCCCGGGCCTGGCCACCCCGGCACCCTTCGGCGGCAAGTCGCGCCAGATCATGGTGGACATCGATCCCGCGCGCGTCGCGTCCAAGGGCCTGTCACCGAACGACGTGGTGCAGGCGGTGCTCGCGAGCAACGTGCTGGTGCCCGCGGGATCCGCGCAGATCGGCGGGACCGAGTACGACGTGAAGCTCAATGCCAGCCCCGACTCGGTGGAGGCGTTCAACGACCTGCCGGTGAAGGCGATGGATGGCGCCACCATCACGCTGGGCGACGTCGCGCGCGTGCGCGACGGTTACGCCGTCCAGAACAACATGGTGCGGATCGACGGGCGTCGCGCCACCTACCTCGCGATCTTGAAGAAGGCCGATGCCAGCACGCTCGCGGTGGTGGAAGGCGCGCGCGAGCAACTGCCCATCATCAAGGCCGCCGCGCCCGAGGGGATGGAGCTGAAGATCGATTTCGATCAGTCGGTGTTCGTGCGCGCCGCCATCCAGAACGTGCTGCACGAGGCGGTGATCGCCTCCATCCTCGTCTCGCTGATGATCCTGTTCTTCCTGGGCAGCTGGCGCGGCGCCGTGCTGGTCGGCACCAGCATCCCGCTCGCCATCCTGGTGGGCCTCGTCGGGCTGTTCCTGGGCGGGCAGACCCTGAATCTCATGACGTTGGGCGGCCTGGCGCTCGCGATCGGCATGCTCGTCGACGACGCCACGGTGGAGGTCGAGAACATCCATCGGAACCGCCACATGGGGAAGCCGCTGACGGTCGCGATCCTCGACGGCGCGCGCCAGATCGCGGTGCCCGCGTTGGCCGCGACGCTGACCATCTGCGTCGTCTTCTTCCCGGTGGTGCTGCTGGAGGGTCCGGCCCGGTTCCTCTTCACGCCTTTGGCGCTGGGTGTCGTGATCTCGATGCTCGCCTCGTACCTTCTGTCGCGCACGCTGGTGCCCACCCTCGCGCGGATCTTGCTCGAAAAGGAGGACCTCGAGCAGAAGGGGCCCGGGTTCGGCGCTCGCTTCAATCGCTGGCGCGACGCGCGCTTCGAGCGGTTCCGCGAGGCGTACGGGCGGGCGCTGTCGGTCGTGCTCGGCCACCGGGGGATGGTGATCGGCGCCGCAGGGCTGGTGCTCCTCTGCTCGGCGGCGCTGCCGTTCGTGGTGGGACTCGATTTCTTCCCCGCGGTGGACGCCGGCCAGATGCGCCTCCACTTCCGCGCGCCCATCGGGACGCGCGTGGAGGAAACCGAGCGGCACGTGGCGCGGCTCGAGCAACGCATCCGCGAGATTGTTCCGGCGGACGAGCTGCAGACCCTCAACTCGATGATCGGCGTGCCCATCTCGTACAACCTGGCCTTCGTCCAGACGGACAACAC
>VBKO01000391.1 GCA_005888115.1 Deltaproteobacteria bacterium
GATGGCTCGTCGTGCTCGGCTGGATACTTCCAGACCTGCACCGGCACGTCGGAGCTGAACGTCGCGAACTGGCGCTGCGCGTTGGAAGTACACTGCTGCGACATCGGCGACTCGGCGTTTCCCGACGGTTAGACCGGGGGTTGACGGAAACGTTGCCAGCAAAACACTTGCCACGCCGGAACAGCCTGGTCGTCTTCGTACCGCCGGCTCGCAGCCGACCGACATCAAGAGCTCTTCATTTTTGCAGTGTCTGGCGATGCGGGAAACCTGGCTTCTCTTGTAAGAAGTACTCGCTGCTGTCCCGGCTTCGGCATGATTTCTTACCGGAGATCCGCAGCAGCTTCATCACATTTGACGGCTTGCGGTCCGGCGCTCGCGCTGGGGCGCCCGCGGCCGCGCAAGCGAGCGCTCGCAGCGCGCGCGCCGGCGCGTGGCAAGATTGACTACAAACCGTTCGGGACGAGGGTTGCTTGGCGGAAGTTGGCATCGTTGCGATCGGGCGGAACGAAGGAGATCGGCTGGTACGCTGCCTCCGGTCGGTATCCATTCCTGGGACCCCGGTCGTGTATGTCGACTCAGGCTCCTCCGACCGTAGCGTTGAAGTCGCGCAGGCGTTCGGCGCGATCGTGATCGAGCTCGACTCCTCGGTTCCGTTCGGACCGGCACGGGCCCGCAACGAGGGGGCACGGCGGCTGCTCGAGCTCGATCCCGCCGTCCAATTCATCCAATTCATCGATGGCGACTGCGAGGTCCGCGAGGGCTGGATCGCCGCTGCGGTGCGGCAGCTGCGAGAGAATCCACGCGCGGCAGCCGTCGCCGGCCGCCTGCGCGAGCGCTCGCCCCAAGCGTCGATCTACAACCGGATCTGCGACATCGAGTGGGATGGGCCGATCGGCGAGGTCACTGCCTGCGGCGGCATCGCGATGATGCGCCAGCAGGCATTCCAGGAGGTCGGCGGCTTCGATGCCTCGGTGCTCGCTGCCGAGGACGACGAGATCTGTTTGCGCCTGCGCCGGAGCGGCTGGACGATCGTCCGGATACCCGGGGAGATGGCCCTTCACGACGCCGGGATGAGCCGGCTCCGGCAGTGGTGGAGGCGGGCCAAGCGATGCGGATATGCCTACGCCCAGGGAGCGAAGATGCACGGGCGGTCGCGCGACAGGCACTTCGTTCGAGAGATACGGCGCAGCTGGTGGTGGGGATTCTTTCTTCCCGCGCTGGCCCTCGCCGCGGCCTGGCCCACCCGCGGCGCAAGCCTGCTGCTCCTCGCCTGCTACCCGTTGCAGTTTGCGCGCATCTACCGAAGCATGCGGCTGCGCGGCGTGGGCGCAGTGGCCGGCGCCGCCTACGCGTCGTCCTGCATCGTCTCCAAGTTTGCTGAGGTAGCTGGAGCCTGGAAGTTCAAGATGAAAGACCGCCGTGGGACACCCATGAAGCTGATCGAGCATCGATGACCGGGATCCCCGATCACGACCTGCTCCTCAGCGATCCATCGATGATCGGCAGGCCCCTCCACATCGGCTTCGTCGGCGCAGGTTACATCGCCGACTGGCACGCGCGTGCGCTGCGAACCCTTCCCAGCCTCGATCTGCTGGCGGTCTGCGATCGAGACGCCAGCCGAGCCCAGGGGCTCTCCTCGCGATTCGCCGTCGACGCGACCTACACCGATCTGTCCTCCATGCTTGCCGGACAGCGCCTCGATGCGGTTCACGTCCTGCTTCCTCCCGACCAGCACTTCGCCGCCGCTCTGGAATCGCTCGATGCCGGCGTCCATGTCCTGCTGGAGAAACCGATGTGCCTGCTCGAGGAGGAATGCTCTGTCCTCGAAGAGCGGGCGAGGCGCAACGGATGCGTCCTGGGCGTGAGCCACAATTTTCTTCACTATCCGATCTACCGGCAGCTGAAGAAGGACGTCGCCGCTGGTCGCCTTGGAAGGCTCGACCGCATCACCATCACCTGGAACAAGGACCTCCCGCAGCTGCGCGGAGGGCCGTTCGGCAGCTGGATGCTCCAGGGATCGGGCAACATCATCCTCGAGAGCGGCGTCCATTCCGTTGCGCATCTGGTCGATCTCGTCGGTGTCCCCGACTCGATCGAAGCGCGCGCCGACTCGCCCACCGAGCTGCCCAACGGTGTCCGTTTCTTCCGGCGCTGGTTCGTGAGGGCCAGCAAAGGTGCGCTCTGCGTCGAGCTGCGGTTCGGATTTGGGCCCGGCTTCCCAGAGCACTCGATCGAGCTCCGGGGCTCGGCAGGGACGGCCACGGTCGATTTCGACAACGATGTGTACACGGTGCGGCGGCACCTCCGACTCGAACCGGACTTCGACCGATACCAGCGCCTGGTCACCGAGGGCCGCGGGCTGATCCGGCAAGCGCGCCGCAATCTCGCGCGCTACTGCCTCTCCAAATTCCACCTTTCTGACCGGGGGAACCCTTTCGCTCACAGCATATCGAGCTCGCTCGCGAGCTTCTATTCCCGATTGACCATCAAAGGCGAAGGCAGCTCCGAGGGCGACTTCAGCCGCACGGTCGTCCGTACGTGCAATGCGATCTGCGCCGCCGCCGGGGTCGAGGTCTCCGGGCGCAAGCAGTCCCCCGCCGGATCGCAGCACCGGCCAGCCGTTTCTCCTGCCGTGCTCGTCCTCGGAGGCACAGGCTTCATCGGTGCCTCCCTCGTCCGGCAACTTCTCCGCGAGGGCGAGGCACCTCGAGTCCTGCTGCGCGACGTCTCCAAGGCTCCCCTCGCGATCCGGGAGGCCGGCGTGGACGTCCTCTCCGGCGATTGCAGGAACGCCGCCGACCTCGAGCGAGCGCTCGAAGGCGTGCGTTTCGTCTACCACGTCGCTCGTGCAGCGAACGCGCGGACACGGAGCGAATACCAGCAACTGGACGTCGAGGTGACTCGCAACGTGGCGCAGGCCTGTCTGCGCGCGGGCGTCGAGATGCTCTACTATACGAGCACCATCGATTGTTACTACTCCGGCAGTCGGACAGTCATCGACGAGTCCACGCCGATCGATCCTCACATCCATCGCCGTAACCTGTACGCCCAGGCAAAGGCTGCCTCCGAGCAGATGCTTCTCGAAATGCACCGCCGCGAGGGCCTGCCAGTCGTCATCTTCCGCCCCGGGATCGTCATCGGGCGTGGGACCAGCCCCTTTCACTGGGGTACCGCATTCTGGGCATGGGAGTCGATCTGCCGGCTGTGGGGCGAGGGGCGCCGCAAGCTGCCGATCGTCCTGGTCGACGACGTCGCTCGCGCGCTCGCCAGTGCACGGAAGGTCTCCGGCCTCGCAGGCGAGTCGTTCAATCTGGTCGGGGACGCTTGCCTGACCGCGTGCGAGTACCTGGAGGAGCTGCAGAAAGCGCTCGGGACCGAATTCGATGTTCTTCCTACGCCGGCATGGAAACTGTTCCTGTTCGACTCTTTCAAGTGGCTGGTCAAATTGATGGTCCGGCACCCGGAACGCCGGCTCCCCAGCTATCGCGACTGGAAGACGCGCTC
>VBKO01000392.1 GCA_005888115.1 Deltaproteobacteria bacterium
GAGGGACGGATTGACGGTGGAGCGCTGCGCCGCATACGCAATTCGGCAAGATTGAGGAGCCAGTCGGGGCCGTGGGCCCGGCCACTGACGCCGACCACGGCCCCCTGCGCAGTCGGCGCACTGCAGGCCGCGGGCCGGTCTCCTGTCGTACGGGCTTGACTCGGTTCCATCGGGTACAGGAACAATCCGACGTGGTGCCGGCAAAGGACTGCGATTCGCCTACGCGCCTGTGTCGCGGATGGGCGCGGACGAGCTCCAGCGGGCGGACGATACCTTCAGCTACAAGAGCTACCTCCTCCTCGCCCGCAACCTCGCCGAATACTGGCCGCGGCGCGACCGGCCCACGCCGGCGTGGGAGAGCGATCGCGTGGACGGCGATCCGCCGCGTGGTCCGACGCGCGTGACGATCACCAAGCCGGCGCGACGGGTCTGCCTCGGCGTGTGAGCAGGATCACATCGGCCCCGCGGGCGCATACCCGGCAAGATTTTCGCGCTGCGGCCTGGCCCATGGGACAACTCGAGCGGAAGAAATCGTGCGGAGGAAAACATGAGAGCAGTGCTGTGGACTGCAGTCCTCTGGAGTCTCTGCGTGGCGGGCGCCGCGGTGGCGGAGGAAAAGGTGGAACCCGCTCGCGCGGTCGAGGAGCAGGTCGCTCCGCAGGCCGCAACGCCGGCGACGGAAGCGTCGGCCGCGACCGCGGACGAGGCGACACCGGCCGAGCCCAGCGCCGCGTCCACCGCGAGCACTCCGGAAGAGGCCGCTCCCGCGTCGCAGGCCGCCGAACAGGCGCCAGCCGGTGCGGAGCCCGCGCGAGCCGAGAAGGCGGAGCCAGAGAAGGCTCCCGCAGCCAAGGTCGTCCCTCGCGTCCCCTTCCAAGGCAGCTGGCAAGAGGCGTCAGCCGACGAGAAAGCCCTGTTCCTCGAGGCGTTCGGGGAGAGCAGCAGGGTCGTCCAGGAGCGCTGGGACAAGGCGACGCCGGACGAGCGCAAGAAGATCCTGCGCGGGCACCCGCTCCTCGGCGCCCGCACCATGAAGCACCGGTGGACTGCTGCAACTCCCGAGGAGCGCGCCGCCTTCCTGGAGGCCACTCCGAGGATGGTCCAGAAGATCAAGGAGGCTTGGGAGAACGCCACTCCCGAGCAGAGGAAGCTGCTCGCGCTGGAGCACCCGTATTTCGCGCGCAAGGCGTTCCACCACGCCTGGACGCAGGCAACGCCGCAGGAGAAGGTGGCGTTCCTCGTCGCGCATCCGCCTCTCTATGGCGAGCTCAAGTCCCGCTGGGCTGGCGCGAGCGCGTCGCAGAAGCAGTGGTTCGTGAAGAACTATCCGGGAATGGAATCCCTGGCGAGCTCGAAGCCCTGGGCCGAGACGGCCACCGAGGAGCGGGCGCTCTTCCTCGAGGCGAACCCGGGGATCGCGGAGAAGGCCCGCGACGCGTGGCAGAAGGCGCAACCGGAGGCGCGCGCGACGCTGGCGAGGAAGTGGCAGGGCTGGGCGCTCAAGCCGTACCAGGCGCAGCTCGAGAACGCCGGGAAGGTCCTCATCTCGGTGAAGACGCGCCCGGCCGCGGTGAGCACGAAGGGAACCGGCAAGCCAGGCACGCGCCACCATTAGGGCCGACCACAGGGCCGCCCGTTTCGCCCGCCCGGATTGCCGCGGCATGCGAAGACGCCCCCTGGCAGGACGACTTACCGGAGCTGCAGCAAACGCTGCGCTGACCGCGGCCGGACAGCTCTGCGCCTATGCCTTGATTTCGCCCTGCGCGGCGGGGTGTAGCGCCCCGCGCGTTCTGGTAGCTGAGGACGGTATGAGGGAAGAGAACGGAAGCGATGGAACCGCGCTTATCCGTCCTTTGGCCCCAACTCGACGCTTCCTTGCGTAGCAGAACAGCCGGCGGCCGTGCCATGCACCGGCGGCGCAGGGCAGGCCACGCGCACGGTAGGTCGACATTTTCGCCTCCGGGGTTGACGCGTTTCAGCGTCGTGAAACCCTTGAAAAGTCCAATCTTCGCTCTTGCCATGGGTGCCCCCCAGTGCCCAATCGGTCGACGGTGATGAGAATGCCGACGCGCGTTCTGGTCGGCGGTTTGATGGCCTCGCTCGCGTTCACGTGGAGCAGTGCGGAGGCTGCGACGCCCTCCAGCGGGATGATCACGAATGGCTCGATCTCGTGGGATTTCGCTCCGGTCGTAGCCGAGACAGTAGTCGACCTGGGGATCCCGGACACGTGCCCGCCCGGCGTCTGCGACAACTACGACCTGAGGGTGGAGCTGCCGGCGGCGATCTTCTACCAGACGATGACCGCCCGGCTGACCTTCAAGTACACGTGGTCGAGCACGCTCCCCACCGATCTCGACATCTACGCCATCGGCCCGAACGGCGAGCACCACGGGCCAGGATCCCCCAACACGACCTCGACCGGACCGGGCGAAGAGGACTTGACGATCGACGATCCGGCCCAGGGGGTCTGGCACATCCGTTCGGTGGCCGCCACCGCCCTGCTACCCACCGCCGCCCACGTCGTGGCAACGCTGGCGATCTCGCCGCGGCCCAACCCCGCTTGCACAGGCACGCTCCTCTTGCCCGGGGTTCCGGAACCTTCCGTGGGTCGCTTCCCGACCTCGGTGACGGCCGGGGACTTCAACGGTGACGGGAATCTCGATCTGGCGGTGATCAACTTGGGCTCCCACAACGTGAGCGTGCTCTTGGGCAACGGCGACGGCACCTTCCGGGCAGCCGCCAATTACGACGTCGGTTTCTTTCCGCACTCGGTGACGAGCGGGGACTTCAACGGCGACGGGAAGCCGGACCTGGCCGTAGCCAGCTCAGGCTCCAACAACGTGAGCATCCTGCTGGGCAACGGCGACGGCACCTTCCAGGCCGCCCTCAGTTACGGCGTCGGTAGGGCCCCGGTCTCGGTGACGAGCGCGGACTTCAACGGCGACGGAAAGCTGGACCTGGCGGTGACCAACTTGGGATCCAACAACGTGAGCGTGCTCTTGGGCAACAGCGACGGCACCTTCCGGGCAGCCGTCAACTACAGCGTCGGTACCTCGCCGCGCTCAGTGACGAGCGGGGACTTCAACCGCGACGGGAAACTGGACCTTGCCGTGGCCAACGAAGGCTCCAACAACAT
>VBKO01000031.1 GCA_005888115.1 Deltaproteobacteria bacterium
CTCGCTGGCGAAGGAAGTGGGCGGCGACCGAGTCGAGGTCGAGTCGCTCGGGAAAGGTTACCAGGACCCGCACTTCGTCGAGCCCAAGCCGAGCTTGATGCTCATCCTCAACAAGGCCGACCTGCTGCTGCACGTCGGGCTCGAGCTGGAGATCGGCTGGCTGCCGCCGCTGGTGCTCGGCTCGCGCAACCCGAAGATCCAGCCGGGCGAGCTGGGGAACCTGGACTGCTCGCGCGCCATCCCCGTCCTCGACGTACCCACCACCAAGGTGGACCGCTCGATGGGAGACATCCACCCGCAGGGCAATCCGCACTACTGGCTGCCGCCCTCGAACGCGAAGATCATCGCCCGCGAGATCGCTCAGCGGCTGTCGCAGATCGATCCCTCGGGAGCGGCCGCGTACCAGAAGAACCTGGCCGGGTTCAACGACAGGGTGGACGCGGCGGTGAAGAAGTGGCAGCCGATGACCGCGAAGATGCGCGGGGTGAAGGTCGTCACCTATCACAAGAGCTGGACCTATCTGTCGCAGTGGCTGGGGCTGCAGGAGATCGGGTACCTGGAGCCGAAGCCCGGTATCCCGCCCGATCCCGATCATCTCTTCCGGCTCATCCAGGCGATGCGCGCCGAGCACGTCCAACTGGTGCTCGCCGAGGACTTCTACAACCTGAACACCGCGCGCCTGGTCGCGGCCAAAGGCGGAGCGAAGCTGCTCGACCTGCCCACCGACGTCGGCGCCAAGCCCCCGATCAAGGACTGGTTCACGCTGGTCGAGACCATCCTCAAGCAACTCTCCTCCGGTGTCTGATCTCCGCGTCCTCCGCGTCTCCGCGGTGATCCGTTTGCCCAGTTCCGCGGCTGGTATGCCCACTCCGTAGGCGGGTAGACTGACGGCGTGCTGCTCAAGCTGGCAATCTGGCAGGACGTCGAGGAGTACCTCGCCCGGCGCGACGACGTGGTGATGCCGGTCGGCTCCACCGAGCAGCACGGACCCTCGGGCCCTCTGGGCAGCGACCTGATCGTCGCGGAGGAGCTTGCGCAGGAACTGGGCGAGGATCGGCGCGCGATGGTCGCGCCGGCCATCCCGTTCGGCATCTCCGCGGTGCACGCCGCGTTCCCTGGGACCATCGCGGTGCGGCCGTCGACCCTGCTGGCGCTGGTGCACGACGCCCTCCAGGCGCTGCACGCGCAGGGCTTCCGCCGCTTCCTCCTCGTCAACGCGCACCGCGGGTCGGCCGGAGCGCTGCAGGCGGCGTGCGCGCAGGCGCACGCGGAGCTTCCCGACTCGCGTTGCTTGCTCGTCTCCTGGTGGGAGCTGTCCGAGGTGCAGTCCCTCGTGCTGGAGCTGTTCGGCGCGCGGCAGGGACACCACGCGACCCCCGCCGAGCTGTCCGTGGTCCGCCGTTTCTATCCGCGCGCCGTCCTCGACCTCCCGCCGATGGAGCGGTTCGAAGCGGTGCAGCAGATGGTCGCCTGGGGCGCGCAGGACTTCCGCCGCCGCTATCCGGAGGGTCACGTCGGCTCCGATCCCTCGCTCGCTTCCGCGCCGGCGGGCGACCGGATCTTCGCGGCGGCCTCGCGCGCGCTTGACATTTTGCACGTGATGCGACGCGCTGCGAGCGTAATCTCGCGGCGCGAAAGCGCATTCCGGGCAGCTGTGCAGCGCGCCCCACCCAGCCCTCCATCCTGCGCTGATGTGAGCTAATGCAGTGAAATTTTTGGTTTTTCTATGAGGCACGCTACTCTGCTCGATCAGGGGAGAAGCTGCCGTGGCCTTGACCGGAGACCTGAGCGAGACGCCGTTCACCGACCTGGTGCAGTTCTATTGCCAGCGCCGGGAAACGGTTGCGCTCGTGGTGCGCAGCTCCCGGGGCGAGGGCACCTTCTTCATCCAGAACGGGGACGTGGTCGATGCCCGCCTGGGCAGCCAGCGCGGCCTCGATGCGATTCGCACGGCCATGCGGCTGCGCGACGGCACCTTCCGGGTCGACAAGAACGCGGTCTCCCCCACGCGCGCCATCCACGAGCCGTGGACCAAGGTGCTCCTCGAGGAAGCCTGGCGCGAGGACGAGGCCAACCGCGACGTGGAAGATGCCCTCGCCGGCCTGGACAAGGAGGAAGTCGTGACCTCGGACCGCAAGCCCACCCCGCCCCGCCCCACTCCGGGAACGATGCGCCCGCCCACCGGGCGCGTGCCGATGCCGCCGCAGCCGCCGATGGTGGCGCCGGCCAAGAACCACAGGGGCGCGCTGCTCCTCGGCGTGGTCGCCGCGCTGGCCCTGGGCGGTCCCGGCTTCATCCTCTTGCGCTCGTACTGGTCGGGCGAGGCGGCGGTCGGGATCGGCGGCGCGAGGGAAGGCGTCAGAGTCGCGTCGGTGGTGCAGTCCGCGCGGCCCGGGGCCCTGGCGGAGGGCGACCTGCTGTTCGGCATGGCCTCGGCGCTCAGCGGGCCTGCCAAGGAACTGGGCCGCGGCATGAAGACCGGCTTGGAGATCGCCTTTGCTGCGGCGAACGAGACGGGCGGCGTCCACGGGCGCAGGCTGCGCCTGATCGCCCTCGACGACGGGTACGAGCCCACGCGTACCATCGGCGCGATGAAGGAGTTGGCAGAGCAGAGGCACGTGTTCGGGTTCGTCGGCAACGTGGGTACACCGCCCGCCGCGGTCGCGGTGCCGTATGCGGTCGAGCACAAAATGCTCTTCTTCGGCCCCTTCACCGGCGCGAGCCTGTTGCGCAAGGACCCGCCCGACCGCTACGTCTTCAACTACCGCGCGAGCTATGCCGAGGAGACTGCCGCGATCGTGCAGCACCTCGTCGAGGGGAAGCACATCAAGCCGCAAGACATCGCGGTGTTCGCGCAACAGGACAGCTACGGCGACGCGGGTTTCGAGGGCGTGGCGCGCGCCATGCGCAAGTACAGGCGCGACCCATCGCAGATCCTGCGCGTCGGGTACCAGCGCAACACCTCCGACGTCTCAGAGGCGGTCGCGGAGCTGTCCAAGCACCCGAACCTGCGCGCGGTGGTTTGCGTGCCCACGTACAAGGCGGAGGCGAAGCTCATCGAGAAGATGAGAGACAAGGGGTCGGACATCATCTTTACCAACGTCTCATTCGTCGGCGCGAACGCCCTGAGCGAAGAGCTGGTGGCCCTGGGGTCCAAGTATGCGCAGGGGACGATCGTCACGCAGGTGGTCCCGCTGCCGCACTCGAGCGCCACCGCCGTGCTGAAGTACCAGGAGGCGCTGCGCAAGTACGCTCCGAGCGAGAAGCCGGACTTCGTCTCGCTGGAAGGTTACCTGGCCGGCACGCTCCTGGTGGAGGGCCTCAAGCGGGCGACGGTGCTGGAGACCGAGAAGGTCATCGACGCGCTGGAGAGCATCCGCGGTCTCGACCTGGGCACCGGCGCGTCGCTCAGCTTCGGCATGAGCGAGCACCAGGCCTCGCACAAGGTCTGGGGCACGATGCTCGACGAAAAGGGCGTGTTTCAAACGTTCCAACTGGACTGACGCGTCGACCGCTCTGCCGTACACGTCACCCTCTGCGATCCGGCGCCTTCGGCGCCTCCACGAGGGGGGAGCTCGCTCCCCCCTCGACCCCCCAAGAGATCGCGGTCACTTCAGTTGAGCGTTGGGTTTCTAGCGTCGGCGTAGCGCCGGCGGTCAGCGCAGGATGCGCATCAAGACGCCGAGCAGGACGCCGAGGGCGACCAGGGCGAGGAAGATGGCGCCCCACCCGATCAGGTACTGCTTGAAGCTGGGCTCGGGCCGCTCCGGCTCCGGCGGCGGGAACTTCTCGACCTGCTTCTCCTCCGTCATGCGCCGGCCGCCTCGGAGCGCGGCTGCTCCTCGCCCTCGCCCCGTTCGTGCTCGACCAGCCAGCCGGGAAGGTGGTGCTGGGCGAGGAGGGCGAAGAGGGCGGAATTGGGCGGCACCATCTCGTAGACGCCCAGGCCGCCCGTCTTCTCCAAGCCCTTGAACAGCGCGCGTCCCACGTGGACGTAGAGCTCGTGCAGGCCCTGCGAATCGGGCGAGACCGCGGCGACCAGTTGCAGGGCCTGCATGGGAAAGACGAACCGCTCGGTGATCGACGGGTGGAGCGAGGTCACCGGCAGGCGCCGCCGCAGGAAGGTCAGCTCGCCTCCGCGCGCGTCGACGTACGCGCGCAGCGCCTCCTCCGAGAGCGCGGCGCCGCCGTTGTAGATGTCGCCACCGCCGGGCAATCCCGGGTCCTGCGCCAGCCGGGCGACGAATTGCCGCACGGACTCCTGCAGCATCAGCTCGGCCCGCTCCAGGTCGCCGTCCTGCAGGCACCCGCGCACGGCGAGCTCGGCCTCGGCGGGGACAGGGATCGAGAGAGGCTGTGAGACGCAGACCGCGAACGGACAGCACAGCTCGGCGCGCCCTTGCGAGGCGCGCGCCTGCTTCACCAGGCTGTCGACGCGCGCGCGCACGCCGCCGTTGCGCGCCGTTCCGCGCGCGCTCTCGTTGATCTTCTCCGCGATGGCCACCTTGATGGAGCCGAACACGTGGTCCTCGAAGGTCGCCACCTCGGGCGCCGCGCCGTAGGAGATGAAGATGCCCGCCTCCAGCTTCTCTCCGGCGGCGAGCGCGATCTCGGACTCGCGCTCCTCCTCGAGGCGGGAGAGCTCCAGGTGGAGCCTGGAGAGGCGCACCCGGGGCTCCTCGCCGCTCTCGTGCGGAAGGCCCTTGTGCAGGGCGGCCTGAGTCTCCGCGATCTGCTTCTGCAGCTCGGACCGTCGCGCGGAGGTCCGCTGCTCGATCGATGCGATGCTCTTCGCCACCACCTCCGAGCTGCTCTCGCTGTCGAGCCGCCTTGCGTAGCTGTTCAACGCCCGGCGGATGTCGTGCGCCAGCGCCACCAGCGCAGTCACGTCGCCGGAGAAGCTGACCGCGTCCCCGAGCAGGTTGTTCAGGTAGATGCCGCCCTTGTCGTGGAGGTGATCCGCCCCGTGGTGATGGCGCGTCGCCGCCGTGAGGATCGGCGTGTAGAACTCGCGGGAGAGAAAGTCCGCGACCACCGCCTCCTTGAGGAACGCGGTGCGGCGCGTGAAGTCCTTCACGTCGCAGAAGAGGTGGCCCATCTGCAGCGAGGTGGCCCTGGCGCGCAGGAGCGGGCGCTCCTCGGCGCCGACGCGATAGAGCCGCCCGCGCTCGTACTCGGCGTCGATTCCGTCCGCGCTCTCCTGCCCCGAGCGGTGCAGGAGCGACAGCTCCGCTTGATCGAGCAGCTTCTCAAGCGTCGCGTCGACCGCGAGCGCGCTGATCGCCCGCGCGGTGCCGTCCCGCACGTCGGCCGCGGCGAACACGGACGGCCCTTCCTCGCGCCACTCCTTGCTGACTCGCGCGAGCGACTGGAGCGCGGCTCGGGCCTCGTCGTTACTCGCCGCCTTGGCCGCCGCCTTGGCGCGCGCCTGCATCTCCTTGCGCCGCTCCGGCGTGCCGAGCACCCGCTCCAGCGCGCCCGGCGAGCCGAACAGCTGCGCCGGCGCCAGGCCGTCGAGTCCAAGCGCCGGCGTCCGCGCCGTCTCCGACAGCCGCAAGAGGTGCAGCAGATCGGCGCGGACGGCCGCCAGCGCGAAAGCGCGTTCGGCGGGGCTCGATGCGCCCTCCGCGTCGGCCATCTCGTCGTTGACGTCGCGCGCGAGCTGCTCGGCGGACGCGCCCTGCATCACCTTCTGCGCGTACAGGTCGAGGCGCAAGACCGGGTCCGCGAACGCGATGCCGTACGCGTGGCTCGAGCTTCCGGTGAAGTGCCGCAGCCCGCCCATCCAGCTCAGCGCCTGCGTGGCCGCCTCGGACAATGGCCCACCCGGGGCGTCGAACGCGCCCGCTTCGCGGGCGGCGAGGCGCGCCGCGACGAGCAGCCCCGTGGCCACCGCCGCGTGGAACACGCGGTGCATCGCCTGGCCCAGCGGCACCTTGCGCAGGATGCCGTGGGCTTCGTCCGCGAGGGCGCGTAGCGAGAGCAACGTGAGATATGTGGTCGGCTCGCGGCGATCGCTCGCCGCCGCCTCGGCCATCGCCCGCCGGAGCAGCGCGTTCAGCGCGCCTACCCAGAGGCGACCCGGACGCGCGGAGGCGATCCACGAGGCGAGAAGGCCCGCGTCGAGCGCCGGGTGCAGCTCGGGCGCCTCGGTGAACGCCCGCCGCACGTTCTCGCGGGTGACGTTCGCTGGCGGCGAAAACGACACCGGCCGTAGCGCCTTGGAGTCGAATCCGTCCTGCAGGAGCAGTTGATCGAACTCGTCCTCCCTGAGCACGGCGCGGTGCCGGGTGCAGAGCAGGAAGTACAGGTCGCGGACCGCTGCCGTGAAGGCGCGGCGCAGATCGGGACCGATGGCGACCGGGACGCGGAGGTCGGCCAGCGACGTGCCGAGGTGGAAGCGCAGAGCGCGGCCGTCGAGGCGGAGCGCGTCCTGCAGCGCGCGTCCCTGCGCGTGCTGGCGCAGGCGCGCAAGCAGCGCCGGGCGCTCGTCGGCGTAACCCACGCGCTCACTGTACCAGCACGAACTGGGCGGGCGATTTGCCGGCTTCCGGCGACTACACCGGAGCCCGATGTGGAAGCCAGGGAGGCGCGCGCCTACCCGGCGGCGCCGGCGGCGGAGAGCACACGCGCGCGCACCTCCACGGACAGGTCGAAGGAGCGCAGGTCGGCCTCGACCAGGAAGGGGGCATCCGGGGCGCGCGGCGAGCGCAGCGCCAGGACGTGCAGGGCGCCTTCCCGGGCGAAGACGAACGGCGCATCCCCCTGGTACTTGCGCGCGCGAACGTCGTCGGGGAACCGGTAGCGGAGGTAGTGGACGCCCTTGTGGCTCCACGCCTTCTCCACCTCGCCGACCACCTCCTCGCCGTCCTCCGCGCACATCCGGAGCAGCTCCAGGCGTCGCCGCTCGAGCTTCGCCAGGGTGCGGGCGCACAGGAGCATCAGTGCTCCCAGCATGCCGCAGAGGACGGCGATTCCGGCGCGGGGAAGCCCACCCTGCGCGGCCCAGGAGAGGACGAACCGATCGGGGGCCGCGGGATCGTACCGCAGGCGCGGCGGCTCGCGCTTGCCGACTCCGCGGAAGGTGCGGCCGAAGCTCGTCTTCCCCGAATGCTGGTGGCCCTGCGCATCGAGCCACTTCACGTCCAGGTCGTAGTCGTAGAAGAAGGTGAGGCCGAGCTTCTGCGTCTCCTCCACCTTGCCGGACAGGTGCACGAGCTTGCCTTGCATGCCGCGCGACCAGAGCACGCGCTCCTCGACCACCTGGCGGGTGGAGACGACGGAGCCGGCGCAGAACGCGGCGCCCATGGCGACGAGCACGGCGGTGACCCCGAAATTGCGGAGGCGGCGCTGCGCGAGCGCGCGCGGATCGAGTTGCAGAGGGCGGGCGGGGAGGAGGGCCATACCTGGAACTCTGCACGGTGCGGCCCGGTGTGCGGCAAGTTCGCCTGCGTGCGCCCGGGTGCGGAGGCGTGGATGCGCCTCCGCGCCGGTGCGGAAGCGCCCTACTTCGCGGCCTTGGCCCCGAGCTGCGCCTGCACGTTCTTCGCGTGCTGCAGGTGTCCCTCCAGGGTCGGCACCGCGTCGGTGAGGAGCTGCTTCAAGTCCTTGTTCTGGGCGTTCGGGATCAGCGCGGTCTTCACCGCGTCGATCACCGCCTGGTGGTACTGCACCTCCGTGTCGATGTAGTCGCGGTCGAACTTCGCGCCCGATTCCTTCTTCAGACGCGCCGTCGCCTTGCGGGCGCCGTCCTGCAAGCTCTTCGAGGTGGCGTTCTTCTCCGGCTTGACGCCCAGGCGGGTGGCGAGCGCGACGGCCTCCTTCACGCCTGCGCTGTGGTCGTCGACCATCTGCTGCGCGAACTGCTTCACTTCGCTGTTCTTCGTCTTCGAGAGCGCGAGCTTGCCGCGCGCGATATCGATGTTGTGCGCGGTCAGGGCGATGTCGGCGATCTGCGGGTCGGTGGGCTTTTCGGACTTCGCCTTCTGCGGCGCTTCCTTCACCTCCTTCGCCTCCTGGGCGAAGGCCGGCGATGCAGCGAGAACAGCGGCAAGGACCAGCGGGCCTCTCACGGGAACCTCCTTGAGGATGGTTGCGGTCACGACCCCGTTCAGAGTCGGAAGGGCACGGAAGGTCACCGGCGGGGCCGGTTCGTCGCCCGCCAGTCCTCCGTTGCGGCGGGGGCGAGGTGCAAGTACAGTCCCCGCCTTCCGGAGCCAACGCGCATGAAGAAGATCGAAGCCATCATCAAGCCCTTCAAGCTCGACGAGGTGAAGGAGGCGCTGGCCGACGTGGGCGTCCTCGGGCTGACGGTCACCGAGGTGAAGGGGTTCGGACGTCAAAAAGGGCACACCGAGCTGTACCGGGGCGCCGAGTACGTCGTCGACTTCCTGCCAAAGGTGAAGGTCGAGGTGGTGCTGACCGACGAGATGGTGCCAAAAGCTCTGGAGGCGATCGAGCGCTCCGCCAAGACGGGGCGCATCGGGGACGGCAAGATCTTCGTGACCACCGTGGACGAGGTGGTCCGCATCCGCACCGGTGAGCGAGGCGAGCCGGCGCTCTAAGAAACGTCAACGGCGCGCCCGCCGTTCTTTCGCGGGCCCGCAGAGAAAAGGGGAGGAGTTGAAGATGCCGAAGGGCAAGGACGTCGTCGGGCTGGCGCACGACAAGAAAGCGGTGATGGTCGACCTGAAGTTCATGGACTTCGTCGGCCTCTGGCAGCACTTCACCATCCCGATCGCCGAGCTGACCGAAGCGGTATTCGAGGAAGGCCTCGGCTTCGACGGATCCTCGATCCGCGGCTGGGCGCCGATCCACGCCAGCGACATGCTGGTGGTGCCCGATCCGGACAGCGCCGTGATGGACCCGTTCATGAAGGACGCGACGCTGTCGCTCATCTGCAACATCGTCGATCCGATCACCAAGGAGCCCTACTCGCGCGATCCGCGCTACATCGCGCAGAAGGCGGAGAAGCACCTCAAGTCGACCGGCATCGGCGACACCGCGTACTACGGGCCCGAGGCAGAGTTCTTCATCTTCGACGGCATCTCCTACGACACCGGCCCCAACCACGGGCACTACAAGATCGAGTCCCGCGAAGGGCAGTGGGAGACGGGCAGCGCCGTCGAGCACGTCTACGACGGCAAGCAGCACGGCACACGGCCCAACCTGGGCTACAAACCTCGCTACAAGGAGGGCTACTTCCCGGTCGCCCCGATCGACTCGCTGCAGGACGTGCGCACCGAGATGTGCCGCGTGATGGAGCAGGTCGGCATCCAGGTCGAGCGGCAGCACCACGAGGTGGCCACCGCCGGCCAGGCGGAGATCGACATCCGCTTCGACAGCCTGGTGAAGACCGCCGACAAGCTCATGTGGTTCAAGTACATCGTCAAGAACGTCGCGCTGCGGAACGGCAAAACGGCGACGTTCATGCCCAAGCCGCTCTACGGCGACAACGGCAGCGGCATGCACACGCACCAGAGCATCTGGAAGGGCGCGAAGCCACTCTTCGCGGGTGACGGATACGCTGGCATGAGCGAGATGGCGATGCACTACATCGGCGGGCTGCTCAAGCACTCGCGCGCGCTGGCGGCGATCTGCAACCCGACGACGAACTCGTACAAGCGGCTGGTGCCGGGGTTCGAGGCGCCGGTGAACCTGGCGTATTCCTCGCGCAACCGCTCGGCGGCGATCCGCATCCCGATGTACTCCCCGTCCCCCAAGGCGAAGCGCCTCGAGTACCGGCCGCCGGACCCGAGTTGCAACCCGTACCTGGCTTTCGCCGCGATGCTGATGGCGGGGCTGGACGGCATCGAGAACCGCATCGACCCGGGCGACCCGCTGGACAAGGACATCTACGGACTTTCCCCCGAGGAACTGAAGGACGTTCCGAAGATGCCGGGCTCCCTCGAGGAGGCCCTGGGCGAGCTGAAGAAGGACCACGAGTTCCTGCTCAAGGGCGACGTCTTCACCGAGGACGTGATCGAGACCTGGATCGAGCACAAGATCGAGAAGGAGCTGAACCCGGTGCGGCTGCGGCCCACCCCGACGGAGTTCGCGCTCTACTTCGACATTTGAACGCGAGCTTCTGCTTGAGCTGACGGCTTTTCGATCCTCGCGCAGCTCTTCGATCCGGCGCCTTCGGCGCCTCCACAAGGGGGAGCTCGCTCCCCCCTCGACCCCCCAAGAGATCACGGTCAGCTTTCGCGTAGCGGCGGTCCGGAAGTCCCGGGCCGGTCGTACCGCTTCGCGGTTAGACTGGCGGCGATGCGGGCATTCTTCTTCGCGCTTCTTTGCACCGCGTGCGTCTCCGCGCCCCAGCCGACGCCGGTGTCTCCCACCGCGCTCAAGGGCGTGACGCTCTCGCTGCCCACGCCGCAGGATGCGCGCCGATCGGACAACATCGGCTGCGGGCAGTTCGCCCCCCAGCTGCCGCAGGCGGTAGGGCGTGCGGTGGTGGCCTCCCTCGGCGAGACCGGGGTCTCCTTCGCCCAGCAGGCCCCCTGGGTGCTCAGCTTGTCGGTCACCTTCGCGGGCACGGGCGACGAATACGTCGGCGCGCAGCGCGGTCCGCCGCAATTCGGGAGCGCGCCCGCTGGGCTGGCGTTCGAGGAGCGCAGCGGCGGAATGAACGCCGGCTGGGACGACACCAGCCTGGCGCTGGACGCGACGCTCGAGCGGGATGGGAATCTCGTCTGGCACGGAACGGTCACCGGGCACGCGAGCTCGGTGCCCTGCGTCGCTCATCGGGAGAAGCTGGACGAGGCCACCCGCGACGCGGTCGGTCGCCTCCGTGTGGAGCTGATCCGCCGGATGGCCAGCGCGCGCCAGCCACCGCCCTGATCGTGGCCCGCGGTTCAGCGCTGCGCCGCCAGCTCCACCGAGAGCGCTGGATCGACGATGTGGAACAGCTCCGCTCCTCCCTCGCGGAGGGCGAGCTCGCATCCCGGGCCGGGGCACGTCACCGTGTCGACGTGGTATGGGCGCTTCTCCCCGCGGAACGCGGCGCAGGGATGCACGCGCTGCTCCAGCCCGAAGAAAGCGACGTGGATGTGCGGGGAGGTGACTGGACGCCCGAGCAGCGCGGGAATCCACTGCCCCGCGTCGCCGTAATTGTTCATCACCCAGCAACCTTCCGGCAGCCGCGCCGCTGCCAGCACGCGCAGGTCGGCTTCGGTGGCCAGCGCGTGCGCGGTGCCATCCCGCAGGAGCTGGCGCTGGAGGATCCCGGCATGGACGAGCAGCAGGACGGCGACGGCGGCCGCGGCTCGCGGCCGCGACTCCAGCGCATCGTGCGAGAGGAGCGCGATGGGATACAGCAAGAGAACGGCGATCCGGTCGGGGTACAACAGCGCGCTGCCCGGGAGCGCGGCGACGCGGCCCTGCAAGACGAGCAGGACCAGGAGGAGGGCGAGGGAGACCGGCAGCACGGCCCGGCCGGGCGCGCGCGAAAGGACCGCGACCAGCGCGGCGGCGCCGGCGATGAGCGGCACGTCGTGCAGCATGCGTGGGAGGACGCGGAGCATGGCCGATTCGCGCAGCCAGGCCCGGATCCACGCCGCGCCGCGCGGATCGATCGGCTTCACCGTCGCCAGGTAGGGTGCGCAGAGCAGCGCGGCGAACGCGGCGGCGGCGAGGAGGAGTCCGGAGCCGCGGAGCAGCCCGCGATCGCGCAGCAGCGCCGCTGCGAGAAGCACCGCGGCGCAATAGGCAAACGCCGCGACCGTCACCGCGTGCGTGAGCAGACCGGCCGCCGCGTAGAGGGCGCATGCAGCCGCGCTGCGCACGTCGTAGCGGCGGAACGCATCCAGTCCGGCGGCGAACCCGGCCACGCCGAAGGCGATGCCGAGCGTGTTGGGTGCTCCGCCCCAGGTCCAGAACTGGAGCGGCGCCCGAGCGACGAGCACCGCGGCGACTCCGATCGCGAGGCCCAGCGCGGTTCCGCGCCATCTCCACACCGCGGCAGCGAACGCCACCACCACCAGGCCGTACGCGAGGGCGTGCCCCCACAGTCCCGCCTCGCGCCAATCCCGACCCGCGAGCCAGGCGAGCAGCGCGGTCAAGGTCGGCTGGCCGAGAGGATAGCCGCGCAGCTCGTCGATGGGCCACAGCGGACGGAACCCCTGCGGGTGGCCTTGCGACTCGGCGACGATGCGCGCGATCGCCGTGTGGGCCGCGGCGTCGACCCCTGGCGCGACCAGCGCGGAGTGCGCCAGCACCACCGTCACGACGGCGGCCACTGCCCACACGAGCGCGCTTCCCGGGTCAGGCCATCGCCGCCACAGGATCACGCCGGCGCAGAGCGAGCCGGCTCCCAGGACCAGCACCGGCCATCTCCAGCCGAACGGCAGCAGCCGGATCCACCAGAGCGCGATGACCCAGACGGCCGCCGCGAGCAGTGGCAACTCGACCGCCCGGCGCCGCGGCGCGAGGAGCGCATGCAGCAGGACGCCGGGGCCGAGCAGGAGCAGCCCCACACTCAGCCGCCGCGCGGGCGGAGGAACTCGGGCTCCGCGCCCGGCGCCTGCACGCGGCCGCGGCGCCAGAGGACCTCCTCGCAGCGGGCGAGAAGCTCCGAAAACCCCTGGCGCTTGGCGGCCGAGACGGCGACTCCACCCTCGCGGTGTGCGAGCGCTCGCACCGCGTCGGGGTCCCGATCCATCTTGTTGAAGACGAGCAGGCGGGGCGTGCCTTCGAGATCGAGGCTCGAGAGGACCGCCTCCACCGCTCGCGCTTGCTGGGCATGCCGCGGGTCCGAGGCGTCGACGACGTGCAACAGCAGATCCGCTTCCTCGAGCTCCTCGAGCGTGGCCCGGAATGCGGCCAGAAGGTCCCGCGGCAGGTCGCGGATGAATCCCACCGTATCGGTGATCACGACCTCTCCGGTCTCCGGAGGCCTCCGGCCTACGGCCTCCGGCCCGTCGGTCGGCAAAGCCGCCTTCCGCCGCGGAAAGCGGAGCCTGCGGCTGGTCGGATCGAGGGTGGCGAAGAGGATGTCCTCGGCCATCACCTGCGAGTCGGTGAGCGCGTTCAAGAGGGTGCTCTTGCCGGCGTTGGTGTAGCCCACGATGGAGATCACCGGCACGCCGGCCCGGTTGCGCTGCCGGCGCCGGGTGGCGCGGTCGGCGCTGAGGCGATCGATGCGGTCCTCGAGGTGCGAGATGCGCTCGCGCACGCGGCGGCGATCGACCTCCAGCTTGGTCTCACCGGGTCCGCGCCCGCCAATTCCGCCCGCCAGGCGGGAGAACGAGTCGTCGCGGCCGACCAGGCGCGGCAACAGATACTTGAGCTGCGCCAGCTCGACCTGCAGCTTGCCGTCCGCGCTCCTCGCGCGCTGGGCGAAGATGTCGAGGATGAGCTGGGTACGGTCGATGATGCGCAGAGAGGTCGCCTCGCCGATGTGGCGCGCCTGCGAAGGGGAGAGGTCGCGGTCGAAGACGAGGAGATCGGCGCCCAACGCCATCGACCTCACCAGGATCTCCTGCAGCTTGCCCTCGCCGACGACGGTGCGCGGATCGATCTCCTTGCGGCCCTGCAGCATGAGGTCGAGCACCTCCACGCCGGCGGTTCGCGACAGCTCTCGCAGCTCGGTCATGGAGTCCTCGGCCGCCTGGCGCGAGCCGGTGAATGCCCCGACCAGCAGCGCCCGCCCCTCGCTCCCCACCGCGCGCCCGGGCGCGGCGCGCGCCATCTCCTGCTCCAGCGCGGTGACGGACGCGAGCGCGTCGAACTGAAGCTCCGGCACGGACGGGGCCTGCTCCTGCCGGTAGAGGTCTCCTCCTGGATTGAACGGGAGCAGCGTAGCCAGGTAGACCTTTCCCGGCAGGCCGTCGTCGCGGGCCACCAGCGCCGCCACTGCGTCGAGCCGCAGCAGGATCAGGTCGGTCAGGTCGTCGCGCGTGAGGGGCTCGTCCTTGAGGTGGGTGTGCACGAGCCGCAGGCCGCGCAAGCGCAATTGCCCAGCGCGCGCGCGGCCCACGTCGGGCAGCTCGATCTGGCGGGCGTCGCCCACGATGACGTACTCGACCTCGCCGCGGCGGTTGAGCAGCACGCCGATCTGGCGGCCGATCTCCCGCGACGCCTCGCTCAGGTGACGGGCCAGCTCCGGCGAGCACAGCTCGCGCGGCTGCACGCGGCGGCGGTAGGTCGCGAGGAGTCGACGGGCCTGGCTCGCCTTGAGGCCCGCCGTGTTGCCGTACAGATCGTCGCGCGTACCTGCTCCCGCGGCGCAGCGGCCGCGCCCTGGGTCTTAGCATGTGCACGCTTTGCGAGGCAGGCGAAAGCGGCCTCAGCCCAGCCGGCGGGCAGGCGCGCGCCCCTGGGTGCCGCGCAGCCGGAACGCGCGCGGCGAGCAGCCGGCCGCGCGACGGAAGGTGCGGATGAAGTTCGACAGATCGCCAAATCCGGCTTCCATCGCGACGTCGGTGACGGGGAGCACGCTGGTGAGAAGCAACCGCGCCGCCCGGCGGAGGCGCGAGGCCAGCAAGTACTGGTGTGGCGTGGTGCCCGCTGCGCCGCGGAATGCGCGGAGGAAGTGGTAAGGGCTGAGCCCCGCCCGGCGCGCCATTTCTCCCAGGCTGAGGGGCCCTGAAGCGCCCGAGTCGATCGAGCGCATCGCCTCGATCGCCCGCCGTTCGTCGCGCGCCCGCAAAGGCCTCGGCTCGTCCCCGGTGTCGACGCGGAGCGCCGCGCCCAGCGCGTCGAGGGCGACCTCCTCCAGCGAAGGCCCTTTTCCCTCGGCCGCCGAAGAGGCCAACGCTGGCAGCGCGGCGAACGCGGGCGCGGCGGGGAGCGCCCCCCGCCGGAATCGCGCCGGCCCCCCGGCGCAGGCGGCGGCGTCTTCCACGACCTCCAGGGAGTAGCTGAACGACAGGCAACGGTCGCCGCCAGGAGCGGCGTGGGTGCAGGTGTATGCGCTTCGCGCGTTCCCCAGCAGTACGGCGCCAGGTCCCAGCGCGGCGGACCCGGCGCTGCACCGGTACCCGAACCCGCCCTGCGTCACGAAGGCGACGCATGCGGTGGCGTGCCACTCCTCGAACGTCGCGTCGTCGGGCCCGGCGTTGCAGAGGACGTCCGTCAGCCAGATGCCCGGAGCGCAGCTCGTCCGCCGCACGGCCACCGTCATGTCCGGAATCCTGCTCGGGTAGCCGCCGCGCCGCAACCTGCTCCGGCAAAGGCACCGCAACTTTCGCCAAGACGGGCGTGGTCCGGCGCGATAACCGTGAGCCAGGACCCCGGAGGAAACATGTTCGATCACGTCGGATTGCCGGTCTCGGATTTCGCCAGGAGCGTCAGCTTCTATCGCGCGGCCCTCGAGCCGCTCGGGTACGGCCTCGAGTCGCACGACGATCAGGCGCGATCTGCCGGGTTCGGCAGGCCGGGCGCGCCCCAGCTCTGGCTCGGCGTCGGACGGACGGGCGCGGCGCTCCACCTCGCCTTCCAGGCCAAGGACCGGGCGTCGGTCCAGCGGTTCCATGCGGCAGCGC
>VBKO01000393.1 GCA_005888115.1 Deltaproteobacteria bacterium
GCGCCAGGGCGACCACGCCCGGCCGGAAAGGCTCGTCGCGGCGCTGGCTCCCTGAACGCGGATCGAGGAACGTGGCGAGATCGAGGACGTGAAGCGCGTGCTGCCTGGAGGAGGTGCGCCACCTCTGGCCGTGATCAGCGATCCTCCGCCAGCGCCTGTAGCAGCTCCTCCAGCGAGTCGCCCAGCGGCTCGAATTCGTGCGCGCCAGCCGCGAGCAGCGAGATGCGGCCGTACTTGCCTTTCTTGAGCCGCGGCAGCCAGCCATGGCCCTCCGAGCCTCCGTCGGAAGCGAACAGGACCAGGCCGGGCACTGCCCGCGTCACCTCCTGCGCCTCGCATTCGGCGCGGATGCGCTCGAGCGGCCAGAGCTGGATGGGCCGCTTGCGGGCGCCGAGCGTCCCCTCGCCGCCGTCGTGCTCGCGCAGCAGCTCCTTCACGTCGGCGGGGAGCTTGCAGTCCATCTCCTGCTCGGCGGCCACAATGCGCTCCTCGTCCGCTCCTTCGGGCGAAAGGCGCACGTCCGCGAGCAGCGCGCCGAGGCTCGAGGTCATCGGTCCTCCTGCGCCGCTGCCGGCGCGTAGATGGTGCGGTGGATTCGCCAGCTGCCGTCGGGCAACCGCCGCAGGACGCGCATCACGTGCACCCGCGAGGTCGAGACCTCGACCCCGCCGCGCGGCCGCTCCGTACCCTCGATGCGGCCCCACTCGACGGCCGTGTCGCCGAAGAGCAGCGTCTCCTCGAAGGTCTCCTTGTAGTCGAGCACCTCGATGTCCAGCGAGGCCACCATCCGCCGCAGGCCGGCGCGGATCGCCGCGATGCCGCGCACCGGTGGCTGCCCCGGGCCCAGCGCCACGGCGTCGTCGGTGAACAGCGCCGCGAGGCCCTCCGCGTCGTACGCCTTGCTCGCCGCCACGTCGGCCTCGCGGAGGCGCTCGATCGCCTTCAGGTCCTTGGCTTCGTTCGTCATCACAGCTTCCTCAGGAATTCCTCGCCCAGCTCGCGCGAGCGGCGGGTGGCGGCCTCGACGGCGTTCATCAGCACGTTGCGCAGGCCACCGGCCTCCAGTGTGTGCAACCCGGCGATGGCGGTACCGCCCGGGCTGGTCACGCCGTCCTTGAGCATGCCCGGGTGCTGGCCGCTCTCGATGAGCAGCTTGGCGCTGCCCAGCACCGTCTGCGCGGCGAGCTGCATGGACGCGCGGCGGGAGAGCCCCACCTTCACGCCGGCGTCGGCGAGCGCCTCGATGATGAGGAACAGGTACGCGGGGCCGCTGCCGGACAGTCCGGTGACGGCGTCGAGCTGCGACTCCTCCAGCACCACGGTGAGCCCGACCGAGTCGAAGATGGTCTTGGCGGTGGCCAGGTCCGCCTCGGTGGCGTGCTCGCCGAGCGCCATCGCTGTGGCCGCGGCGCCGACCGTGGCCGGCGTATTGGGCATAGCCCGGACGACGCGCACGGGCGGGCGCAGGCGCCGCTCGATCGCCGCGATGGGAACGCCGGCGGCGACGCTGACGATCAGCTTGTCGCGCGACACGTCGCCGGCGATGTCGCGCAGGACCTGGTCCAGGATCTGCGGCTTCACCGCCAGCACCACCACGTCGCTGTCGCGGGCGACCTCGGCGTTGGAGCCGCCGCGCACCCGGTAGAGCTTCTCCAGCTCCTCGACACGCTCGCGGCGGCGGGCGCTCACCCGGATCTGGGCGGGGACCGCCGCCTTGGAGGCGATGAGGCCCTTCACCAGAGCCTCTCCCATGTTGCCCACGCCGATGAAGCCGAGCTTCTCGTTCGTCACCATGCCGGCCAGTCTAGCAGCCGGCGCGGCTCACATCCTGGGCGCTGGCATCGCGACCGTGGCGCGATCTTCCCGGGTCAGCGCGCGATCGACGGAGAGCGCGCCGCCGCCTTTGATCAACAGGGCGATGGCCAGGCCGAGGGCGAGCAGATGGTACTCGAAACCTTCGCCCTTCTGGGTACCCGCCCAATTCATGAAGAAACCGACCTTGGAGTGGACGAGGAATATCGCCCCCGCCATCACGCAGCCGATGCCGAAGGCCGCCAGCCGGGTGAGGAGCCCGAGGATCAGCAGCAGGGAGCCGCCAAGTTCCGCCGCCATGATGAGCACGGTGAGCGCGGGCGGCATGCCCATCTTCCCCATGCCCTGGATGGTCGCGGAGGCGCCAGGTCCGCCCCACCATCCGAGCACTTTCTGTGCGCCATGGGGAAAGAACACCAGGGCCAGGGTGAGACGCATTACCAAACCGGAAACATCGTCGT
Source organism: Deltaproteobacteria bacterium (assembly GCA_005888115.1). Taxonomy (GTDB): domain Bacteria; phylum Myxococcota; class Myxococcia; order Myxococcales; family 40CM-4-68-19; genus VBKO01. The sequence continues at coordinate 2,274 of VBKO01000393.1, forward strand.
CGGTCCGCAGGAATCGACGGAACATTGTGCCCTCCCGCGGCGCATACTGCGCGCGGCGCGGAGCGTTCGGCAAGTTCGCGTCCGCTCAGCCGATGATCAGGGTCTCCTTCTCGAAGCGGCCCTCCGCGAAGCGCGACACGTTGAATCGTTCGAACAGCTCGTCGCGCGCGCCCCCCATCCACCCGGCCATGCGGCGCGCCACCGCGGGCGCCATCATGAACCCGTGGCCGACGAACCCGCTCATCTGCAACAGCCCGCGAACGCCCGGTGTCTCGCCCAGGATCGGCGAGTGGTCCGGCGTCACGTCGTAGCAGCCTGCCCACTGGCGGAGGAGCTTCACCTGGCCGAGGCGCGGGACCAGGTCGGTCAGCGCGCGCGCGTACCGCGCCAGGAACCGGAGCGACGAGGTCTGGTTGAGCCCCGGCGGCTCGGCCGGATCTCCCATGCCGCCGACGATCTCTCCCCGCATCGACTGGGAGAAGTACAGGCCGGTGCCCATCATGGTGACGAGCGGACCGAGGAACGGCTTGAGGGGTTCGCTGGAGACGATCTCGTGGCGGTAGGGCACGTTCGGCAGCGCCACGCCGGCCATGGCGGCGACAGAGGGACTCCAGGCGCCGCTGGCGATCACCACGCGATCCGCGCGCACGGTTCCGCGGTCGGTGCGCACGGCGCGCACGGCGCCGGCCTCCACGTCCAGGCCCGTCACGCGCGTGAACGTCTCCACGCGCGCGCCGCGCTTGCGCGCTCCGTCCGCGTATCCCCACAGGAAGGGCCAGGGGAACACGACTCCGTCGTCCGGGTTCCAGGAACCGCCCACGAACTTGCCCGTGTCCAGCTCCGGGACCAGCTCGGACGCTTCACCCGCCCCGATGATGCGGGTGGCGAGGCCGTGCGCACGGTGCAGCCGCGCGCCGTTCTCGAGCAGGCGCAGGGTGTGCTCGTCTCCGGCGAGAAAGAGGTATCCGCCGCGCCGGAGCCAGACGTTGATGCCCAGCTCCTGGGCGAACCGGGCCATGAAGTCGATCGATTCCTTCGCCAGCTCGATGTGCGACGCCGTCGTCCACTGCGCGCGCACGCCCCCGCCGTTGCGCCCCGAGGCGCAGCGGCTTTGCGTCGTCGGCGAGGGGAGCGAGCTGATCGGATGCGCGCGCGCCCTGCGTCGCGCCGGCTACGACCTCGCCCGCGTGGTCGACGCCTCGGGCGCGTGGCCCCTGCCCTCGGGGTCGGCAGTCCCGGAGAGCGCGCCTGACCTGGCCATCCTGCGCGCGCGGGAGCTGCGGGCGCGCGGCAACCCGGTCAAAGAGCTGCGCGCCGGGGACGAAGCGATCGCCTGCGATGCAGTCGCCGTCGCGCTTCCGCCCGCGCCCTTGCACGAGTTGGCGTCCGAAGCGGGCGCGCAGGCGCGCTTCTCCGAGGAGCTGGGCGGATTTCCGGTCGGCACCGATGCGTCGGGGCGCACCAGCGTGCCGTGGTTGTTCGCGGCGGGCCGGGCAGCCGGGGCGGGCGGTGCGCGCGCAGCGGACTCGGGGACGCGAGCGGGCGTGGGCGCGGCAGACGCGGTGGGAGCGCGCCGGCCATGAACGACAAGGCGATCGTCTGCGCGTGCGAGGACGTCACCAAGCGCGAGCTGGAAGACGCGATCGCGCCTTCCAGCTCGCGCTTGGTGACGTCCTCGCAGGCGCAGACGATCGCCTTGTCGTTCATGGCCGGCGCGCTCCCACCGCGTCTGCCGCGCCCACGCCCGCTCGCGTCCCCGAGTCCGCTGCGCGCGCACCGCCCGCCCCGGCTGCCCGGCCCGCCGCGAACAACCACGGCACGCTGGTGCGCCCCGACGCATCGGTGCCGACCGGAAATCCGCCCAGCTCCTCGGAGAAGCGCGCCTGCGCGCCCGCTTCGGACGCCAACTCGTGCAAGGGCGCGGGCGGAAGCGCGACGGCGACTGCATCGCAGGCGATCGCTTCGTCCCCGGCGCGCAGCTCTTTGACCGGGTTGCCGCGCGCCCGCAGCTCCCGCGCGCGCAGGATGGCCAGGTCAGGCGCGCTCTCCGGGACTGCCGACCCCGAGGGCAGGGGCCACGCGCCCGAGGCGTCGACCACGCGGGCGAGGTCGTAGCCGGCGCGACGCAGGGCGCGCGCGCATCCGATCAGCTCGCTCCCCTCGCCGACGACGCAAAGCCGCTCACCGGCGCGGACGCCGCGGTGCAGCGCGAGCGCGAGCAGGCCCCGTGCTGCGTACACTCCCGGCCGGTCCACTCCCGGGAAGGGCAAGGGCTGCGAGACGCCGCCCGTCGCGACCACCACCGCGTCGGCGACGACTGCGACCACCGCCGCCGGCCGGCGGAACGCCAGCAGCGCGGGCTTGCCCGGCGCGGCGGCGGCGTCGTTCGGGTACAGGCCGATGGCCTCCGCGTCCAGCACCACCTCGACGTCCGCGGACGCGAGCGCGCGGCTGTGCTCGTCCACCCACTCCGCTCCGGGAGCGTCGGCATCGATGCCGAGGAGAGCGGCGCCGCCCAGGCGCGTATCCCGCTCGAGCAGCAGCACCCGCGCCCCGCGGCGGGCCGCGGCGAGCGCGGCGGAGACGCCGGCGGGACCGCCGCCCACCACGACGATCTGCTCTTTCCGGAGGGTGCCTGCGAGAGGGGGCTGCGCCTCGTCGGGGAGCTGGCCGAGCCCGGCGAGCCGGCGCGCCACTTCCAGCGCGACGCGGCCGAGCAGGCGCGACCCGACCAGCAGATGGTGGTGATCGAGCCCCTCGGGAAAGAGGAAGTCGGCCGCGCGCAGGAGGTCGGCGTCCGCGCCGAGCGGGGCGTTCTGCCGCGCACACCGCATCCCTTCGCGCAGGCGCACGCGGCACGCGGGCAGGCTGGGCACGCCGTCCACGCGCATCAGGCACTGCCCGCACGAGCCGGACAGGCAGAACGGTCCGCGCGGCCGGTGGAACTTGATCGACCGGGTGAAGGTGGTGACGCCTGCGCGCAGGAGCGCGGAGGCGACGGTGTCCCCTTCCCGTCCCTCCAGGCGATCGCCGTCGAGCGAAAAGCCGAGCACTAAAAAACGAAATGGCGCCCCTTCTGGCGCCGCGCATAGATCGATAGGGTCGCCCGCACCTCGCCGACGCCCATGTTGCCGCTCTCTCCGATGGTCGAGGCGCCGAACTCTTCCCACTCCAGCGCGCTATCGGTGCCGTCGTTCTCCTTGACCATGCCCGCCAGCGTCCGCCGGGCGCGCGTGAGCTTGCGATCGTCGCGCGTCCAGATGCTGGTGGCCAGATCGTGCGGGTTGTCGAAGAGCGAGAAGCGGACGAACGCCTCGAAGTCGGGCAGCGCCATCGTCACCAGGATGGGCATGAACAGCTCGGTAGTCGCGAGCTGGTATTGCCGGACGCCCTTGCCGTCCCAGTCGTGCTTCAGCGTCGTCTGCGGGGTCACGCCGTCGATCAGCGCGGGCTTCACCGCCTCGGCGTTCTGGCCGTACTCGCCCGGCGCGCGCCCGCCCTCACGGACCACCTTGAGTCCCGCCTTGCGCGCCTCGGCGACCAGGTCGAGCGCGGTCTGTGCCTTGTGCACCATCAGAGGGCCCAACGTCCTGTCGGCGGCGTCCGCCCTGCGCGGATCGGCGACCGTCCAGCGATCCATCTCCGCGGCGGCGAGGGGCACCAGCCGGTCGAGAGTGGCGCGCGAGGCGGAGATGCCGTGCAGGCCGGTGCACTTGTGGCTGGACAGTCCGAGCTTGGCGTAGGTCAGGCGCGCGGCGATCTTGTGCAGCTCGTCGTCGGCGTAGCCGTCGTCGACCCACGCCCAGTTGCAGCCGCCCCCCTCGAACCGCGTGCGCAGCAGGCCGCGCCCGGCGGAGATGGCGCGAGCGGTCTCGGACGAGCCGGTCACCGCCACGACGGCGGCGCGGTGATCGGTGGCCAGCGGGGCGATGCCTTTCCCGAAGCCCTCCACCTTCTGCACGAAGCGCGGGTCCGCGCCGGCGGCGAGGAACGCGCGGACCATGGAGGTGTTGGTGAGCGCCGCGAAGGGGTGCCCCTTCAGGATCCACGGGCAGCCGGCGAGATACGCACCGGCCAGGTGGATCGTCGGAATGCCCCAGATGAAGTTCATCGGGGTCACGATCACCGAGAGGCCCGCAGGGAGCCACGCGTCGCGCCAGTAGCGCTGCCCCGGGAACATGTCCGGGACCA
>VBKO01000394.1 GCA_005888115.1 Deltaproteobacteria bacterium
AAGCGCCGGGTCAGCTTCTCGCACTGGAGCAGGGGCGCGTTCACGCGGTATCCGGCAGCCGCCGCAGCCGGCGCGGGAGGAGCCCGACGGGGCGGAAGATGAGGATCAGCACCACCATCCCGGCGTAGAGGAGGAACCGGTACTCCTGGAGCACCTGGAGCTTCTCCGGCAGGATCACCACGATGGCGGAGGCGAGCGCGACACCCCAAGCGTTTCCGACGCCGCCGAGCAACAGGATGGACACCAAGACCAGGGACTCGCCGAAGCTGTAGTTGTTCGGGGCGATGAAGCCGACCATGTGGGCCGACGCGGCGCCCGCCACGCCCGCGAGGAAGTTGCCCAGTGTGAAGGCGACGGTCTTCCAGCGCGCCACGTCGATGCCGAAGGTGGCGGCCGCGGTCTCGTCGAGGCGGACGGCGTCGAGATCGATGCCGACCCAGGAGCGCTCCAGGCGCTGCACCACGATCCAGCCGAGGACGAGCAGCACGACGAGCAGCGCGAGGTAGTTCAGGTAGAACGAGCCGGAGAAGGGACCCAGCTCGATCGGATCGTTGAAGCGCCAGGGACCGATGCGGATCTCCCGCAGCTTGAGACCCTGCGGGCCTCCCAAGGAATCGTTCACCTCGAGGAAGGTGCGGAAGAGGAGCGCGAACGCGATGGTGACCAGGGCCGCGTAATGGCCGCGAGTACGGAGCACCGGCACCACGATCAAGGTGCCGATCAGCGCGGCCATCGCGCCGCCGGCGAGCAGGACCAAGAGGTGCGGCACGCCCGTCGAGCGCGTGAGCACCGCGGCCGTGTACCCGCCGACGCCGAAGAAGGACGCGCCCGCGAAGTTGAGGACGCCGGCGTACCCGAGCTGGATGTGCAGCCCCAGGCAGGCCAGCACCACGATGAGGACGCGCGCGACGAGCAGCAGGGAGAAGTCGTCCTCGTGGAGCGCCAGACAAAGCCCGACGACCGCGAGCAGGGTGAACGACTGCGTGAGGCGCTCCGGCGCCGGCGGCAGCTTGTCGAGGAGGCGCGTGCGCGTCGCCACCGCGCCCGCCGCGACGCCGGCCAGGACCAGCAGGGCCAGCGCGCGCTGCGACTCGGCGCGCAGGAACGCCCATGCGTAGAGCGCGCACAGCCCCGCGATCGCCGCCGCGCCCAGCGCGCCACGAAACCGGGTCATACGCGCTCGCTCGCGCGCTCGCCGATGAGCCCGGTCGGCCGCACCGCCATCAGCACGATGACCACCGCGAACGCGAAGACGTCCTTGTACGCGCTGGCGAAGGGCAGCGCGACGGCGCCGATGGTCTGGAGCGCGGCGAAGAGGAACCCGCCGATGACGGCGCCGTACAGGTTGCCGAGGCCGCCGATGATGGCCGAGGCGAAGCCGATCACTCCGAGGAGCAGCCCCATCCCGAAGTAGACCTCGTTGTAGTACAGGCCGTCCATCACGCCGGCGAACGCGGCCAGCGCCGAGCCCAGACCGAAAGTAAAGAGCACCACGGCGCGGAAATCGATGCCCATGGTGCGCGCCGTCTCCTCGTCCTGCGCGACGGCGCGGATGGCGAGCCCCAGGCGCGTGCGGGTGATGAACAGGTGCGTGCCGGCGATGAGCAGCGCGCCGGCGGCGAGGAGGAGGAGGTTGTCCAGCCGCAGGTTGAACCCACCGAGGTCGTAGCCGGTGGTGGGCAGGAGCGCAGGGAAGCGCTGCGGCTGGGAGCCGCCCGGATAGAAGAGCCGGATGGCCTCGCGCAGGACGGTCCCCATCATGAGGGTGACGAGCAGCACGTTGAGCGATGGCGCGCCCTTGAGCGGCAGGACCACGAACCGCGCCACGAGCGCACCCACCGCGGCGGTCGCCAGGGCGGAGAAGACGACCACCGCGACGAGCTGCACCGCGGGCGAGGCGACGCCCAGCTTGACCAGCAGCGCCCAGACGGCGAGCGCGACGAAGGCGCCCAAGGCGAGCACGTCGCCGTGGGAGAACTGGATGATGTCGAGCACGCCGAAGAACAGCGTGAACCCCACGGCGACCAGCGCATACATCATGCCCAGCATCACGCCGTTCATGACGTACTGGCCGAGAAGGGCCAGCGACATGGCTACTTCCCGCGCAGCTTGCGCTTGCCGCTCGCGTACTCGCTGTCCTCCCACAGGACCCACTTGCCGTCCTGCACCACGTACTTGGTGATCACCGGGACGGTGTTCTGGCCGTGGTCGTCGAAGGTCACCTTGCCGACGATGGTGTCCACGTCCTTCACCTTGGCCAGCTCGGCGATGACCTTCTTGCGGTCGGGGCCGATCTTCTCGATCGCATCCATGATCAGCTGCGCGCCGGCGAAGGCGAACGGCCCGTACGCCTCGGGCGGGTTGGTGTAACCCTGCTTGTTGTAGTCCTCGAGGAACTTCTTGCCGCCGGGCAGCTTCTCCGCGGGCGCGCCCTCGCGGAACGCCAGCACGCCTTCGGCGAGCGGGCCCAGGGCCTTGATGAAGTCGTCGTTCACGATCCCGGAAGTGCCGTCGAACTGCGCGTTGAGGCCCAGCTTGTCCATCTGCGCGCGGATGCGGACGCCGATGGGGGTCAGCCCGCCGAAGTAGAGCACCTCGGGGTTCTGCGCCTTGATCTGCGTCAGCTCGGCGGTGAAGTCCTGCTGGTCGGCGGTGACGCCCAGGTCGATGAGCACCTTGCCGCCGTCCTTGGCGAGGAACTGGCTGAAGTACTTGTCGTGGCCCTTGCCGTAGTCGGTGGTGTCGTGGATGACGGCGATCTTCTTGTAACCATGGTCGGTGATGAACTTCGCGTTGGTCTCGTTCTGGTTGATCATCGTGCCGTTGACGCGGTGGATCTCCTTGAAG
>VBKO01000395.1 GCA_005888115.1 Deltaproteobacteria bacterium
CACCGCCCTGGTGCGCCTCGAGCGCCACGCCGAGGCAATCCCCTGGTTCGAGAAGGCGCTCGCCGAAAAACCGGAAGATGCGGACGCATTGACCGGCCTGGGCGTCGCGCTGGCCGAGACCGGGCGCCTCACGGAGGCCGTCGACGTCTGGGGGCGCGCGCTCAGGTCGGGCGAGGGCGGCGCGCACGTGCACGAGAACCTCGCCTGCGCGCTGCAGAAGCTGGGCAGGCGGGCGGAATCGCGGCACCACCGCACAATCGCGCGAAGACTCCTGGGCCGCGGGGGCGTCTTCGGTTACCTTCAGGACGCATGGGAGCGGTTGACCGGAGCTGCGTGTGAGTGAAGCTCCGCTCGACCTTCCGCGCCCTCTTCCCGGC
>VBKO01000396.1 GCA_005888115.1 Deltaproteobacteria bacterium
CTGGCCATTCTTCATCCCCGCTCCGGTGCTGTCGCTGATCGGCACCCTCGGCGCAGTCATCCGGCTGCGCAGCGCGCCGCGAACGCGCCACGCGCTGGTCGACATCGGCGCGGCGGGCCCCATCGCCGGTTTCCTGGTGACCGTTCCCGTGCTGGTCATCGGGCTGCGGCTCTCCACCATCGTGCCGGAGGAAGGGCCCTTCCAGCACTGGACGCTGTGGGATTCGCTCCTGACCTGGATGCACGAGGGCCATTTCTTGCGCCTGCGCGAAGGGCTGGAGCTGGGCAGCCCGCTGGGGATGACCCTGATCGAAAAGCTCGTGGTGAACGTGCCGGCCGGACACTCGGTCGCTCTGCATCCCGTCGCCGTCGCCGGCTGGTTCGGCCTGCTGCTGACGGCGCTCAACCTGCTTCCGCTCGGCCAGCTGGACGGCGGGCATTGCCTGTACGCCGCCTCCCCGCGCCTGCACCGCTGGGCGTCGGCGCCGCTCTCCGCGCTTCTGCTCGCGCTGGGCGTCTTCACGCCGTTCGTCGGCTGGGCGGTCTGGGGGCTCATCACCGGGATGCTCCTCAACCACCACCCGCCCGTCGTCGATTCCGAGCCGCGCCTGTCGGCCGGCCGGCGCGCGGTGCTGGCGATCAGCCTGGTGATCTTCGTACTCTCCTTCGCGCCCGTGCCCCTGGCCCCGCTCGCGGGGTAGAACGCAAAGCGTGCCGTCGCTTCCGGATCTGTTGCAGGACGAGCTCCCGCGCGCGCTGCCCGCCTTCGAGCCCCGGCCGTCGCAGCTGGCCATGGCGGAGCAGGTCGAGCGCGCGCTCTCGCAGGGCCGCGCGCTCCTGGTCGAGGCGGGCACGGGCACAGGCAAGACGCTCGCCTATCTGCTGCCGGCGGCGCGCAGCGGACTCAAGGTCGTCATCTCCACCGCCACCAAGACGCTCCAGGAGCAGCTTGCCGACAAGGACGTTCCTCTGGTGCAGGCGCTGGGGGTGAAGGCGCGATTCGCCTTCCTCAAGGGCCGCCAGAACTACCTCTGTCTCTTGCGCAAGGAGCACTTCGATCGGCAGCCGACCTTCGCCGCGCGCGAGGAGGCCGGCATGTATGGACAGCTCCACGCCTGGGCGCAGGAGACGCGCACCGGCGACCGCTCCGAGCTGTCCGGCCTGCCCGACGGATTCGCGACGTGGCGCGAGGTGAACTCCACCGCAGACACCTGCACCGCGCAGAAATGCCCCCACTACGACCGCTGCTTCGTCTTCGCCATGCGCCGTCAGGCGGCGGAGGCCGACGTGGTCATCGTGAACCACCACCTGTTCTTCGCCGACCTCGCGTTGCGCAGCTCGAGCGCAGGAGATGCGGGCGCGGCGGTGCTGCCCCGCTATGACGCGGTGATCTTCGACGAGGCGCACGCAGTTCCCGAGGTCGCCACGGAGAACTTCGGGGCGCAGCTCTCCAGCTTCCGCGTCGCCGAGCTGGCGCGCGACGTGGTCCGCGTGCCCGCTGCGCCGCAGCACGCGCGGGATCTGGCGGCGCGATTGCTGCGCGAGGGCTCGGCGTTCTTCGAGGCGGCCGCGGGCTGCCGGCCGCCTTCCGGCAAGTTCTCCCGCGAGGCCGACCGCTGGTCACTCCCCCCGGGGTCGCTGGTTCCCGCCGAGGGCGAGCGGCAGGGACTCGCGGAGCTCCTGCGCGGCCTCTCCGCGGCCCTGTCAGGCAGCGGAAGCGACGAGGTCGAGCTGCTCGAGCGCCGTTGCCTGACGCTCTCCGCCGACCTGCAGCTGTTCGGGACCTCGCAGGCGGTGAGCGGTCGATCCGATCTGGAGTACGACGAGCCGCGACCCCCGGACCGGCTCGTGCAATGGGCCGAGCAACGCGCCGGGCACCTCTTCCTGCACGCCTCGCCGATCGACGTCGCCGGCTTGTTCCAGGATCACCTGTACGACCGCGTGGGACCGGTGGTGTTCACCTCGGCGACGCTGGCGGTCGGCGGATCGCTCGACTACTTCGCGCGTCGGGTGGGGCTCAAGGACCCGCGCGGACCGCTCTTCCCCCTCGACGAGACGGTGCTTCCATCGCCCTTTGACTACCAGGCCAACACCGCCATCTACCTGCCGCAGCGGATGCCCGATCCGCAGGACGAGCGTTTCGCCGAGGCGGTGGCGGACGAGCTGCGGCAGCTCTTGCCCATCACAGGCGGCCGCGCGTTCGCGCTCTTCACTTCGCTGCGCAACATGCGCCGCGTTCACGAGCTGCTCGCGCCCGAGCTGCCCTGGCAGGTCCTGCTGCAAGGCGAGCGGCCCAAGGCGCAGCTCCTCAAGGCGTTCCGAGACAAGCCCAGCGTGCTCTTCGCCAGCCAGAGCTTCTGGGAAGGCGTCGACGTGCAGGGTGACGCGCTCAGCCTGGTCATCATCGACAAGCTGCCGTTCGCCTCTCCGGGGGAGCCGCTGGTGCAGGCGCGCATCGAGCAGCTGCGCGCCGAAGGCGAGGACCCGTTCTCCGCCTTCCAGGTGCCGGAGGCCGCGCTCGCGCTCAAGCAGGGGTTCGGAAGGCTGATCCGCTCCGCGAAGGATCGCGGCATCGTGGCCCTCCTCGACCCGCGCATCGCCGGCCGCGGCTACGGCCGGCGCTT
>VBKO01000397.1 GCA_005888115.1 Deltaproteobacteria bacterium
CCATCGGTCATCGCGCGCACTCCCGCTTCGGGACAATGCGTCGCGACCAGCTCGGCGCGGGCGCGCAGCGATCGCAGCGACTCAGGGTCGATGAGCTGGTCCGCCCGGAGGTGCTCGGCGAGCAGCGCCTCGGCGGCGGCGCGCTCGGCCTCTCCCGGAGAGCGGCGGCTCTCCTCCAGGACCAACGCGCCGTACGTCAGCCGTGAGGACACTGTCGCCCGCCCGCGCGCCTCGTCCCAGACCACCTCCGTCGACTCGCGCAGCTCGCCGGGAAACAGGTCGAGCAGCCATTCCGCCTCGATGGCGCTGGCGAGCCGCACCTGGCGGCCCTGGCCGCGGCGCTCCTCCACGTCCACGGCGACCAGCAGCTGCGCATCCCGTACCGCCGAGCGGGGCGAAAGGGTGGCGGATCCACCCGAGGCGAGGAGGACCTCGTTGCTCCCGGGGGCGCGTCGCCTGGCCACCCGGTCCGGAAAGCCCGCCAGCACGGCCATCCGGAGCGCCTCCTCACGCGCGTCGCGATCCGGCTCCCGGCGTGACGGGCCCAGGATGCGCTCGATCTGCGCCCGCGCGCGCTCCGGGGCCTCGAGGTCGATCAGGTCGGAGCTGGCGGTCGGCGGAGCCGAGTGCCGCTCGCGGAATCCACGCTGCTCCCCGAGCGCGGCTGCCGCGGAGACGCCCTCGCGGGCCGCTCCGCGCGCGGCAGCCTCGAGCGCCATGCGCGAGAGGCGCGGGTGCAGCGGAAAGCGGGCGCATTGCCGGCCCAGCTCGGTCGCGACACCGGAGGAATCGACGGCGCCGAGCCGCCGCAGCAGGGTCTCCGCGGCCTCCAGCGCGGCGGGGGCTGGCGCATCGAGCCAGGGCAGGCGCCCCGGATCGTGCCCGGCCGCGCGCAGCTCCAGCACCATCTCCGAAAGGTCGCGCCTGCGCACCTCGGGCGAAAGGTGCTCCGGTCGGCTGTCGTGGTCCGCGCGGGTGTAGAGCCGGAGAGCGCGCCCCGGCGCCGTCCGGCCGGCGCGCCCCGCCCTCTGCGCTGCCGAGGCGCGGCTGATCTTCGCCACCTGCAGACTCGGCAACCCCGACCAGGGGGAGTGCGCGGCGATGCGCGCCAGCCCGCTGTCCACCACCGCGGTGACTCCGGGCACCGTGACGCTGGTCTCGGCCACGTTGGTCGCGAGGATGACCTTGCGCTGCGAGGCCGGGGCGAGCGCGCGATCCTGCTCCTCCGCGGGAAGATCGCCGTGCAAGGGCAGCACGAGCAGGCGCCGGTGCGTGGCGAGCTCCGCCACCGCCTCGCCCGCCTGGCGAATCTCCGCCGCTCCGGGGAGGAAAACGAGCACGTCGCCGCTCGTGCCCGGAACGGTCAGCTTGCGCACGGCGGCCGCGACCTGATCGGCCAGGCGGCGCGCGTCGGCCCGTCCGGCGTGTTCGATCTCGACCTCGAAGCGCCGGCCCTCGCTGCGCACGATCGCGCAGCCGAGGTGGGCCGCCACCGGCGCCGAGTCGAGCGTCGCCGACATCACGATCAGCTTCAGGTCGGGCCGACGACCGCGCAACAGCTGCAGCGACAGCGCGAGAGCGACGTCGCCTTGCAAGTGGCGCTCGTGGAACTCGTCGAGCACCACCGCGGACACGCCGCGCAGCAGCGGATCGACGAGCAGGCGGCGCGTCAGGACTCCCTCCGTGACGAAGCGAAGGCGCGTGCGCGGTCCCGTCACATCCTCGAACCGGACCTGGTAGCCGGCCGTCTCGCCGGGCCGTTCACCGAGCTCCTGCGCCACGCGGCGGGCCGCGGCGCGCGCGGCGAGCCGGCGAGGCTCGAGGATCACCACCTCCCCGGCAACCAGGTCGAGGAGCGCGGGCGGGACCCGCGTCGTCTTGCCCGCGCCCGCGGGGGCCTCCAGCACCAACGACGAAGTCTCGCGAATGCGGAGACGCACTTCGGGCAACACGTCGTCGATGGGAAGCGGCTCGCGCATCAGAGGGCACACGCGGTGCGACAGGCGCGGTAGAAGAGGCGCATGAACGAGCTGAGCTCGAGCTTCACGAGCTCGCCGAGGTGTACTTCCGGATCGACACGCTCCAGACCGCGCGGGCAAAGGCTGCAAAGGCGACAGTCCCCGCGAGCGCCCCGAGCGCCGTTCCGACTCGCAGGCGTCCCAGGAGCGCCAGCGCGGGATAGGTCGTCATCAGGGCGAGCGGAAGCACGTACGTGAAGAGCACCGCGAGGAAGCCGCGGAAGATGGTGCTGGGCCACCGCGCGACGTCGAAGACGCTCTGGAAGAGATACAAGAGGTTGTCGACGCGCACCGCGAAGAATGCGATCGACACCACCAGGATGGCGATGGAGTAGAGGACGAGCAAGGCGCCGAGGAGCATCGCCCCCGCCGCCAGCACCTCGCCCGCCGTGGGCGCGCGGCCCAGCTTGCCGAACGCGTACGCGAAGATGAGCCCGGCGCCCACCAGATCGACGATTCGCCACGGCTCGAGCTTGGCGACGGACACCAGCAGCTGCGCGTCGGCGGGCTTGAGCAGGACGAAGTCCAAGGTACCCTTGCGGACGTGCTCGATGACCGCCGTCAGGCTGGGGCTGACGGCGCCCTCCAGCACGCCCTTGAGCGCCACGAACCAGCCGAGGACGAGCAGCATCTCGGGGAACGTCCAGCCTTCCACCGCGTCGCGCGTGCCGAAGACGACCAGCACCGGCACCAGGGTGACGGCAATCCAGAGGATCGCGAGCGCGCCTTCGACCAGGAACTCCAGCCGGTACTGGAGCGCGAGGGCTAGGGACGCGCGCAGCTGCGCGCGGACGATGGCCAGTGCGCGCCTCATCCGCCGTACGCCGCGTAGCGGCGCAGCCCCGCGCGCCAGACCAGGCTCGTCGCAAGGAGCGCGGCGGCCACGTACAGCCACTGTCCCCCGAGCAAGAGGAGCGCGTGCCCGGGGGTGTGCTTGCCCAGCATCAGCTCGACGGGAAACGAGAGCAGGAACCGGAACGGCAGCAAGAGCGCGATGCGCTGCACGGCCTGCGGGAAGAGGTCCAGCGGCACCAGGTAGCCGGACAGCACCGCGGATATGCCGAGCCACGCTTCGAAGAGGCTTGCCGCGCTCTCGACGTACAGCGCCAGCGTGCCGATGAGCGCCATCACCAGGAAGGTCAACAGCCACGCTCCGAAGAGGGCCGGCAACATCATCAGCCAGAGGAGCGGATCGTGCCCGAGCTGCCCGCGCGCGGCCCACAAGAGGATCGAGAGCACCGGGAGCGCGACGATCGCGCGCAGCGGCACGGCGGCGAGGTTCTCGGCGCTGTACGCGAGGAGCGGATGCAGCGGCCGCAGCAGCCGCAGCGCGAGCACGCCCTGGCGGATCTCCATGGTCAGCTCCCACACCACCCACGATCCAGTGAGGAGCCGCACCAGCAGGGTGCAGAGGTAATACGCGGCGAATCCGCGCTGCGAGTAGGCGCCCACCGGCCCGCTGCGCGCCACCGCCGCCCACAGCGCGAGCATGATGAGCGGCATGTTGGTGCTGAACATC
>VBKO01000398.1 GCA_005888115.1 Deltaproteobacteria bacterium
CTTCGGAGTCATGCTCTGCGCAGTGTTCAGGAGCTGGTAGGACCCGCGCACCTCATCGGGAGGCAGGGTACGGATCGCGGAACACGAGGAGCCGACCCTTGGCAGGATCGCAAAGGTAGGCGTTCCCCTGATCGTCCGCGGCCACGCAGTGCGCCTCGGGCGCCGTCGGCACCGCGCCGAGCACCGAGAGATCTCCGCGCGCGCCGACGCCGACGACGGTGAGGTTCGCCGCTTCCGCGCCGGGGACATAGAGATGGGACAGCTTGCCGGAGAACGCGATGACGTCCACCCCCTTTCCCGCGGGGGCGCGGCCGAGCACGTTGCCGCCGTGCTCCAGGTCCAGCGTCACCGCCGACCCCTCGCTGCAGCCGACGAACGCGAGGCCGTGCGCCGCGTCCACGGCCAGGCCGCGCGCGCCCTGGCATCCGTTCTTCCAGCGCGACACGATCGCGCGCGACCCCAGATCGATGGCGACGGTCGTGTCGTGCCAGGTATTCGCGTAGGCGCGGCGGCGCGTCGCATCGATCTCGAGCGACTCGGGGCCGTCGGCGACCTCGATGTTGCCGGCGTGGACCAGCTTCGGCGGCGCCTTCCCGTCCAAGCGGTAGGTCTCGATCCTCTTCGCGCCCGGCTCGGTCACCCACACTTCGCTCGAGGGCGCCACCCACCGGACGTAGTCGGGCACGCCTCCGAGCTTCACGCGCGCCACGATGCGCCTGGAAGCAGGATCGACGACCACCAACGCACGCTGGCTGCGGTCGGAGGCGAAGACCAGCCCCTCGCCGCTCTCCGCCGAGGTGGTTCCCTCCGAATGACCGCGAGCGCCCTCCGCCGACGCGCTGAACCCTGCGACCGCCTCGACCGCGCGGCTGTCCCGATCGACGAGGTACAGGCGTCCGGAGCGGCCGCCAGGCACGAGCAGCTTGTGCAGCTCGGGCGAGTAGCGCAGGTCGTCGAAGCCGATGCTTCCCTCGGTTCCGGGCAACGCGAGCGGGTCGACGGTACCGCCGGCGGCGAAGAGGACCGCGGCGAGAAAGAGCGTCGTCTTCATGGCTTCCTCCGTGCGCTCGGGAACCCGGCGGAGAATCCCCAGGTGAGCCCCGCGCGAATTTCAGTGGTGTCCACTCCGCCTGCTCGCGCGAGCCGGAGCGCGGCGTCGAGGGACAGATCGTCCCGCAGGCGCCAGATCGCGCCGGCCAGACCCGAGACGGCGATCGGCAGATCGCGCTCGCCTTCCACGAAGACCTCGGCGACCGGACGCACCGTCCAGGCATCATGGCCTTCCGCGATGAGGCCTCCGAACAGTCCGAGCGTATGGGCGCGCGTCCAGGACGCCGCCCCGTTCAGGTGCACGGTCGCGGCATCCCACCGCCGCGAGAGGATGAGCGCTCCCTCGGCGCCGGCGCCGCTCTCGCCATTGATCGACGGCAGCAGCGCGCTCAGCTCGGCGGCCACGCTGAGGCCGCCCTTGTCCTGCAGGCTGCCTTCCCGGAGCACGGTCTTCAGCGAGACGGCCGCATCCTCGACGCGCAGGCGCGGCTCGGCAACCGCCGCTCCGAGGTGGACGAAATGCCGTCCCTCGAGCACGAGCTCCCATCGATCGGCGAAGCCCCAGTTGAGGATCACGCTCGGCGCGACCAGCCAGCGATCGGATCCCTCCTGGACGAGGCCGAACGGACCGAGCTCGATCTCCACCTGCCCTTTCTCGGCCACGGCGGCGTCCGTGGAGTTGAACGGCCGGTACGCGCGCGCGGCGAGCGGCGCCGCGAGGACAGCTCCGAGCGCCAGCGCCGTGCGCGGACCGCTCATTCCAGCGGCGTCGCCGAGAGCGCGTCGAAGTGCGTGACCGAGTCGGCCTTCGTCCAGACGCCCACCTTGCCCGCTTCCTTGAAGGTGTCGTCCTGCGCGTCGATGACCGGGTTGCCGTCGAAGTGGACCTGGAACCGGTTCCCGCGCGCCACGACGGCGAGCGTGTGCCAGGTCTGCCCGGCGACCTTGCCGTTCCAGCCGGCGAGCTGCCGGCGGCGGCCGTTCACGACATGGTAGAGCCGGACGTTGTCTTCGAGCGCGTTCGCGCGCGTCAGGTAGTAGTTGTTCTCGTCCCGATACCGGAACACGAGCCCGCAGGCCTGGTCGACCTTGCCCGAGACCGGCTTGCACCGGACCTCGAGACGGACGTCTCTGAGGACCGGCGCGTCGGCGACCGCGACCGGGAAGCGGTCGCCGGTGTCGTCGGTGTCCACCTGCGCCAGCACGTGATCGCCCGCCGGCGCCGTCGGGTCGATGCGGACCACCCACTTTCCGGGACGGCCCTTCCCGGTCCTCCCGAAGGAAAACCCCGCCGGGGCCTCGTCCACCTTGTCGCT
>VBKO01000399.1 GCA_005888115.1 Deltaproteobacteria bacterium
CCTTGACCAGCGCGAGGTCGGGTACCTGCTGCCACGGTTCCGTCTGCAGGAGCGGCGGCGGTTGCGGAGCCGGCAATGAAGCGGCAACCAGCGGAGCCTCCGGATCGCGGCCGAGGAGATCGTTGAGTTGCAACTGCGCCGTGCGAAGCTTCCGGCGCGCTTCCTCCGCATCCGCCTGCTCGCCGGCGAGCCGGGTCTCCGTCTTGAGAAGGTCCGCCTGCAGGCCTTCTCCCGCCGCTTTCCGCTGGCGGATGATCGCGAGGTATGAGCGCAGCCGATCCGCGGAGCGCCCCTCCATCATAGAGGGTCTGCCGGCCAACGATCTGCAGCCGCTCCTCGCCGGCGAAGGAGGAAGCGCCGCCCGTGCCGTAGCTGAGATCCGGCGGAGCGACTTGCAGGGTGCTCTCGACCGAGAGTCGCGGTAGCCGCGCGCCGCGGGCGGCGACCAGCTGTTGCTGCGAGGCAGCGACGTCCATTTCGGAAACGGGGAGACGCGCGTTGCGCGCGGCCGCCTCCGCAAGCGCCTGCTCGAGCGTGAGCGGAGGCTCCGCGCGGGCGCCCCGAGAGAGGATGGGGAGCAGGGCGAGGACCGCCGGGGCGGTCTTGCGCGCCAGCCGCGAGAACCAGTGCATCAGTCGTGCTCTGCCGCCTCGGCCTCCGTCGTCTCGTGCGCGACCGAGACCACCTGGCCGGAACCGGCGTCGATCTGGACCTCGTCGATCCCGGAAAGCCCGGTCCGCTCGACGTCGAACGAATAGACGAGCTTCCCGTTCTCTTCTTCCAGCTCTGCAGAGCGGATCCGCATCTTCGTCTTTCCGAGCGCCGCGAGCGCTGCTTTGCGGGCCTCGGCACAGGACACCTTCGCTCGCCGGGCGAGGCCCTTGCGGGCTTCTTTGCAGGACGAGTCCGCTGCGTGCGCGGCGGTGCCGAGAAGCAAAGCGAGGGAAAAGGAAAGGATGTGCTTCACGAGTCGTTCCTCCTTGGGTGCAGAGATATACGCAGCAGGAGATGAATGCCGCCTGAGAGTGGGATTAGAAATGTCTCATCAACCGCCATCCCGGCGCGGACGTGCTATCGACCTTTCCATGCGGCTTCTGCTGGCAGAGGACGAGCGCCGCGTGCGCGCGTTCGTCGCGCGCGGCCTGTCGGAAGAAGGCTTCCAGGTCCGCGAAACGGGCGATGGCGCCGAGGCGCTGGATCTGCTCGAGGCCGAGCAGTTCGATCTGCTGCTCCTGGACTGGATGCTGCCCCGGCGTTCCGGTCTGGAGGTGCTGCGCACGCTGCGCGGCCGCAACGACGTCACTCCCATCATCATGCTCACGGCACGCGACGCGGTGTCGGACCGGACGCTCGCGCTGAACGAAGGCGCCGACGACTACGTGGTGAAGCCGTTCGCGTTCGAGGAGCTCCTGGCGCGCGTCCGCGCGGTGCTGCGGCGCGTATCGGGGCGGGCGTCCGGCATTCTCTCCTACGCGGATCTGACGCTCGACCCGGCAACCCGCAAGGTGGTCCGGCAGGGGAAAGAGATCCGGCTGACCGCGCGGGAGTTCGCGCTTCTGACGTTCCTGCTCGAGCACGCCGGTGAAGTCGTCTCGCGCTCGCGCATCGTCGAGGCGGTCTGGGAGCACGACTTCGAGACCTTCTCGAACGTGGTGGAGGTCTACATCCGTTATCTCCGCGCGAAGATCGACGAGCCGTTCCCTCGCAAGCTCATCCAGACCGTGCGCGGGGTGGGTTACTCCCTGCGAGATGAATCGTGAAGAGAAGCCTCCGCACCCACCTCGCCATCATGTTCGCTGCCGCCGTCGCCATCGCTCTGATGGCGGAGGTGCGGTCATCGGCGTGCTGGTGCTCCAGGCGAGAGCTGAGCGGGCCAGCGAATTGAGCCATGGCCTCCAGCCCGAGGAGGACGAGTTCGTCGCCGTGCGAAAAGCGGCTGCGGCCATGGCCATCGTCGCGCCGCTCGCGATCGCCGGTGCAGCGTTTCTTGGGCTCGTTCTCGCCCGGCGCGCTCTCGCACCGATGCGAGAAGCGGGTCGCCGGGCCGCTGCGGCGCGCGCCTCCGACTTGAACCTGACGCTACCCAAGACCGGGGCGGATGATGAATGGGACGAGCTCGCCGGCACGCTGAACGCGCTCCTCGAGGATGCCCGCGGTTCGCTGTTGCGCATGAGGCGCTTCACCGCCGACGCGGCGCACGAGCTTCGCACACCGGTCACCACCATCATCGGCGAGGCCGAAGTGGCGCTCCGTCGGGATCGGAGCGTGGAGGAGCTGCGTTCGGCGCTCGCGACCGTCAGAACCGAGGGAGAACGGCTGGCGACGCTTCTAGAGGCCCTGCTCGCGCTGGCGCGCGCGGATGCGGGTACGCTCCTGGCCAGCAAGACCGTGGCCCGCCTCGACGAGATCGTCGCTCGGAGCGTGGAGCGCGCCAGGCGCCGTGCCTTCGAAAGCGGCCGGGCGTCGCTGCAGCTCGAATGCGTCGGCTCGAATGCCGTCGTCGAGGGAAATCCAGTGCTGCTTTCCCGCGCGGTCGAGAACCTGCTCGACAACGCCATCCGCTACGCCCGCCGTCGCGTGACTGTCACGCTCGGCGGGGACGAGAAGGTTGCTCGGCTGTCCGTGGCTGACGATGGACCGGGCGTCCCGCCGGAGTTGATCCCCGACCTGTTCCAGCGCTTCGTCCGCGGTGACGCGGCGCGGACCGGTGAGGGTTTCGGCCTCGGGCTGGCCATCTCGCGCGCGATCGCCGAGGCGCATCATGGAAGCCTGGATTTTCGCCCTTCCACGACCGGAGCGGTGTTCGAATTGAAGTTGCCCGCAAAGAGCCCGGATGAGTAGCTCGGCCGCCGGTCCGGCATCCGCGCAGGTCCGAGCTGCGCGCACGCGGGTGGCCAGGTCCGCAGATGGTTGGCGAACTGCGGCTCTAGCGTGCGCGGATGCCCAGCGTATTGCCGAGCAGCGCCGCCCGCACGCGCTGTGCCCGTTCGCGTGCGACGGGCACGCGCAATCCAGCGGCGGGGCCGGCAGGGACGCCGAGGCGCAGCTCGGTCTCGCTGCCGGCGCCTTCCAGCTCGTATACGTACTCGGTGTTCACCAGCCACTTCCGATGCACGCGCAAGAGGGTCCGGCCGAAGGAAGCCTCTACGGCGGAGAGCGAGAGGTCGACGTCGAACCGCCCGCGCGAGGTATGGACGTAGGCGAGGCGTTCGGCCGCCTCGAATGCCCATACCTCCTCGAGGCGAATGAAGACATGGCCAACGTGGTCCGATCGGCTTCCGGCGCGCGAGAAGGCTCGGGGCACGCCAGAGTTCTGTCGTACGCACTGTCCAGTCGCTCGACAGTCAAACCGTCGCGAATCGATCAGCAGTCGCGAGCAGCCGAGCTCGGAGGAGAAGCTTCAGCGCAACGAGCTGGTGCGTCTCAAGTCGATCGCCGCCTGTCCCCCTGGCGTGAGTGGGCCGTGGCGAACGACGACTACTTCTGGGTTCCCGCCGATACCGGCTTCGTCGCTGACCGGCCGCGCCACGTCCTTGACCAGCGCCTGGAAGTCCTTGCCTTCGATTCCGGTCTGGAAGTGTGCAAACCAGTTCGCCGCATCGGCGGCTGAGTCCGCCATGCAGTGATGGTAGAGGGTGTCGCCGTAACGCCGGACTCCGAATTCGCGCATGCTTCGCTCCTCACGCCGGTGCGCCCCAAAGATAGGCATCGAGCAGGCTTGCATCTCGCCGGTCAAGATGGAGACTGCCAAGCCTACGCCCTCAAGGGCGATCGCGCTGTTCGCCGATACGTCAGTGCGCGTCTCGGATGGAGGCGGCCCTCCACCAGCCTTCACTGTTGCAATGCTCGCATTGACCCCAGACGCGGTCGATGTTCATCCGCTTTCCGTCGCGCTCTTCGATGTGGCTCGGGTGGCGACTGGTCTCGGTCACTCTTCCGGCGCATCGGGCGCAGTTCGCGATGCCGTGCTCGTCGACGTGACAGTGCGTGGGATCCACAAAGGCCAGTATATCACGCGGGCTTCACAATCTTCCGGGCGCCGGCTCATTCGGGTGGCGCACCTACCTGAACCCATGGCTGCACACGCGAGCTGAC
Source organism: Deltaproteobacteria bacterium (assembly GCA_005888115.1). Lineage (GTDB taxonomy): Bacteria > Myxococcota > Myxococcia > Myxococcales > 40CM-4-68-19 > VBKO01. The sequence continues at coordinate 4,096 of VBKO01000399.1, forward strand.
GTCGTCGCTCAGCGGTGCGACGGGCCTTTCCAATCCCGGCGGCGGTGTCGACATTCCGAAAAAACGCGGAGGACCGATGCGCGTTTTCGTGCTGCTTTGCGCTCTCCTGGCTGCTTGCGGACCGGTCAGCTCCTCCGGCACCGGCTCGATCGGAAGCTCTTCGACCGATGCCGGGCCGCCGCCGGGCACCGACGGCGGTACTGTGCAAGGAGGAATCGACGCTGGACGTCCTGTACGGCTGTTTGGTCTGCGCATCACGGTAAACGGCCAGGGCTCCATCCAGTCCAGCCCCGCAGGCATCAACTGCGGGCAGGTCTGTGCGGCGTCGTTCGACCAAGGAACCTCGGTTGCGCTCACCGCGGCTCCCGCGAACGGCTTCCGCTTCGATAGCTGGGGCGGCGCCTGCAGCGGACCCGGCGGGTGCACGGTGACGATGCAGGGCGAAACCCAGGTCTGGGCCACCTTCGCAGCGATCCCGCCCACCCAGCACTCGATGACCGTCATTCTCACGGGAACAGGCAGCGGAACTGTCTCTTCCCAGCCGAACGGCATCGATTGCGGAACCGCGTGCTCGGCGACGTTCGATGAAGGCGTCGGCGTGACTCTCACTCCGGCGGCCGCCGCCGGCTCCCAGTTCGATGGATGGGGAGGCGCCTGCACCGGAGCGGGCAGTTGCGCGGTGACCATGAATCGCGAGCAGATCGTCGCGGCGCGCTTCCAGCCTGTCGCACCGCCGCCCCAGAAGCTCGCCTACTCGATTACCGAGGTCCCCGCTGTCGAGGGGAGCACTTCTCTCCTAGCGACCGCGATCGACGGCCGCGGCGACATCGTCGGCACCTATTACGTCCCGAACAAGAGCGGCGATGTCGACGCGCGCGCTTTCCTCTACGATGCGAGCAAGGGCACCACCCAGCGGATCGGGGGCAACGACGGCAGCACCATCCAGATGGCGAACGGCGTCAACGATTCGTTGGCCGTGGCGCTCTCGACGGACGCGCGGCCCGGACTCCACCAGCACGGGTTCCTCTGGCACGACATCGGCCAGACGGATATCGGCGCGCTTCCGCCCGGGCCGAACGGTGCGCAGACGGCTGCCACCGCCATCAACCAGCGCGGCTGGATCACGGGATGGTCCCTGGGCGCGAAGAACTTCCAGCGCGCGATCCTCTGGGACGGGTCGAGTCTCCGCGATCTCGGTTCCGCGGACGGCAACTGGAGCTACGGGTACGCCATCAACATCGACGGTGTCATCGCCGGCGCGACCACCGTGCCGAATGACGCGTACCATCAGCATGCCGCGGTCTTCCAGGGGGGCGCCGTGAAGGACCTCGGCACGCTCGGCGCGTACACGGCCACCGCCTTCGGCATCAACGACCGCGGCCGGGTCGTGGGCAGCAGCCTCGCGGGCGCCTCGAGCCAGCTCCACGCCTTCGTCTACGATCTGCCCAACGGCCCGATGCGCGACGTCTCACCGAAAGCGTTCTGCTGGCTGAACGGTGTCAACAACAGCGGGGACGCGGTCGGCGCCTGCAGGCCCGGCGACCACAACCACGCTTTCATCTGGACCAATGGCGCCTTCATCGACCTGAACGACACCATCAGCGATCCCTCCTGGTTGCTGACGACGGCGACGGCGATCAACGACCGCGGGCAGATCGCCGCAACGGCATCCCACAACGGCGGCCCGTTCCAGGCGGTCTTGCTCACGCCGCGCTGAACGCGAATGGCCAGATCCCGGACCGGTTGCTCCGTCGTGGCTCAGTCGTGATCGAATTCAAAGATGAATCGCACCAGCACGCCCATCGAGGCATCGCCGTACTGGGACTGTGGAGTCCAGGGCACGGCAATACCGAGGTCAAAGGGGACGTGAAGGGTAGCCCCGCGCAAGATGAGGTTCGCCGCCACCGTCAGCGGGGTGCGCCGGGCCCAGTCCGTATCCACCTCGAAGCCTGCAAAGCCGAGGCGACCTTTCCCTCCGAACTCAGCGAGCACCGCAGCCTGCGCCCGCAGCGGGACTGCATGCGCGGAGTGGCTGCCGGCGCCAGCGCCGAGGAACGTGCGCACCGTGAGCCACCCGTTACGGATGCCGAATCGCAATCCACCTGACAGTGGCATTGCTGCCTCACCCGGATCCTGCACGTCCTCGGTGGCGTCGCCCGAAATATGAGCGCTCACCTCGGCCATCAGATGGCAGTCGAGGGGCTGCGAGTGCATCAATACCCAACTCGCGGCCGGACGCA
>VBKO01000032.1 GCA_005888115.1 Deltaproteobacteria bacterium
TTGAGCAGCTTCATCCCGCTGCGGAACATCATCTCGAAAGTGGCGCGCTGGGTGGGCGGGATCTCGCCCACTTCCCCATGGAGGAGCAGCTCCAGGGGGGAGAGGATCATCGCCAGCGGCGTCTTGAATTCGTGGGTGATGTTGGCAAAGAACTGGGACTTGAAACGGTCGAGCTGCTTGAGCTGCTCGTGGGCCGCTTTCAGGTTCGCGGTGGTGCGCTCGATGGTGACCTGGCTGGCGATCGTCTCCCGGTGGGTGCGGAAGAGCAACATCTGGCCGGTGCCGGCGATGATCGCGGTCGAGATCGAGGCGTGGGTGAACAGCACCACCTGGGCCGGCCAGACGAAGAGCAACCCCGTGGCGACGATCGCGAGCGACAGCCCGGCGTAGTAGGGGGACGCGAGGCCCCCCATGAAGACGGTCATCAGGCTGATGCCGAACGCGCAGAGCAGCATGTAGGCTGACGAGATCGCGTCCGGATGCCGATCGAACACGCTGGTTCGGACCACGCGGAACATGATCAGCGTCACGGCGGCGACGATGAACCGCGTTCCCCAGAGCAGGCTCAGCGCCGACCGCGGGGCGAGCACCCAGTCGAGCACTCCGAACGTGGGGTAGAGCGACAGGACGATCCACAGAAGCGTCCGGGTGCCTCGCCGGTTGCGGAAGAGTCGCCAGCGCGCCCAGCGCTCCGGCATCTCGTCCAGCACGGCGACGCCCGGGTTCACTGCCTGGTCATCACGATGAACGGGTTGACTCCCGACTCCTCTTCGATGATGCGCAGGTGGCTGTCGGGCGCCCCGCGCCTGCCGATCTCGGTGAGCTGCGCGCGCGTCCGGTGGATGAGCACCCAGTCGAGGTGGTGCTCCATGAACCAGCGGCTCGGGTTCTCCGGCGCCATGTTGCCGACGGACAGCGTGCCGCCCGGGGCCAGGCGCGCATACAGGTTGCGGGCGAGGACGACCGCGGTGGTGGTCTGCAGGTAGTCGAACAGCCCGCAGCTGTAGATGGCGTCGAAGTGTCCGAAGCCGCTGAACAGGTCGGAGTCGCGCAGCAGCCGCTTGATCGAGTCGTGCAGGTAGAGGATCTGCACGTCGCCCTTGAAGCGCTCCTCGACCATCGGCTTCAGGCGTCGATAGGCATAGCTGAGCGCGCCCTTGTCCTGGTCGAAGAGCATGATCTCCAAGGGCGGCACCTCGCCCGGAAGCTCGCGGAGCAGCTCGTAGAGCTCCTGCGCGGGGCCGGACGCGACCGAGAGGATGCGCAGCGGCCGCTCGATCCCGCGATGCGCTTCGAGGCGGGCGCGCAGCTCCCGCTTGATCAGGTCCTTGCGGAACTTCACTGCCAGCGCGGCCTTGGTCTGCAGGAACGCGTACCCCACTGCCTTTCCGAAGAGCGTCGCCCCTTCGAAGTCCCGCTCGTAGATGAACCTCATCACTTCGTAGTCGCCGGGATAGCCGAACGGCTTGAAATAGGCGCGCTGCATCCAGGGCGCCTGCATGATGAAGTCGTGCAGCAGCCGGCGCGTGTACTCGCGCAGGTTCTTGACGTGCGCGGGGGGAACGCCTTCCAGCGCGGCGTTGATCGCATCGCTGTACCGCACCACGTCGATGACGAACTCGGAGCGGAGCCGATCGAGCAGCGCCTCCCGCGCCGCGGACTGCGACTCGCCCTGGACCACGTGCCAGGCCAGGGATTTTTCCAGCTCGCCGAGCTGCAGCTCTGAATCCTGCAGATACAGGGCGAGCTCCGACACCAGCATCTTGAACTTCTCGTGCCCTTCGACGGCCCACGCCTTGCGCGAGAGCGTCAGGCCCAGACCGTCGCGGCCCTGCCAGGCCTTGATGTCGCGCAGGTGCAGGACCACGTCGATGTCGAGCAGCGGTCCGGTGAACGACACGCCGGCGATCGGGGCGCCTTCCTGTCCGCGGACGGACCCGACCCGCGCGTCGCCGTGGTAGGCGACGTGGTCGTCGAAGCAGACCTCGAGGCGCTCCACGTTCCTGCCGGCCTCTAGAGGCACGGCCTGGGGCCACTCGAACGCGACGCCATTCTGGGAGACGTCGTGCACCGCGCATTCGTGGATGGCCAGATCGACGCGCAGACGGACGAAGGCGCGCAGCGGGAGGACGTCCTGCGCGCGGTACCGCTGCGGCCGGAAGAAGACTTCGCGGCCTTGCGCTCCGTCGAGCTCCTCGTACGTCCTGATCGCGGTGACCAGCTTGGGGGGAGGCATGACTTGGGACCTCTCAGGCGGACGCTGGAGCGAGCCGAACCTCGAATCTCGCCCCCCCGGACGGTCGATTCGAGACGCGGATGCGCCCCCGGTGCGACTCGACGATGAGCTTGGCCATGTACAGGCCCATGCCCATGCCTCGGTCGCCCTTGGTGGATACGAACGGCTCGAAGATCTTCTCTTGCAGCTCCCGGGGCACACCCGGGCCCTCATCTTCCACTGCGAGGACTACATCGTCCGCATCGCGAGAAGCTTGAATCGAGACCCGCCGCGAGCGCTCGGTGGCCTGCAACGCGTTGCGTACGAGGTTCACCAGCACCTGGATCAGCTTCTGGCGGTCGCCGTTCACGCAGGGCAGGTCTTCCTGCACCTGCACGTCGACCTTGCGCGCGCGGAAGTTCAGGTCCATGCGCGAGATGGCGATCGCGCCCTGCACCACCTGCGCCGGCGCCACCTTGTCCATCGCCAGGTGGATGGCGCCCGCGGAGGCGAACTGGTGCATGGCCTCGAGCGTCTCGAGCAGATTGTGGATGCCCTGGGTGCCGACGTGGACGCTCTCCAGGAGGTCGGGCGAGGCGCTCTGCTGCTGCAGCTCGCGCTCGATGAAGTTGACGCTGATCATCACGTTGCGCAGGTCGTGGGTGATGCCGGCGGCGAGGCGGCCCATGGTCCCGAGCCGCTCGAGGTGGAGCATCTGGCGGTGCGCGGACTCGATCACCGAGAGCGAGGCGGTCAGCTCCTCGGTGCGCCGGGCGAGCAGCGCGACCAGCCGCTGGATGGTGCGCGACTGGTAGACGTGCTCGCACGCCTGCCGCACCGCTTCGAGGATGTCCTCCGGCTGCCAGGGCTTCTTGAGGAACCGGAAAACGCGTGCGCGGTTGATGGCGCTGATCAGCGCAGGCGGGTCGGTGAAGCCGGTGAGCACGATTCCAGCGACGTCGGGCTTGCGGGAGCGCAGCTCCTCGAGCATCTCGACGCCGGTCATCTCCGGCATGCGCTGGTCGGCGATGACGACGTCGATGTCCGTCTTGTCGGCGATCTCGAGCGCCTGTTTGCCGGATTCGGCCTCGTAGACGGTGTAGCCGCTCTCCAGGAATCCGCGCAGCACCAGCAGATTCGGTCGTTCGTCATCGACCAGCAGGACGCCGCTCTTGCGTGGGCCGCCGACACCGTACTGGGCGACAAGAGCTCGCAGTCCTTCATCCAGCATGCCCTACAGTGTCCTTGTTTCGACGTTGCCCAAGCAAATTCCGGGTGCAGTTTTTTTGAACAGCCAGGAAAGTCGCACAGTTGTCGGGCATCTGAACAGCCCCAGCGTGAAATAGGGGAGTCCGTTCCGTGCTTTTTCGGCGCCTCGCTCCCCTCGCGGGTACGACTATTCCCTACATCAATCGGCGAAATCGGGCTCGATAAGCGGTATCGAGGCGAACGTACGGAGATCCGGGACGTTGCCGAATTACCCTGCGGCCGACGAAGCAATCGCCCGGTTTTTGTTCAGCGGCGGCGCGAAAGGCTGGCGAGATCGGCGCGGCGCAGCGCCCACTCAGGAGCGGCAGGCTGGCCGTCCAGCGTCCCGACCTGGATCGCGGGGTGGCCCTCCAGCACGGCGCGGGGCGGGAACCGGGCGCGCTGCTTCACCAGAGCGCCAGCGCGCACCAGGCTCTCCTCGCCGACCACGCTGTAATCGCACACGATGGCGGCGGGCTCCACCACGGTGTCACGACCGATGCGGCATCCGTGGATCATCGCCGCCGGCCCGATGACGACTCCGTCCTCGAGGACCAGCTCGTTGTCGGGCAGCAGGTGCAGCACGGCGTTCTCGAGGATCTGCACCCGTGCGCCGATGCGCACCGGCCCGTGCGAGTCGCCGATGATCTTCACGCCCGCGCCGATGATCGCGCCCGGCCCGATGCTGACGTCGCCGGTGATCTCCGCGCTGTCGAACAGCACCGCGCTCTGGTCGATGCGCGGCTCCTTGTCGAGGTAGGCGTAGATGCGGCCCATGGCGGCTCCGGCGGGCATGCTGCCCGAGAGAGGTTGCAACAGGTACGGCGGGAGCGAGACGTCGCCGCCGCGCAGCCGCAACAAGCGCTCGCGGTCGGTCTGGCTCACGCGCCGGATGGCGCGGCCGGGACGGCCGACGACGACCGCCTCGTCGGCGACGGCGGTTCCCGGCGGCAAGAGCGTCCCTTCTCCGAGGATGCAGCCGCGTCCCAGGCGGGCGCCCGCGAGCAGGATCGATCCGTTGCCGATCTCGCAGAGGTCGCCGACGGCGGCGCCGATCACCACGCAGCGATGGCCGAAGACCACCTTCTGTCCGATGGAGACAGGCTGCTCCGCGGTGCCGATCGCGACGCCGTTTTCCAGCAGCGCCGAGTGGGCGCCCAGCTCGACCGCGCCGCCCGGCGTCCGGATCACGGCTCCCTGCGCGACGTGGCATCCGGGTCCGGCGCGCAAGAGCCCCAGCACCGCTCCGCTCGGGGCGACCTGGGGCGAGTCGGCCGCCGGGCTCCGGTTGAGGCTCATCGCCCCGGACCATAACCGGCCCGCGCCCACTACGGAACTCCGCGTGCATCAAAACGCGGAGGGCTAAAAACTTCACAGGGAGCACGGGAGACTTGGGAGCGCGGGAGAGTTCGCGCATTCATCGGATGCGCGCGGCCGGTTGACGCCGAATCCTCCCCCGCTCCCCAACCTCCCGCGCTCCCTGTAAAGCTTGGAGTCCTTGCTGCGGCTAGATCGTCGCTTCGGCGGCGGAGGGGAGGGCGAGGTCGTCCACGAGCCGCTGCGCGACGGTGCGGGCCTGGGAGCGCAGCTCGGGGATCGCGGTGGTCTCCCAAAGCTCGCCGCGCCTCAGCGTCCCCAGCGTGAAGAGAAGACCGCGTGCGGCCCCGAGCAGCGCGCCGTCGCGGTCGGTCGTGAACCCCATGCCCAGCGCGTCGGGCCGCGCGAGCCCCTGCGCGAGGAGCGATTCGACGAGAGGGTTGCGCACGTCGCAGAGCTGCGCGGCGGGACCAGTGCAATTGATCGCGCGCGCGACGCTCAGCTTTTGCGTCTGCCGCTCACCGCGGGCGCGGTACAGCGCCACGGCGGCGGCGGCCTGAACCCCGAACGAGTGCACCCGGCCGGCGTGCACGCGCAACCGCTCACGCGTGCGCAGTCGAGCGATGGCAGCGCCGACCGCAGGCGCCATGCGGTGGCGGTGCACTTCCCAGTGGGCGCGCAGGTGGCGGAGGAAGCGGCGCCGGTCTTCGTGCGACAGCCTCGACCAGATGCGCTGCGTGACCGGCCGCAGCGCATCGAACGCCGCGCGCCAGTCGCCACCGCGCTGCGAGGCGGCCCGCAGCGCCCGCAACAGGCCGCGCACCCCGCTCGCCCCGATGCGCGGGTGTACGGGACCGGTCGCTTCGCCGTGCACCTGCGGCAACAGGCCGTGCCGCGAGAGCGCGTGGATCGTCCCGCGATGGCCGCGCCGCTGCAGCGCGAGCGCGGCGTCCACCATGGTGAGGCCGGTGCCGAGCAGGAGGACGCTGCCGTCGCGCGCGATGCCGTCGAGCGCGCCGGGTTGCCAGGGCGAGCGGCGGTAGAGCGGTGTCGAGTAGAGCCCGCCGTCCGGGACCTGGAGGTCCGGGCCAGGCAGGTTTCCCAGCGCGAGCACCGCGGCGCGCGCCTCGATTTCGCCGCCCTCCCGCAGGATGACGCGCACGCCGCCCTGATCGACGGTCGCGGAGACAGCCTCGCCGCAGACCAGCTGGAGCGTGACGCCGGGGGCCGCGGTGGCGTGCGCGGAGGTGAGCAGCGCCTCCAGGTACGCGCCGTACAGGGCGCGCGGGACGAACGCGTCCGGGGCAGCGCCGCTCCAGCGGACGAAGTGGCCGGGATCGTCCGGGAGCGCGCTCATGCCCGCGGCCGGCAGGTTGAGCAAATGGCAGGGCTCGGCGGGGCCATACGCGAGCCCGCGAGCCAACGCGCCACTGCGCTCGACGAGCGCGATATGCCACGGCCCGCGCGCCTGCCGCAAGAGCTGCACGGCCACCAGCGTGCCGCCCGCGCCGCCCCCCACGATCGCGACGTCCACCGGCCCCATGCGGGCGAAAGGTAGTCACGCCGCGACGGGCGTGTGACGTTCATCACCGATCCGCCCAGCGGCGCCGCATGCTGCCGCAGGGCGGGCGTCCGGCCGTGCCGGCGGCCGTCCGTCCGTTCCGTTGCCAGCGGGACTTTCCCGCCCCCAAGTTGCTGGCGGGAGACCATAGACCCACAGACTCGGAGTCCAACCATGAAGAAGCTGCTGTTTGGTCCACTCCTCGCCGCGCTGGTCGCGGCTCCCGCGTGGGCGGGAACCGGGACGCGGGTGACGGAGCTCGCGCCGGTCCAGCAATCCGATGCGTTCAGGGAAGTCGTCGAAGTGCAGGCGACGCGCAATCCCGCCGCGGTGATCGCGCGCGACGCCCTCTACGGCGGCATCGCCGGCCTGGCCGTCGGCGGCGGCATCGCGCTCTTGAACAGCGGCGACAACTGGGGGCGGGATCTCATGATCGGCGCAGGCGCCGGTCTGTTGGTGGGCGCCATCTTCGGCGCCGTCGACGCCGCCAGCGCCGCCGACCGGTACATGGCCGTCGCCGATTCGGCGCCTCGCGTGCGGGACCTGAGGTCGCAAAACGACCGCTCCGCGGGGCTCGGCTACGGCATGAAGTTCTAGCTGTCGAGGGCCCCGCGGCGAGCGACCGCCCGGGACCTTCGCTTGCCGGCCATCCGGCGCGCTGCCCGGACGCCCGTCGCGAATGACGGTGGCCGGCGCGCGCCGTCGGTCTGTCCTGTGAACGGAGTCCAGATCCTTCTACGCGAGGAGGCACCAGTGACCGCCAAGACCTGCATTCCTGCTCTCGCTGCGCTCCTGTCCGTGCCTGCGCTGGCCCAGACCAGCGTCCAGCAGCAGCCGGGCACCACCACGACGGTGCAGAGCACGCCCGGATCGACCACCGTGCAAACGCAACCGCCGCCGCCTCCACCCCAGCCCGCGCCCGGGACCCAGGTGGTGGTGAACCCGCCGCCGGGCGAGAGCGCGCCGCCGCCGCCAACCACGAAGACCCGCGTGACCGCCTACGACACGCCCGTCGCCGTCGAGGAGCATCGGCGCGACCCGGTGGCGATCGTGGCGACCGATGCGCTCTACGGCGGGATCGCCGGCCTGCTGGTGGGAGGCGGCATCGCGCTGCTCGACAACGGAGACCACTGGCAACGAGACCTCATGATCGGCGCGGGCGCGGGCATCCTCGCGGGCGTCGGCGTGGGGATCGTGCAGGCGGTGATCGAGTCGAACGATTCGCCGCGCAGCCGCGCGGTCGCCGACCGGGTCCGCCCGGAAGGGGCGCGCGCGCCCGGCGGCAGCGCCCTGGCGCTCAGGGCCCGGTGGTGAGCACCGTTCGGAAGGTGATCGAGTAGCGCAGCGCGGGAGACCTGGGAATCGAGTGCTGCCAGGTCGACCGCGCCGCGCCCGCAAGGACGTACGCAGGCCTGACGGCGCCGCGCTCACGCTTGCGGCGCGAGGGCCTCGATCCCGGCGGCAGCGAGTAGCGCCATGTCCTGGGCCAGCTCGGGATTGCCAGTGGTGAGCAGCCTCTCGCCGAAGAAGATGGAGTTCGCGCCCGCCATCATGCACAGAAGCTGGGCCTCGGCGTTCATCTGCATCCGTCCGGCGGAGAGACGCACCATGGCGCGCGGCATCAGCAGCCGGGCGGTCGCGATCATGCGCACCATCTCCAGCGTGGAGACCGGCGGGCGCTCCGCGAGGGGCGTTCCGGCGACGCGCACCAGCATGTTGATGGGGACCGATTCCGGATGAGGGTCTTGCGCGGCGAGCGTGCGCAGCATCTCGCAGCGATCGTCCACCGACTCGCCCATCCCGATGATGCCGCCCGAGCAGATGGTGATCCCGGCGTCCCGCACGTTCTGTAGCGTCCGGAGGCGGTCGTCGTACTCGCGGGTGGTGATGATGCTCGAGTACGCGGCGCGGCTGGTGTCCAGGTTGTGGTTGTACGCGGTGCAGCCGGCCTCCTTCAGGCGGCGCGCCTGCCCGGAGGTGAGCATCCCCAGCGTGCAACACGCCTCGAGCCGCAGCGCGCGCACGCCGCGCACCATCTCCAGCACGCGGTCGAACTGCGGACCGTCCTTCACCTCGCGCCATGCGGCGCCCATGCAGAAGCGCGTGGCTCCGGCGTCGCGCGCGCTGCGGGCCGCGGCGAGGACGTCGGGGGTCTCCATCAGTGGCTGGGCTTCCACTCCGGTGTGGTAGCGGGCCGCCTGCGGGCAGTACGCGCAGTCCTCGGGACAGCCGCCCGTCTTGATCGAGAGCAGGGAGCAGAGCGGCACCTTGTTCTCCTGGACCGCCTCGCGGTGGACGGTCTGCGCGCGGTGGACACGCTCGAGCAGCGGCAGGTCGCGCAGCGCTCGCACCCCGGGCAGCGCCCAGTCGTGGCGGATGTACATGCCGGGCTTGCTACCACAACGGGCGCTCAGCCGGGCAAGCAAGCGATACCTCGAACCTGGGCAGGGCGACAGAGCGGATCCAGATTCGTCCCGGGGGATCCACATGCGGCTTCTGGTGCTCGCGTCCATCGCGTCGCTCGCGCTCGCGTGCGCGCCGAGCGGTGGGGTCATCGGCATACCGCCGGATTCTGCGGACGCCGGCAGCGGACGCGATGCGGGGCCGGCCAGCGGCGTGCCGACGCCGGAGCCTGCGAAGACATACACGCTGACGCTCGATGTCCGCGGGCCGGGAGCGGTCCGCGCATTGCCGCTCACAGCCGAATGCCGCGGAACGTGCAAGCTGACGTTCGATGCGGGCACCAGACTCTCCCTTCGCGCCGTAGCCGACGTGATCGGCGCGTTTGGTGGATGGACCGGCGATTGCGCTGGCCTCGGCGCCTGCGACAAAACCGTGAACCGGGATCTCCGCGTGGGCGCCGCCTTCAGTGTTCGCCAAGTCATGGTTTCGGTGCAGCTCGCAGGAGATGGCGAGGGGCGGGTCACCTCCGAGCCGCCGGGGATCGATTGCGCTGGGCCTGCTGACAGGTGCAGCGCTACTTTTCCGATGGGTACCAGGCTCATCCTCTGGTCGAGGGCGAAGCTCCTCTCCACCACCCGCGGGTTCAACATCTCGGCGTGCACGGGGCGGTCCTGCGACGTGACGACGAATCTCTTCGTCAACCTGGCGGTCGTGGCGTACTTCGACACGCAACGATACTCGGTCGTCGACCTGGGGACGCCCGACCCGCTTCACTACGCGGAATCCCTCGTGATCAGTCCCAATGGGCGGCTGGGAGCGGGGAGCCTGGCTGGCGAGCTGATCCATCACCTGTTTTTGTGGGACGGCTCGTTCCACGAGATCTCGTCCGCGGGGCTCGCCGCCGCCGTCAACGATCTCGGCACAGTCTCCGGCAATCAGTGGGGCCCGACCGCGATCGCGGGCAAGGACGCCTATCGCGCCTTCCGCTGGCAGAACGGCATGTTCACCTTGCTGGACACCCTCGGGGGCGTCCAGAGCTTCGCGCACGGCATCACCGCCGCGGGAACGATATTCGGGGAAGCGTCGCGGGCGGATGGTTCGGGCCGTGCCGTGTATTGGGTGGACCGGGTCCCGGTCGATCTAGGATCCCTGGGCGACTGCTCCGAAGCCTTCGCCGGCAACAGTCACGGCATCATCGTCGGATCCTCGTGCATGCCTGCGCAGGCGTCGGGCATACCTGCCGTCCGCTTCAATGCACCGGGAGTCATCGACGTGCTCGGCACGCTGGGGGGACGGTACGGCTCCGCCATGGCCATCAACGAGAGCGGCGTGATCGTCGGCTGGGCGAGCGTGCCAAGCGAGGACGGCCACGCTTTCTTTCACGTCGACGGGCGCATGGTGGATCTGGGCACGGTCAGCGGGACCACGGCGACCGCCCTCTACGCTCTGAACGACGAAGGGATTGCAGTCGGTTCCGCATGGAACGTCGACACGCGCTACTACACCGGTGTCGTGGCGACGTCCGAGCGTCTCCTCGATCTGAGGAAGCTCGTTCCCCCGGGGGTCGAGGTCACGAGCGCGTCGAGCATCGATAAGGACGGGGACATCGCTGCGAACGCGGACATCCGCGGTGAGTCGCGGGTCGTCATCCTCCGGCCCATCCCATGAGGGTACGTTAGCGAGCGGCGACTCGCGCGCGCGCCGCCGCCAGCGCCTCGTCCAGGCGGGCCGGGTCGCCGCTGCCCTGCGCGAAATCGGGGTTGCCGCCGCCTTTTCCGCCCAGCACTTCGAGCGAGCCCTTCAGCAGCTCGTTCATGCCGGGACCGGCGGCGCCGCGAGGACGGGCGAAGCAGAGATGCGCGCGGCCGTCCTCCACCGCGGCGATCAGCGCGACAGCGCCGCGCTCCGCGACCGCCGCGGCGAGGACGCGCGCGAGCGAGGCGCGCTCCACTCGCGCGACCACTGGCGAGCCGTTCGTCGCGAGCTCGGCCGCCCGCAAGCGCGCAAGCTCCTTCTCCAGGGCCTCGGCCGTCTTGCGGCGCGCCACCGCTTCCTCCACGGCGCGCCTGGCGGCCTCGGGAAGATCGCGCGCGGCGCACTTGAGCGCCTCCGAGGCGCCGCTCAGCCAGCGCGCCTGCTCCACGAGCAGCTTGACGACCCGGCCGCCGCATGCGAACTCGACCCGCGCCTTCCCCGAGCCCCACTTCTGCGCGCCGAGCACCGCGATGGCGCCCACCTCGCCGGTCCGCGACGGGTGCGTCCCGCCGCAAGGGGAGGCGTCCACGCCCTCGACCAGCACCACGCGGTCTCCCTTGACCGGCTCCTTGCGGAGAGGAAGGCGCGAGCGCTCCTCCGGGCCGAAGTCGCGCGCGACCACCGGCAGGTCGCGCCAGACGGTCTCGTTGGCGGCCGCTTCGGCGGAGCGGAGCGCCGCCTCGTCGAGCCGCGAGATCGAGCAGTCCAGATCGATGGTGCAGGCGCGCTCTCCCAGATGGAACGAGGTGGTCTGCGCTTCCAGGACGCGCTCGAAGGCCGCCGAGAGGAGGTGCTGGCCGTGGTGCTGCTGCATGTGATCGAACCTGCGCTGCCAATCGACGACGCCTTCCACCTCGCCAGTTGGAAGCGGTCGGTCCAGCACGTGCAGCACGGCTCCGTCCTTCTCCTGCACGTCGACCACCGCTGCACCCGCGAGCGTGCCGCGGTCGGCGGGCTGGCCGCCGCCTTCGGGGTAGAACGCGCTGCGATCCAGGACCGCGGCCGGACGGCCGGCGAGGTCGGCGAGCGAGACGACGCGTGCGGAGAAGCGGGTCAGATACGGGTCGCGAAGATAGAGGCGGTCGGTCATGGGAAATGCATTCTAGGGAGCGCGGCTACGAAAGATAGAGTTGGTTGCGAGCCGGCGACTTGCCATGACCGCAAACCCTGGTGTCCACGAGCTCCTTTGCCTGGCACGCCGCGTGGAATGCCCGGCCGCAGGAGACGTCGATGCTCCGGCTCGCGGCCGCCGCCCATCTCGCCCTGTCGCACGCTGCCCCGGCGCCGCCCGGCGCGATCCGAGCGCAACCGCTCCGGATCGACGCGGCGCCGGACGCGCGGCGGATCCTCCCTCCGCGTGCGCAGGCGAGGCTCGATGCCGTGCTGGAGCGGTTCGACGTGATCGACGGCGGCATCGCTTGGAAGATGCGCTGGTGACGCGCGCTAGCGCGGCGTCAGCAGCACCTTTCCGAACCCGTACTCGCCCCTGCGCGCCAGGATCTGCCCTTTGGCATTGATGGCAAATGCCGAGTGCAGATGGATGGGAGGATTGACCGCGGCCTGCAGGTCGACCACCTTCCCGTCCTTCCACAGGAGGGCGGTCGCGGCGCTGCCCTCGGAGATGGGGATGTCCACCGCACCGACCGCCTGGCCCGATGCGGCGACTGCCTGGAGCGCGCTGCCTAGCCGACCGCCTGCCGGGAGTCCGAAGCTTGGCCATGCACGCGCGGCGATCTGTTCGTTCAGATCGATCGTCTCGCCAGCTGTCCATATCGCGGCGTGGTTGGGGTACCCGAGGACGAACCCCACGACCTGCCCCTGCGCGCTCATCGACCAGGGATACAGCGCGTCAGGGAGCGGCCCGAGGTCGAGCGCCTCCGTGTCGGTGACGACGATGGCGCGGCAACCCGATCGCGCCTCCAGCCGGTCGCAGGCGAGGATGCCTACCCTGCCGCTGTCGTCGATCGCCAGAGCGATGCTCTGGGCCTTGCTGCCGGTCCGCGCGCCGAGATCGACGAGGCTGCCGTCCTTCCAGGCGACGGCATGTCCTTCTCCCGACGGCGTGAGGGACGAGCCGACGGCGATGCCCGATGCGCTCATCGCATTGACGAAGCTGTTCCCGCCGAGCGTTTCCAGTTCCACGAGGTCGTCGCCGGCGGTGATGAACCCACGAGACGTCCCCTGCGCATCCAGCAGCGTTCCGGCCACGCGGTCCGCGGCGGTGGCGGCCACGGACGCGCGGGTTCCTTGGGGGACTTGGAACCGGTGCAGCGCGCCATTCCAGAGGAACACGTCCCACGCCAGGGTGGCGCAGAGCGGTGGGCTGTCGCAGATCCTGCCCGCCACCGCGCCAGCATCGTCGAGAGCGTCGGCGTCAGTGACGGCATTCGGACCGTCGAGGCGCGACACGTCCAGCGCGTCGTAAACGGTTCCGTTCGCCGGTCGCGGCGCCGGATTCGCGCCAGGTGGCGCAGCGCCTTCAGGCGGTCCTGCACCCGGTATCGGCCCGGATTCCCCCGGATCAGTCGCGACCGTTCTGCCGCATGCGAACAAGAGCGCAGCCGCCGCAAGAGCGGACGCGCCTTTCGACCCGGTGGTCATTCTTTCCCCCAACACCCGTGTCGAAATGCGAGAGGTCCCGCTCGTTCTCGATCAGCGCGTCCAGGGACGGCCCGGAGACCGCGCCCTCGAGCCGGCGGGCCTGCTCGTCGAGCCTGCGGATCGCCTGCAGCTTCTCGTCGCGTCCGAGGCGCGCCTGCGCGACCGCCTGCTTGAGCACCGAGATGGTCCGATCGTACACGCGGAGCGGCACCGGGAAGGGGTGGCCGTCCTTTCCTCCGTGCGCGAGCGAGAACCGCGCCGGGTCGGTGAAGCGGCAGGGCGCGCCGTGCACCACTTCGGCGACCGCCGCGAGGGCCTGCACCGTGCGCGCGCCAAGGCCCGGCTGGAGCAGCAGCTCCGCGAAGTCGCGCGGTCCTTGCTCGGCCGCCGCGGCCAAGGTGGCGTGCACGCGCCGCAGGAACACGTCGGTCGGGCGAAGCTCGTGATGGCCCGGCATCTGGAGATGAGGGATGCTCCGCAGCTGGCGGACGACCCCGTCGGGATCGGCCGCGAGCTCCACCTGCGCGCCGCGCGAGGCCGCCGCGCGGCGGTCGGTGAGGTTGATGATCGCGCCCTGCGGCTCGCCCTCGATGGCCGCGTGCGGCTCCTCGACGAAGCTGCGCACCGACTCGCTCAGCCAGTGATACCGCCGCGCCGTGCGCGCCTCGGGCTTCATGCCCTGCTGCACCACCGTCCACGCGCCGTCGCGCGCGACCACGAAGCCGTGCAGATAGAGCGCGAACCCGTCCTGCACCGCGGCGGTATCGACCTTGGCGACGAGGCGGCTGGTGCGCGCGAGCCCCGCGCCGTCGATCCCGGTGCGCTCACCGAGCGCGACCAGCTCGCCGGGCGTCCGCCGGGAGTGGCGCCCGCGGCCTCCACACACGGTCAGGCCCAGCTCGTCTTCGCGCCCGGCGAGCCCGCGCTTCAGCGCCCCGAGCACGCTGGTGGTGATCCCCGAAGAATGCCAATCCATCCCCAGCACGCATCCCAGCGCCTGGAACCAGAAGGGGTGGGCCAGCCGCCGCAGGACCCCGTGCGGCCCTTCGTGCAGCACGAGCGCCTCGACGATCACGGTGCCGAGCCGCGCCATCCGCTGCGCGAGCCAGGCGGGGACCCGCCCTCCGTGGAGCGGTAGATCGGCACTGCCGGTCCGGGCACCCATACGGCCGTTCAGTATGCGCCGGCCGAGCCGCTCGGGCAACCTCGCCGCATGCCGCGCATGCAGGTCGACGGCGCCGAGCTGCACTACGAGGATACCGGTGGCGGGGGGCCGCCCGTCGTCTTCTCCCACGGCCTGCTCTGGAGCGGGAAGATGTACCGTTTCCAGGTCGAGGCGCTCCGCGGCTCGCACCGCTGCATCTCCTTCGACTTCCGGGGGCAGGGCCGCAGCCCGATCGCCGATTCGGGCTACGACATGGACACGCTCGCGCGCGACGCGGCGGCACTGATCGAGAAGCTGCGCGCGGCGCCCTGCCACTTCGTCGGGCTCTCGATGGGCGGCTTCATCGGCATGCGGCTGGCGCTGCGCCGGCCGGAGCTCCTGCGCTCGCTCACGCTCATCGAGACCGCCGCCGATCCCGAGCCGGCGCTGAACAAGCCGAAGTACGCGTTGATGGGGCTCATCACGCGCGCGTTCGGCACGCGGCCGCTGCTGAAGCCGATCATGAGGATCATGTTCGGGCGCACCTTCCTGCGGGACCCCGCCAAGGCGGGCCTTCGCGAATCGCTCGAGCAGGAGCTCCTGGCGAACGACGTGCGGGGCAGCATGCTCGCGTTGCGCGGCGTCCTCGAGCGCGGTGGCCTGATGGACGAGCTGCGCTCGATCCGCACGCCCACGCTGGTCCTCTCGGGCGAGGAGGACGTCGCGGTGCGGCCGGAGCGTTCGCGACGCACGGCGGAGCGGATCCCGGGCGCGCGCTTCCTGCTGGTGCCCGGAGCAGGGCACACCTCTTCGTTGGAACAGCCCGAGACGATCACGGCCGCGCTGCGCGACTTTTTCGCCAGCCGGGCTTAGGCCCTCAAACGCCGCGCCCTTCCCAGGCGGAGCGGCCGCTCCGGCGCGCGAGCAGGTCCGAGCGGATCCGGGCAGACGTCGCGCAGCTTGCACGCGCCGCATTCGGCCCCGGTCCACACCGACTGGAAGAGCGCCGTGACCCGGTCGATCGTCTCGAAGTCCTCCGTGCAGAAGCCCAGCTCGAAATTCCGCCGCCCGTCGCCCTTCGCGCCCAGGCCGGCGCCGGTGAGGTTCGCGCTGCCCAGGTAGACCCAGGCGCCGTCCACCAGCACGGCCTTGAAGTGGACGCGGGGACAGATCTTCAGCTCGAGCCCGCCGCGCACCAGCGCGCTCTTGCGGTCGAACGCCGCGCGGAACGGGCGGGAGGGAAGCTCCGCATGCAGCAGGCGCAGCTCGACGCGCCTCTGGCGCAGCTCGTCGAAGAGCTCCACGACCGAGCGGAAACCGGACCCGGTATCGATCAGCATCTCCTTCACGTTGGCGGTCGCGATCCAGACCGACTCGCGCGCACGGGCCAGCCTGCGCAGCACCACCTCGCGGTACAGCTCGGCGTTGGCGAGCAGCTCGGCCTCGATGGGGCGCACGCCGGCCGCGTACCACGCGTCGGCGCCCCAGCCTAGATTTCAGCCGTGCTGGCGCAGCCGCTCGGCGATCCGGGCGACTCCTTCGTTGCCGGGCACCACCGCGAGCGGCTTCAGCTCTTCCTCGAGTCGTAGCGCCTGCGCGGGGTCGTCCAGGTCCGCGCAGAGCAACGCCGGCAGGGCGATCCCGCGGGCGCGCAATGCCCGCAGGATCAGGACGCCCTGCACCTCGGCCAGCCGCCGGCGCTCGTCCGCGGGGAGCCGCGCGCGCGCCTTTCCCGTCTCGTCGACGAGGCGCGCCGGATCCGCACGGAGGAAGTCGAGATCGAGGAGCAGGCCAGCTGCGCCTGCCGCCGCGCGCAGCACGTCCTGCAGATCGCCGGCGGGGACGAACTCGAATTCGTGGCCGAGGAAGCGGCGGAAGCGCGAGAGGTACTCGTCGCCGTCCTCGCAGACGATCCACCGCGGCCTCATGCGGTGGCCCCGCCGCCGCCCGCCGGGAAGCAGGCGCCGATCGCCTTGCGCAGCGGCGCCTGCTCCGCGCGGACGACCACGTGGCCATGCCACTCGCGCGTCAGATCGCGCACGATGGCCAGCCCGCGGCCGCTTTCGCGAGACTCGATGGTCTCCAGCGTCAGCTCGCCGTCCGCCGAATCGCCCACCAGGAGCACGTGGACGCGCCGCCCCGCCGGATCGAGCTCCTCGCCCAGGCGCACGAGGACGCGTCCGTCCGGAGCGGCGGCGGCCTGCGCGTTGCGGAGCAGATTGGCGAAGATGGTCGCCAGCGCCTCGCGCTCCACCGGGAACTCCACCTCCATTCCCTGCACGAGGATGGACGGAGAGCTCCACCCGGCGCCTCCGCGCCTCACCTCGGCCTCCACGCCACGGATCCAGCCCTCGAGCTCGCGCGCGGAGAGCCGCGTGCGGGGTCCCAGGCGCAGCAGCTCCGACAAGGCGGGGCCGTGGACCTCGCGCAGCCGGCGGTCGATCGCCGCGAGGGGCGCTGCCGGGGCGGAGGGCTTGCGCAGCACCGACTCGGCGGCGGCCAGGTCGCGCACCAGCGCTCCGAAGACTGGCTCGCGCGCGAGCGGCCGCAGCGTCACGCCTTGCGCGCGCGCGTCTTGCGCCAGCCGCTGGTACGCCTGGGCGACCGAGCGCGAGACCGGCTGCGGCTCGAGGAGCGCGCGGGCCACCTCGTCCCGCGCGGTGGGATCGAGCGCGGCCGCGAGCACGCTCGCGCGGTGCTTCAGGACGTCGTGGCGCAACGCGGCCACGGTGCGCGCCACGGCCGGATAGAGCCGCGGCCGCAGCGAAAGCGCGCGCGAGACGGTGCTGCCGCGCACCCAGGCGATGACCGCGCCGAAGAGGAGCAGCGCGGCGGCCCCAGCCAGC
>VBKO01000400.1 GCA_005888115.1 Deltaproteobacteria bacterium
ACCGAGACCACCACGTTCTCGAAGAAGACCTGCAGCGCGACGGCGGTGAACTGCACGCCGGGTGACTTCACCGTCAACCCGGTGGCGCTGGTGAACGTCCCGCTGGCCGACGACTACTCGGCCGACGTGGTCGTCGACGACGGCATCCCGTACAGCGGCCATCCGTCGATGGCGCTGGCGCCGTTCGGGTCGACCACGCCCAGCACCACCGGCGTCTGCGTGCAGTTCCGGTCGGGTAACAAGATCGGCAAGCGCTGCCTGGGCACCAGCACCGCCACCTACGGCAAGTATGGCGGCGTGTCGGTGACGGCGGCGCAGGCGTCGCAGTAGGGCGCCGGCAAGAACGGCTCGAACAGGCCGGTGCGGAGGCAGCAATGCCCCGCGCCGGCCTTCTTTTTGGCCTGGTAGGTCACTTCGAGCTCGCCGTCACGCCATCCCGAGCAATTGGCGCAGCACGTACGGCAGGATCCCGCCGTGCCGGTAGTACTCCACCTCGATGGGCGTATCGATGCGCACGATGACCGGAACCTCGTCCGTCTTGCCGGATTTCCGGTGGACGAGCAGGCGGGCGTTCTGGCGGGGTTCCGGTTCCGCGATGTCGAGCAGATCGAAGGTCTCGCTGCCGTCCAGCTTCAGCGACGCCGCGTCGGTGCCCTCCGCGAATTGGCAGGGAAGGACGCCCATCATTACGAGATTCGAGCGATGGATGCGCTCGAAGCTCTTCGCCACCACCGCCTTGACGCCGAGGAGCGCGGTCCCCTTCGCCGCCCAGTCGCGAGAGCTGCCCGTGCCGTACTCCGCGCCGGCGAACACCATCAGCGGAGTGCCGCGCTCCTGATAGGTGAGAGAGGCCTCGTGGATGGTGGTCTTGACCCCGTCGGGTTGCAGGATCGTCACGCCGCCTTCGACCCCGGGCACCATGAGGTTCTTGATGCGCACGTTGGCGAAGGTGCCGCGCAGCATCACCTCGTGGTTGCCGCGGCGCGCGCCATAGCTGTTGAAGTCCGGCACGGGGACGCCGTGCTCCAGCAAGTACCTGCCGGCCGGTGAGCTCGGCTTGATCGATCCGGCCGGGCTGATGTGGTCGGTGGTGACCGAGTCGCCGAAGATTGCCAAGGGACGCGCGGCGCGGATGTCCTCCCGCTTCGCGGGGCGGTCCTTGAAGCCTTCGAAGTAGGGCGGCTCGCGGATGTAGGTCGATTTCGGATTCCAGGCGTAGACGAGCCCGCTGCCGGCGGGGATCTCCGACCACTCGCGGCTCTCGCGCGAGAGATCGCCGCCATAGTTCTTCCGGTACATGTCCGCGTCGGCGACGCTCCCCAGCGCCTGGTTCAGCTCCTCGGGCGTGGGCCAGACGTCGCGCAGGTAGACGGGCTTGCCGTCGCGCCCCAGGCCGATGGGATCGTTGTCGAGGTCGATGTCCACCCGGCCGGCGATGGCGAAGGCCACCACCAGCGGCGGGCTCATGAGGAAGTTCGCCTTGATGCTCTGGTGGACGCGCGCCTCGAAGTTGCGGTTGCCGGAGAGCACGCTCGCCGCGACGACGTCGTTCTTGGTGACGATCTGCTCGACGTGCGGCTCGAGCGGACCGGAGTTGCCGATGCAGGTCGTGCAGCCGTAGCCGACCGTCACGAAGCCGAGCTTGTCGAGGTAGGGCTGCAGGCCAGTCTTCTCCAGGTAGCGCGAGACCACGCGCGACCCCGGCGCCAGCGAGGTCTTCACCTCGGGCCGCACGTGCAGGCCCTTCTCGACCGCTTTCTTCGCCAGAAGGCCCGCCGCCAGCATCACCGACGGGTTCGAGGTGTTGGTGCAGGAGGTGATCGCCGCGATGAGCACGTCGCCGTGCCCGATGTCCACCGGGACCTTGATGGGGTGCAGCTCCTGAGGAGGGACCCGGTCCGGCGTCGGCCGGTTGGTCATCATCTCCATCTCGGTGTGCGGGTTGGTGTCCTTCTCGGACACGCCCCTCTTCATCACGTCCGGCACGGTCTCCGGGTCCTGCGCGCCGCCTCCCTCGACGGTCTCCATGGGCAGCGGCTCGGCAACCTCGTGGAACCGCTTCCCGATCTCCTGGCTCGGCTTGCCGTAGCCGTTCGGGCTGGGCGCCTGGAGCAGCTCGAGGAACCTGCCCTTCAGGCTGGGTAGCTCGATGCGGTCCTGCGGGCGCTTGGGCCCGCTGACGCTCGGCTTGACCGAGGCGAGGTCCAGCTCGACCACCTGCGTGTAGTCGACCTGCCCCTTTTTCGGAATGCCAAACAGGCCCTGCTCCTGGTAGTACGCGCGCAGCCGGTCCACCAGCTCGTTCGGCCGTCCCGTGGCCAGCAGGTACTGGCAGGTCAGCTCGTCGACGGGGAAATAACCGATGGTCGCGCCGTACTCGGGCGCCATGTTGGCGATGGTGGCTCGCTCGGGGACACCGAGCGCCGAGGCGCCCTCCCCGTGGAACTCGACGAACTTCCCCACCACTTTTGCCTTGCGCAGCATCTCGGTGACGGTGAGCACCACGTCGGTCGCGGTGACGCCCGCCCGGACGCGCCCGGAGAGGTTCACGCCCACCACGTCGGGCGTGAGGAAGTACACCGGCTGACCCAGCATGGCCGCCTCGGCCTCGATGCCGCCGACCCCCCAGGCGAGGATGCCGAGCCCGTTGATCATGGTGGTGTGCGAATCCGTGCCCACCAGCGTGTCCGGGTAGACGACGCCGTTCTGCTCGAGGATGCCCTTCGCCAGGTGCTCGAGGTTCACCTGGTGCACGATGCCGATGCCGGGCGGGACGATCTTGAGGCCGTCGTACGCCTGCATGCCCCACTTGAGGAACTCGTACCGCGGCCGGTTCCGCTTGAACTCGATCCCCATGTTGAGCTGGATGGCGTTCGCCACCCGGGCGAAGTCGACCTGCACGCTGTGATCGATCACCAGGTCGACGGGCACCTCGGGCTCGACCAGCTTGGGATCCTGTCCGGCGCGCTTGACCGCGCTGCGCATCGCGGCCAGATCGACCACCAGCGGCACGCCGGTGAAGTCCTGCAGGAGCACGCGCGAGACCACGAACGGGATCTCCTCGATGCGCTCGGCGCGCGGCTGCCAGGAGGCGAGGTTCTTCACGTCCTCCTCGCGCACCCGCGTGCCGTCCAGGTTTCGCAGGAGCGACTCGAGCACGATGCGCAGGCTGACCGGCATGCGCCCGATGGCGGGGTACTTGTCGCGGGCGGCGGGCAGCGAGGCGAGGCGCGCGGACTTCCCTCCGGCGCGGAACTCCTTCAGGTACGGGCTGGGCATGTTGACCATCTCCGTTCGTTGCGGGATCTAGTCCAAAGCGCCGCGCTGTGCCACCGTCCTTCGCCCCTTGCTCGGGCGGGGTCGAAATACGCTCCACCGCCGTGCGTACGATCGCCGCGCCCGCCCTGCGCGCTCCCGATGCGATTTTCCACCGCTGCGCTGCTCGTCGCCTGGCTCCTCGGCGGCCACGCGCGCGCCGCGGAAGAGGAGACGCGGCCCTGGAGCCTCGACCTCACCATCCACGACTTCGGCATCGGGATCGGCAACTCGCGGCACATCGACGGGCTGCGGCTCAACGTCCGCGACACGGCGCC
>VBKO01000401.1 GCA_005888115.1 Deltaproteobacteria bacterium
CGGTCCGGGCGGCCGCCAGCGCGTGCTCCCACAATCCGCTGCCGCTGGTCGTGCCCTGCCATCGTGTCGTGCGCAGCGATGGCACCTTTGGCGAGTACCGCGGCGGTCCCGAGGCGAAGCACGCCTTGCTCGCAATGGAGGCGGCGGGGTGATCGCGAAGACGTGGCGGGCGTACCGTTGACCGCCTGCTGTGGAAGGGCGTATTGCCGCGCGCTGGGGGTGGCCCATGACGGTGCGGTCCTTCGCTTCGCGCCGGGCGTTGCTGTGCGTCGCTATCCTCGTAGCGACCGCGGCCCCTGCCGCGCGCGACTTCGTGCGGGCCGTCGATGCAATCTATCCGGACCTCGATCGCCTCTACCTGGACCTGCACCAGAACCCCGAGTTGTCGTGGCACGAGGAGAAAACCGCCGCCAAGATGGCGGCGCAGCTCCGCGCGCTCGGGTACGAGGTGACCACGGGCGTCGGGAAGACCGGCGTGGTCGGACTCCTTCGCAACGGCAAGGGACCGACCGTCCTGCTGCGGACGGAACTCGATGCGCTCCCCGTGGAGGAAAAGACGGGCCTCCCGTACGCGAGCAAGGTCGTCGCGAAGAACGACGCGGGCGACAACCTGTCCGTGATGCACGCCTGCGGGCACGACATCCACATGGCCTCGTGGGTGGGCGCGGCGACCCTGCTCGCGCGCACGAAGGACAATTGGCGCGGCACGGTGATGATGGTCGCGCAGCCGGCGGAGGAAGTCGTCTCGGGGGCGGCCGCGATGATCGCCGACGGGCTCTATACCAGGTTTCCGAAGCCGGATTTCGCGCTCGCTGTTCACGACAACGGCCTGCTGCCCGCTGGTCAGGTCGGCGTCGTGCGCGGGTTCGCGCTCGCGAACATGGACACCGTGGACATCACCATCTACGGGAAGGGAGCGCATGGAGCGTCGCCGAACCGTTCGATCGATCCGGTGCTCATCGCCGCAAAGACGGTGGTCGCCCTGCACAACATCGTCTCGCGCGAGATCGATCCGATCGATCCCGCCGTCATCACCGTTGGATCCATCCACGCCGGGACCAAGAGCAACATCATCCCGGACCAGGCGAAGCTCCAGATTACCGTGCGCTCCTACAAGGACGAAGTGCAGAAGCAGCTCCTCGCGGCTATCGCGCGCGTCGCGAAAGGCGAGGCGCTGGCTGGAGGCGCGACGAAGGAGCCGCTGGTGATGGTCGATCCGCATGGGACCACGCACAGCACGTTCAACGACGAGGTCCTGACGCAGAGACTAGCGAACGTGTTGTCGCGCACGATAGGCGAAGCCAACGTCGTTCCGTACCCGCAGATGATGGGATCGGAAGACTTCAGCGAGTACGGGCACGCCGGGGTGCCTGCGACGCTGTTCTGGATCGGGGCCACCGACCCGGCGATGTTCGCCGCGTTGAAGGCGAAGGGGATGGCACCGCCGAGCAATCACTCGTCGCTGTTCGCGCCCGACAGGGAGCGTACGATCCGCACCGGCGTGACGGTCCTGACCGCAGGCGCGATGGAGTTGCTCGCGAAGCCATAGACCGCGCAAAGAACAGGGCGGACCGCCGGCGGATACGCCGCGCTCTACCTCTCGCACCTGAACGCAGCAGCATCCCACCGGCCGCCGGCGTGGAGGCAGCCGTCGACCAGGAGGAACTGCCGAATCCGGGGCGTCGCGACGGCAAGGATGGCCAAAAGGGCCAGGACCAACCCCCCACGGTCGGAACGCGGCAGCCTTCGGATGACCCGGAACGCCCCGGATCTGCTGGTAAAGTCTCAAGGGCCGCTCTGCCGAGGAGCGGATCAGTGCGCCGTGGTCAGAGCGCCAGATCTTCTTCCGATGGCCGCTCGATCGGCGAGCAGATGGCGAAGCTCATCGAGTTCGATCGGCTTGACGAGATGGGCATCGAAACCTGCAGCCGCAGTTTGCCGTCGGCCGTGGTCCTGACCATAACCGGTCAGCGCGACGATGGTAATCGCATCCTTGCACCGACCGCGCATCTGCCGGGCCACTTCATACCCGTCCATGCCAGGCAGGCCGAGGTCGAGGAGCACGATGTCGGGCTCGAAGGACTTGAGTGCCTCGAGCGCCGAAGGACCGTCGCGGGCGGCCCTGACGGAATGTCCGTCGAACGAAAGCGACAGGGAGAGGCTCTCCGCCAGATCCTCGTGGTCCTCCACGAGCAAGATGCGGCTCGGTGGCAGTGCCACGGAAGCGGGCGGCTCTGATGGTACCGCCGCGGTGAGAGGCTTCGGTGAAAGCGGGAGTCGCAGCGTAAACTCGCTGCCAGTTCCGACTCCCTCGCTGGCCGCAACGATCGAGCCCCCGTGCAATTCGACCACGCCACGCACCAACGACAAGCCGACTCCGAGACCATGGGCGGACGGATCGAGGGAACTGCCGAGCTGTTCGAAGAGATTGAAGACGCTGTCCAGCCGTTCGCGAGGAATCCCAATGCCTGTGTCTCGGACCGAGACGAGGAGCTGATCGTTTTCGCGCCAGGTCCGCAATTGGATCTGTCCCTTTTCGGGTGTGTACTTGGCGGCATTGTCGAGGAGATTGGTCAATACCTGTGCCAGGCGCAGCGCATCGGCCTCGAGCCAGATCGGCTCGGGAGGCAGCTCCACGGAGAGTTGGTGCCCGCGCCGCTCGATCCGCTCCCGCGTGGTCTCCACCGCATCGGCGACGATGGACTTCAGTTCGACTTGCTCCCTCTTGAGCGCCAGCTTTCCCTGGCTGATGCGACACAAGTCGACCAGGTCCTCGACCATCCGTGTCAGGTGATGGCTCTGCCGCAGCAGGATCTCCACCGCCCGCTGGCTGCCGCCGGGGGCGCCTTTCCTCGTCAAGATGCCGACTGCGCTGACGATCGCCGCCAAGGGATTTCGCAGCTCGTGCCCGAGCATGGCAAGGAACTCGTCCTTGCGGCGGCTCGCCTCCTCTGCGGTGTCACGAGCCTTCCACATCTGCCAGCCTGCCGAGGCGAACTCGGAGAGCGCCCGCAGGACGCGTTCGTCCGTTCGATCGAACTTTCTCTCCTCAGAGTGGGCAACGATCCAGACCGTCCCAACGGGACGGTCCTGGAAGTGGAAGGGGATGAGCAACGCTTCGACGAAGCGGGGGTCGGCCCGCAGGGCCGGAAAGCAACGGTCAGGCAAGTGCATGAGCTCGCTCGCGTCGCGATCGATGCAGATGCCACATGGGCTGGCGGTGCGGGGCATCGTGCCGTTGCGATACGAGGCGAACACGCCGGCAACGGCTTCCCAGCGAAACACGTCGCCCTCGAGCAAGCTGATGCCCGCCGTACCGGCGCGGCACAGCTCGACCGCCACCTCGACCAGTTTCTGCAGCATGTTGCGGGGGTTCTTCGACATCTCCAAGGCGAGCGACGCAAAGGCGCGGTTCTCGCGTTCGTAGTCGGGCCTCCGGACGGACCGCGTCGAGAGTTCGGAAGAAATGTCGACGTCTCCGAGCGTCGCGGTCGGTTGGTCGGCGTCGTCCACGCGTCGCACCGCGTGCTGAACCGGCTCCGTTACCATGGCAACCTCCCGCCCACCGAAGCACAGTGGAGTGGAACTACCCGTTCCGGCCAATTTCCACTGGCCGTGCGCCCTACCGGTGTTCGTATGCCAGAAGGAGG
>VBKO01000033.1 GCA_005888115.1 Deltaproteobacteria bacterium
CGAAACTCCTCGCTATTTTGCTCGGGGTGTGCGCAAGTCCTCCCCGGTCGCGCTTGCTTCACTCCGCGCGGCCTGGGGAGTTGTCATGAAAACTATCGGTATGACGGCGCTGGCGGCGCTCGCCGCGGTGGCGCTCGTCTCATTCGCGTCGCGCGGCGAGAGCAACGAGAAGACGGGTTCGCTCACGCAACGATTGCAGGGGAGTTGGACGATGGTGTCCAACGTCCTCGATCAGGACGGAAAGAAGTCGGAGCCTTTCGGCCCGTCTGCGAAGGGCGGCGTGATCTTCACCAGCAATGGCCGCGTCATGCTCATCATCACGCGTGCCGACGTCCCCAAGTTCGCCTCGAAGAACCGCACGACGGGCACTCCGGAGGAGAACAAGGCGGCAGTGGCGGGCAGCATCGGTTACTTCGGCACCTACACGGCGAACGACGCGGACAAGACGCTCGTCATGCGCGTCGAAGGGAGCACCTTCCCGAACTGGGCCGGAACCGAGCAGAAGCGGACCATCGAACTGTCGGGAGACGAGCTCAAGTTCATCAATCAGAATCCGTCCATGGGCCCAGGCACCGTCACGGTAACGTGGAAGCGCGTCAATGAGGCCCGGAAGACGGCATCGACGGCCGACACGCGCCAATAGGACGGAAGGCGGGGTAGCCGCTTCACGCAAGACGTGCTCGGATCCCCACGGCCGCGTCGCCTGATGGGCGCGGCCAGGGGGAAGCACATGCAGACGAACATTCGAACGACGTTGCCGGCGCTCGCCGCACTGGCGCTGGTTGCTTTCGCTGCCGGCGGGGCGGGCAATCAGAAGACCGGCAAGCTCAAGCAGCAACTGATCGGCGCATGGACCATGGTGTCCGACACCGTCGACCAGGAAGGTACCAAGGTCGCGCCCTTCGGGCCGAGCCCCAAGGGCAACATGATCCTGACGAGCGACGGCCACTTCTCCATCGTGCTCACGCGGCCGGACGTGCCGAAGTTCGCCTCCAATAGCCGCACGAACGGGACCGCGGAGGAGAACAAGGCAGCGATGCAAGGCGGCATCGGCTACTTCGGGACGTACACGGTGAGCGACGCGGACAAGACGGTGAACCTCCACGTCGAGGCGAGCACGTTCCCCAACTGGAGCGGCACCGATCAGAAACGCATCGTGGCGCTCTCCGGTGACGAGATGACGGTCACGAACCCCACGCCGTCGATCGGTCCGGGGACCGCGACGCTGGTGTGGAAGCGGGCGAAAGAGGCGCGGCAGACGGCGCAGCGCTGACCTCTGCGACAGGCGGCGCCACACACGCGCAGGGAGTGTCGGAGGGCCGTGCTACCGATGCACGCGCTCTACGGCGATGCTTGACTTGCGGATCCGGTCCTGTACAAGAATTCAGTGATCGCGCCTCGCGCGCAAAGGAGGGAACGAGTGGCGAACGCGGAGAAAGAGAAGGCCATCGAGCTGGCGGTGAGCGCCATCGAAAAGCAGTTCGGGAAAGGTTCCGTCATGCGGCTGGGCGTGGACGAGCCGCTGGTGCAGGACATCCCGGCCATCTCCACCGGCTCGGTCTCGCTCGACCTCGCGCTCGGGGTCGGCGGCGTTCCCCGCGGGCGCATCGTCGAGATCTACGGGCCGGAATCGTCCGGCAAGACCACTCTCACCCTCCACGTCGTGGCGGAGGCGCAGAAGAACGGAGGGGTGGCCGCCTTCATCGACGCCGAGCATGCGCTGGACGTCGGCTACGCGCGCAAGCTGGGCGTGCGCACCGAGGACCTCCTCATCTCCCAGCCCGATACCGGCGAGCAGGCGCTGGAGATCTGCGAGATGCTGGTGCGCTCGGGCGCCGTGGACGTCATCGTGATCGACTCGGTCGCCGCGCTGGTGCCGCGCGCGGAGCTCGAGGGAGAGATGGGCGACCAGCACATGGGCCTGCAGGCCCGGCTCATGTCGCAGGCCTTGCGCAAGCTCACCGCCACCATCTCCAAGTCGAACACCACGGTGGTGTTCATCAACCAGATCCGCATGAAGATCGGGGTGATGTTCGGCAATCCGGAGACGACCACCGGCGGCAACGCCCTGAAGTTCTACGCCTCGCAACGCCTCGACATCCGCCGCGTCGGCGCCATCAAGGACGGCGAGACGGTCATCGGCAACCGCACGCGCGTCAAGGTGGTGAAGAACAAGGTGGCGCCGCCATTCCGCGAGGTCGAATTCGACATCCTCTATGGCCAGGGCATCTCCCGCGAAGGCGATCTGCTCGATCTGGCGGTGGAGAACAACATCGTCGAGAAGAGCGGCGCCTGGTTCAGCTACGGCGGCGAGCGCATCGGGCAAGGACGCGAGAACGCGCGCGACTTCCTCAAGGCGCACCCCGACACGCTGCGCGAGGTGGAGGTGAAGCTGTACGAGAAGTTCGGCATCGTGAAATCGGCGCCGCCTCCTCCGCCGGTCGAGCTGGACGAGAAGCGCGCGCGGGTGAAGGCGGTCAAGTAAGGCGCAGCCGCCGGGCGTCCGCGGCCGACCCGACCGCGGACGTCCGGGATGCGCCGTGGTGCGCGGCCCGGCCCCGGGGCTCTGCTACAATCGTCGGAGATACCGAGGGGTGCCACATCGAGTCGCTTCTTCACCAGGGCCGGCAGGCGGAGCTGCCGGTGGGCAGCACGGACTGGCTGCTCGCCGTCGTCGGCGCCGTAGCAGTACGCGTCACGAAAGGTCCGCCCCACCGCCTCGGCCTCCACGAGCGCCGCGATCGGCTGGAAGTCATGCTGCGCGCCTCGGGGCTCGCCTACGGGACCGGGGCAGTCGATCCCGCCGTGGAGCTTCCGCCCGACGCGGTGCCCGGCGCACGCGCGTTCGCCCACTTCGTCGCCGGGCTGGTCCGGCTCTGCGCCAAGGCAGCCGCGCTCTCGGCCGCCCCGTACTTCGTCGAAGGGCCGGAGCTGGCTCCCGACGTGGCGATCGACGCGCGACGCAACCAGCTCCTCGCCGTGCTGGGCGCGGTGGCCGGACGGACCAAGGAGTCCGCGCGGCTGTTCGCCGCCCCGCTCGCAGCGAGGGTGGCGGCCGTGCAGCGGCTCGCCGCGAAGGTCGCCACGCGCCTGTCGCGCCGGTACCTCGCGCTCGGCGGGCCGTTCGCGGGGATCCCGCTGCACAACGGCCTCTGCGCAATCGAGGTGCGCACCTGCGCGAGCGTGGCGCTGGCGGCTTTCGCGCACGGACGGATCTCGCCCGCCGCGACGCGGATCGCCGATCGCGCCGCGCTCGTGTGGCGCTGCGTGCTGGTCGAGCTGCTCTCCGGCCTCGCGGCCGGGCAGGAGAACGGCAGGGAAGTGGCGCGCAGCATGGATCAAGTCCTGCGCGCGCAGAAGCTGCCGGCGCCCGAGTACCGCCTGCTCCAGCGCGCCCGCCGCGATCCCCGGCCGATCGAGCGCCTGGCCCCGGCGATGCAGGCGCCCGCGCTGCGCCGGTTCGCGATGGAGCAGGTGCTGCTCGCGGCACTGGTGGACCGCAAATTCGACGCGGGCGAGATCGCCTTCGTCGAGCGCCTGGCGGTCGCGCTCGGAGTGGAGGCTGAGGAGTTGGCAGCGCTGGAAGTCCAGGTGGACAACTTCTACCGGCAGAACCGCGACGCGCTCACCGCGCTCCGGCTGGCCGAGACTCCCGAAGGACTGGCCGACGCGCTCACCAGCCGCCTGCAGGCCGCGGTCGCCGACAACCTCGACCGCATCCTCCAGGAAATCCGCGAGACGGGCGAGCTGGCGCAGCTCCTTGCCCGCGCCAGCGCGGGGGCGACGCTGACGGCCCCGGAGAAGAAGAAGGTCCGCGCGCAGCTCATCGACGTCGCCAAGACCATTCCCGCGCTGGCGATCTTCGCGGCCCCGGGCGGAATGCTGCTCCTGCCGCTCCTGGTGAAACTGCTCCCTTTCAACCTGCTCCCGTCGAGCTTCGCGGACCCGCCCCGCCGCGCGGGCGAGCTGCCCCCCGCCCTGCCGGAGCCCACCCGGAAGGCAGGCTCGTAGATCGACGTAGCGAGCACGATCTCCGACAAAATCGTCGCGCCCCCCTACCGCGCCGCCCGCACGAATGCTTAGCGTGCGCTCATGAGCTACCGCATCCTCGTCGAGCCGACGGCTGCGCAGCGGCTGCGCACGTTTTCTTCGCACGTCGTGCAGCGGCTGGGCCGGCTCCTGGCGGAGCTCGCCGATCTGGCCAGCATCGCGCCGCCGCCCAGTCTGATGTTCGCGCGGAACCCGGGGCCCGAGGCGAATCTCCTCCGCGTCGAGGTGGAAGACGTGACGGTCTGGTACCGCGTCGACAAGCGCGAGGAGACGCTCACGGTCGTCGAGGTCGCCTCGGGCGCCGACGATCGGCCGGACGCGCAGGCAGGCTGAAACACGAAGGCCCGGCCTGGCGGACCAGACCGGGCCTCGGGGCTTTCGAAGCGAACGTTACGACAGCTTGCGCACGTTCTGGGCCTGCAGGCCCTTCGGACCCTTCACCACCTCGAACTCCACCTTCTGGCCTTCGGCCAGCGAGCGGAATCCCTCCGCTTTGATGGCGGTGTGATGGCAGAAGACGTCTTCCCCTCCGCCGTCCTGGGTGATGAAGCCATAGCCCTTCGTGTCGTTGAACCACTTCACGGTACCAGTCGCCATTCGAAACAATCCTTCTTGTTCGGCTGCGGTCTGCAGGCCGGCCCCGAGCTTTCCCGCTACGGTGCGCGCGTCCGTTTACCGGGACGCGACAGGCAGGTCAAGGGAACATCCGGTCAGCCGCACGTCGGCGGATCGGCAGCGCCCGCCCAGGCCGTCATGGGCCGGCGCCGGGCATCTCGCCGATCGGACGTATGAGCACTTCGCGCGGCTTCGCCCCGTCCGCCGGTCCGACGATGCCGTCCCGCTCCATGCGCTCGATCATGCGGGCGGCGCGGTTGTAGCCCACCCGCAGCTTGCGCTGCAGCAACGAGATGGAGATGAAGCGCATGTCCGAGACCGCCGCGATCGCTTGATCGTACAGCTCGTCCGGACCCTGGTCGTCCTCGGGAACGCCGTCGCCGTCCTCGGCGCGCGGCTTGAGGATGTTCGGGTCGTAGACCGGCGCGCCCTGCGCCTTCCAGTGCTCGACGACGGCATGGATCTCCTTCTCGTCCACGAAGGGTCCGTGCACGCGCGTTAGCGTCGAGGTCCCGGGCGGCAGGCTGAGCATGTCGCCCATCCCGAGGAGATTCTCGGCGCCGGGAGCGTTGATGATGGTCGCCGAGTCGTGCCGCGAGGCCACCTGGAAGGAGATGCGCGCGGGGAAGTTCGCCTTGATCACTCCGGTGACCACGTCGGTCGAGGGCCGCTGCGTGGCGACCATCAGGTGGATGCCGGCGGCGCGCGCCATCTGCGCCAGCCGCGCGATGTACGTCTCCACCTCGCGAGAGGCGACCATCATCAGATCCGCCAGCTCATCGATGATGATGACGAGGTACGGCAGCTTGCGCAGCGGCTCGTGCGTCGCCACGTGCGCATCGGGCGCGACGCCTTCCGGGACGTCCGGCGCCTCGCCCACGGCGATCTTGCGCTCGTTCTCGCGCATCAACTGGACGGCGGGATTGTCGCTCTCCTGACGTGCCACTTCCCCGGCAGCCGCGGCCTGCTGCAGCTGCGGGATGGAGAGCTGCGGATCGGTGAGATCCACGACGCGCTTCTCCTTGGCCGGCTTGTGCGCGCGCCGCGCGGAGTCGCCTTCCTTCTCCACCTTCTTGTTGAAGGAGGCGATGTTGCGGACGCCGCACTCCGCCAGCAGCTGGTATCGGCGCTCCATCTCCTCCACTCCCCAGCGCAGCGCCATCGCAGCCTTCTTCGCGTCGGTGACCACGGGCAGGAGCAGGTGTGGAATGCCCTCGTAGATGGAGAGCTCGAGCATCTTGGGATCGACCATGAGGAAGCGCACCTCCTCGGGCGAGGCGCGCAGCAGCATGGAGACGATGATCGCGTTCACCGCGACCGACTTTCCCGAGCCGGTGGTCCCCGCGATGAGCAGGTGCGGCATCTTCGCCAGGTCGGCGATGTAGGGCATTCCCTCGATGTCCTTGCCCAGGCACATCGCGAGCTTGCTGTGCGATTTCTGGAAGGCGTCCTGCTCGGCGAGCTCGCGCAGGACCACCATCTGCCGCTCCTTGTTCGGTACCTCGATGCCGACCACGCCCCGGCCGGGGATCGGCGCGACGATGCGCACCCGGAGCGCCTCCATCGCCATCGCCAGATCGTCGGAGAGCGAGGCGATGCGCGATACCTTCACGCCCGCGGCGGGCAGGAACTCGAACATGGTGACCACCGGCCCCGGGCGGATCTGCGTCACCTGTCCCTGGATCCCGAACGAGGCGAGCTTCTGCCGCAGCTTCTCGGCCGTCGCGGTGAGGCCTTCGCGATCGATCGGCGCCGCGGCGGTCGCCTCGCCCGTGAGGATGCCGATCGGCGGCGACGTGAAGCTCTTCCGGCCGCCGTGCAGCGTGAATCCCGCGCCGGCGCTCTCCTGGTCTTCCTTCCGGTCCTCCTTGCGCGCGCCGGCGCGCGGAGGCGGCTTCGGCTCGACGATGGTAGGCGCCATCGGCAACGGTTCGGCGGGGCCCGTCGGCGCCGCGGCCGGCGGCGTCGAAGCGCCGGCCTGCTTCTTCGGGCGTCCAGGGTCCGAGCCGGGAGGGACAGGCAGGCGCGGGTCCTGCGGCGCCTCCTCGTCCATCCCCAGGCGGAGCGCGGCCTGCTTGTTGCGCGGCTCGAGCGTGATGCGGACATCGGGATCGGGCTCGAAAGGCTCGAGGTCGTCGTGCTCTTCGCCCTCGGCTGCTCGGACGCGCGAGAGCGCCTCCGTCGCGCCTTTGACCGCGCGCGCGCCGCCAGCGAACCCCAGCCGCCCGGCGGCGAACGCCGCGCGCAGCGCCCAAAGATCGGTGGCGACCACCAGCGCCGCGGCGCCGATCGCGCCGATGAGCACCGCCGCGCCCCAGGTGGACAGCGCCGCGCGGGCGCCGCCGGCGATCAGTCCGCCCAGGAGGCCGCCGGGAGCGTGGCCCTGGACCCGGGCGCGCACGCCGAGGTGCACGAGGGCGATGAGGGAAAGAGAGAACAGCAGCCAGGAGGCGCTGCTGGAGAAGGAGAGGCGCGGCCGTCCGACGATCAGCGCCGCCGCCAGGAAAAGGAGGAAGAGGGCAGCCGCGTACGCGCCGACGCCGGCTAGATCGAGGAGCGCGCCCGCGATCGTGTACCCGACCGGGCCGGCCCAGTTGGCTCCCGGCGCCCGCGGCCCATAACTCCACAAGCCGAGCAGTGCCACCACCGCGGCGCCGGCCAGCAGGATGCCCGCCACAGGCCGCTTCCAAGCCGTCTCTTTCGGCCGCCCAGCCGCCCTTCTCGCGCGCGCCACGCTGCCTCCCTCCCCCTACAGCGCAACAGGACCACGCAGGGGCAGGCCCGACTGTAAGAGCGGCCGGCATTCCGTCAATTTTAGGCTCGCATCTGGCGCTTTCGCCCCGCCGACACTCACCTTTTCCAACTGCCGCCGGACGGCCGGGCTCCTCTCGTACCCGCCTTTACAGTAGAATACGGTCCGCTTACGCTCCCCGCTTTTCACCACCCGGCCCGACCCCGGGCCCGGGGAGAGTTCGCGCCGGAGGGGACGCACCATGGACGTTCGCTGCGACAAGTGCCAGGCGCGGTACCGGATCGACGATGCGCGCGTCGGCCCGCAGGGGCTCGCCATGCGGTGCGGCAAGTGCGGGAACACCTTCCGCGCGATCCGGGAGCTGGTGCAGCCAACTTCCCCGTCCCCGAGTGCATCCCCGCCCGCGATCGCTTCGGCTCCGGCGCCCGCGCCAGCGATTGCGAAGCCGGCCGCGGCTCCCGTCGCGACGAAGACCGCCGCGACCCCGATGGCGACGAAGCCCGCGGCGGCTCCGACTGCGGCGCCGATCCCCCCCGCCGCGCCGCCGCGGGGTCCGCGCGCCGCTCCATCGGCGCAGAAGCCGGCGCCTTGGCCTTCGAAATCAGCGGGCGGCCCGGCCGCAGCAGTGGTTGCGCCGCTTGCCGACGAAGCAGCCGGCAGGACGATGATGTTCAACGCAGCGCCTTCACTGAAGACCCAACCTCCGTCCCGGACACCCCCCGGAACGGTGAAGCCGCTCTCCAAGCCGACCGACACCGGTGGCGCGACGCTCGTCTTCGGCGCGTCACCAGGCGCCGCACACGAACCCAAAGTCCCGGCGAAGATCGACGCCAGCGCAAACGCGACGATCCTCTTCGGCAAGGCCCCGTCCGCGGTCGCCAGGCCGCCGGCCGCGCAGGTGCCGACGCCTCCCCCGCAGAAGCAGCCGCCGCCGATGCGCGCAGCGGACCTCGCACGGGCGGGCGCGCCCGCGACGCAAGCCTCCGCGGAGGACGAGCCGGGAGCAGGCGAACCGGCCGGGGAAATCCGGGATGCGGGCGGCGAGCAGGCCGCCGCGGGCGCGAGCGCAGCCGAGGACGATCTTGCGGCTGGGCAGGCGGCCGCGTCGGAGGAGTCCGAAGCCGCCGCGTCGGAATCGGCGGAAGGCGAGCAGGCGGAGCAAGCTCCGGCCGCGCACGGGCCACCCCGCGCGCTGGTGATCGGGGTCGGCGCGGCGGTCGCGCTGGTCCTGGCCCTCGCGGGCGTGGTGCTCGCCGTGAAGACTCTGGGTCACCGGGCTCCGCCCCAGGTGGCCGTCGAGGCCCTCGCCGATGCTCGCGCAGCCGCCGAAAAGGACACGCTCGCTTCGCTCGCCGAGGCCGAAGGTCTGGCGAACGCCGCGCTCCAGGCGGCGCCCAAGGCGCATTTCCCGCAGGCGCATGCCCAGCTCGCCGAAGTGGAGATCGCCTGGGCCGACGCGCTGAACGACCAGGCCTGGTACTGGAGCGAGCGGGCGATTCGCGCGCTCACGCAGGGCGACGACAAGACGAAAGCAGAAGCGGAAGCGAAGGGGGCGGCGCTGCAGGACGCGGCCAAGGCGCGGCTCAAGACGGGATTCGAGGCAGCGGCGGCAGGCAACAAGATGGACCCCAAGTCGGCGGACGTGGCGCTGGCGCTCGCGGACTACTACCGCGCAGCGCGGTCCCGGGTGAACTTGAGCCGCGAGCTGAAGCGCGCCGCGCTGCTCAAGGCCGACGATGCGCGCATCGCCTTCGTCCAAGGAACGGAATTCCTCGCCCAGGAGGAGGGCGCGTCGCGGGCCTTGGAGAAGCTCCGCGCGGCGCTTGCCGGCTCTCCGCAGAGCGCGCGAATCCGGTTCCGGATCGCGATGGCCCAGTTGGCGATGCACCAGGACGCGGAAGCGAGGAAGGAGCTGCTCGAGACCCTCCGGCTCTCGCCGCAGCACGAGCGGGCGAAGCTCGCGATGGAGCTCCTCGCCCCGGCCGGCGCGCGTCCGGCGCCTGCCGCCGAGGGCAAGAAGGAATGACGGTCGGCAAACGATCCACGCTGGAGGACGAGTACTTCGTGCGCGAGGACGCGGAGCGCATCCGCCAGCTCCATCTCGAGGAGATGCGCCGGCTGAAGGAGCACGAGAGGGAGGAGCTTCGCAGGCTGCACCACGGGCACTGCTCGGAGTGCGGTTGGCTCGTCGTGCCGGAGAAGCTCGGCGAGGTCGCCGTCTTCCATTGCCTGAACTGCGGGGGCGCCTTCCTCCCGCGCAGCTCTTGGGAAAAACTGCACAAGGCCGCCGAGTCGCACGGCTTGCAGGCGGTCATCGACTCGGTGCTCAACTGGTTCAGGCCGGTGGCGTACAAGCCGTAGCGGCCGGCGGTAGGGCGGCGCTATGTTTTTCGGAGCGCGGACGTTTCGACCTGCGCTCTGGAGGCAGCATGGCGATCGACAGGAACACGGTGCGCCACGTCGCGCGCCTCGCGCGTCTCGCGCTCACCTCCGAGGAGGAGGAGCGCACCGCCGCGCAGCTCGGGCACGTCCTCGAGTACATCGAGCGGCTCGGGTCGGTGGACATCGCGGGCGTGGAACCGCTCTCCTTCGCCGGCGACGCGAGCGAGGCGGAAGCCGTCATGCGCGACGATGCAGTCCGGCCGAGCCTCCCGCGCGAGAAGGTGCTGGCCGAGGCCCCCGAGCAGGACGGCAGCGCGTTCGTCGTCCCGAGGATCCTGGAGTGAACCCTTCGCTCCTGCCCCTGGGAGACCTGTCGCGCGCCCTCGATCGGGGGGAGGCGCGCCCGAGCGCGGTGCTCGAAGAGTGCCTCTCGCGCACGGCCCGTCTCGACGGGAAGGTGCACGCGTTCCTGCGGCTCACCGAGGGGCAGGCGCGCGCGGCCGCCAGGGCTTCCGACGAGCGCCGCGCACGCAAGGAGCCGCTCTCGCCGCTGGACGGCGTGCCGGTGGGCCTCAAGGACCTCTTCTGCCAGGAAGGCGTCGAGACCACCGCCGGCTCGCGCATCCTCGAGGGGTATCACCCGCCGTACGACGCCACGGTAGTGCGCAAGCTGCGCGAGGCCGGCGCCGTGCTGGTGGGCAAGCTCAACATGGACGAGTTCGCGATGGGCTCGTCCACCGAGAACAGCGCGTACGGACCCACCCGCAACCCGTGGGACCTCGAGCGCACTCCAGGCGGTTCGTCGGGAGGGTCGGCGGCGGCCGTCGCGGCGCGCTTCGTGCCTGGGACGCTGGGCACCGACACGGGCGGATCGATCCGCCAGCCGGCCGCGCTGGTCGGCTGCGTCGGCATGAAACCGACCTACGGCCGCGTCTCGCGGTACGGAGTCGTCGCGTTCGCCTCGTCGCTCGACCAGGTGGGCCCCTTCGCGCAGGACGTCCGGGGCGTGGCTCTCCTCTTGCGCGCGATCGCGGGGCGCGACCCGAACGACCAGACCTCCAGCCTGCGCCCGGTGCCGGACTACGACGCGGATCTGGAGAAGCCGGTGGGCGGCCTCACCATCGGCGTGCCGAAGGAGTATTTCGGCGAGGGGCTCGATCCGGCGGTGGAGAAGTCGGTCCGCACGGGCATCGCCGCGCTGGAACGCGAAGGGTGCACGGTCAAGGCCATTTCGCTCCCCAACTCGCCGC
The DNA here is from genome assembly GCA_005888115.1 of Deltaproteobacteria bacterium. Classification (GTDB taxonomy): domain Bacteria; phylum Myxococcota; class Myxococcia; order Myxococcales; family 40CM-4-68-19; genus VBKO01. The sequence goes on from VBKO01000033.1 coordinate 11,050, forward strand.
ACGCGATCGCCACCTACTATCTGGTCGCGACGGCCGAGGCCTCGTCCAACCTGGCGCGGTACGACGGCATCCGCTACGGCCAGCGCGCGCCGGCGCGCGGGTCGCTGCTCGACTTGTACGAGAAGACCCGCGCGGCCGGATTCGGCGCCGAGGTGAAACGGCGCATCCTCCTCGGCACCTACGCGCTGTCGGCCGGCTATTATGACGCGTACTACTTGCGGGCGCAGAAAGTCCGCGCGCTGATCCGGCGCGACTTCGACCAGGCCTTCGCGGCGGGCGTGGACGCGGTGGTGTCCCCCACCAGCCCGTGGGCGGCGTTCCGGCTGGGCGAGAAGGTGGACGATCCGCTCGCCATGTACCTGAACGACATCTACACGGTGCCGGTGAACCTGGCGGGCCTCCCGGGGATCTCGGTGCCGAGCGGATTCACGCAAGCCGGGCTGCCGATCGGGATGCAGCTGATCGGGCGGCCGTTCGAGGAGGGAACGCTGCTCCGCCTCGCGCGGGCCGCCGAGCGCGCCCTCGCCCTGCCTCGCCGGCTGCCGCCGCTCCTGGAGCGCACATGAGCATCCACGACTGGGAGCCGGTGATCGGGTTGGAGGTGCACGCGCAGCTGCTCACCCGGAGCAAGATCTTCTGCTCGTGCTCGACCGCCTTTGGCGCGCCGCCGAATTCCCTGGTGTGCCCGGTGTGCCTGGGGTTGCCTGGCGCGTTGCCCGCGCTCAACCGGAGCGCGGTGGAGATGGCGATCAAGGCAGGAAAGGCGTTCGGCTCCGCCATCGCGGAGCGCAGCATCTGGGCGCGGAAGAATTATTTCTACCCGGACCTTCCCAAGGGATACCAGATCTCCCAGTACGAGCTGCCCATCTGCAAGGGCGGCGCGGTGCCGGTGCCGCAGCCGGACGGGAGCGTGCGCAAGGTGCCCCTGACGCGCATCCACCTCGAGGAGGACGCCGGAAAGAACGTGCACGGCGCGGCCGGATCGCAGGTGGATCTGAACCGCAGCGGCGTGCCGCTCGTCGAGATCGTCGGCGAGCCGGAGCTGCGCAGCGCGGAGGAGGCGAGCGAGTACTTGAAGGCGCTGCGGCTCTCGCTCATGTACCTGGGAATCAACGACGGCAACCTCGAGGAGGGCTCGTTCCGCTGCGACGCAAACGTCAGCGTCCGTCGCAAGGGCGCCCAGAAGTTTGGCACCCGGGTCGAGCTGAAGAACATCAACTCGTTCCGCTTCGTCCGGCAGGCGATCGAGCACGAGATCGAGCGGCAGGTCGCCGCGTACGAGCGCGGCGAGAAGGTGGTCCAGGAGACGCGTCTCTTCGACAACGAGAAAGGCGAGACGCGACCGATGCGCACCAAGGAGGAGGCGAACGACTACCGCTACTTCCCCGAGCCG
>VBKO01000034.1 GCA_005888115.1 Deltaproteobacteria bacterium
TCGGGGAAGCGAAGCAGGAGTCGATCGACGCCATCCTCGAGCACGCCCGGTACAAGGAGACGGGCCGCTGCAAGGCGCTGGTGGTCGCGGGTTGTCTCACGCAGCGGTACGCCGACGTGCTCCAGCAGGAGATGCCGGAAGTGGACTACTTCGTCGGAACCTCCGCCTACCCTCGCATCGCCGAGATCATCCAGGGTGAGCGGGACCGCGCCGTCATCCCCGATCCCGACTACATCGCCGACGCGCGCACGCCCCGGCGCAACTCGATGCCGCGCTGGACGGCATACGTGAAGGTGAGCGAGGGCTGCGACAACAAGTGCACCTTCTGCATCATCCCCACCCTGCGCGGAGCGCAGCGCAGCCGTCCCATCGCGGACGTCGTCGAGGAGGCGCATCGCCTGGTCGGACAAGGCGCGGTGGAGCTGAACCTCGTCGCGCAGGACCTCACCGCCTATGGCCATGACCTGCCTGGCCGCCCCAAGCTGCACGACCTGCTCCGCGCCCTCGCCGAGGTGCCGGCGCGCTGGATCCGGCTTCACTACGCGTACCCGCGCGACTTTCCCGACGAGCTGATCGACGCGCTCGCCGCCCAGCCCAACCTGGCGCGCTACCTCGACATGCCGCTGCAGCACATCGCCGATCAGGTGCTGCGCCGGATGAAGCGCGGCCGCGACTCCGCCTGGGTGCGCAGGCTGGTCCACAAGTTGCGGGACCGCGTGCCCGCCCTGACCTTCCGGACGAGCTTCATCGTCGGTTTCCCTGGCGAGACCGAGGCAGAGTTCCAGGAGCTATGCGACTTCGTCGAGGAGATGCGATTCGAGCGCGTCGGCGTCTTTCAATTCTCCCGTGAGGAAGGGACTGCCTCGTACACCCTGGACGGGCAGCTTCCCGCCCGGATCAAGGCGGCCCGGCAGAAGAAGCTTCTCGGAATCCAGCGGAAGATCAGCAAGATGCATCAGCAGTCGCTGATCGGGCGCACTCTCGAGGTGCTGGTGGAAGGCGTCAGCGAGGAGACCGATCTGCTGCTCGAGGGCCGCTGGATGGGGCAGGCGCCGGAGATCGATGGAAAGGTCTACGTGAACCGCGGCGAGGCGGCGCCCGGCCAGATCGTTCCCGTCTTGATCGAGCAGGCCGGAGACTACGACCTGGTGGGCGGGATCGCCGGCGCGGAAGGTCCGGCGGTTGCGCTCGCCCCAGCTCGCGCGCAGCTCCTCGGAGCCCCGGTCCCGGCAGAAACGATCGCCGCGCGCATTCCGCGTCCCCGGTTCCCGATCCTCTCCCACTAAGTGCGCTTTTCACGTCGCGGCGCTCGTGGAATACAAGGGGCGCGATGCGCAAGGGGCTGGACAAGGCGCAGCTGCTCGCGCGCCTCGATCCGCTGCTCACGGCGGCGGGCATGTCGCGCGTGTATCCCGAGGCGCCGGAACCTGCTGCGCACACGGCGAGCCTCGCGCTGGCAGGGCTGCCGCCTTACGACGACGTGTGGGCTGGCGACCTGGGCGAGATGGTCGCGCTCATCGCCGTCGCCTCCGGAGCGCGGCTGACCGGGGCCGATCTGGTGAAGCGGGCGCAGATGCTCGCCGAGCGCGTCGCCGCCATGCGGAACCGCGTGAGAGCTCCGGTGCAGGCGCTTCAGCTCGTCGTCTACGAGCAGCCGGTCCCCGCGCAGGAGCGCGACTTCGTGCTCGAGCAGGCGCGGAAGGTGGGCCTGCTCCCGATGGCCCGCGCCCGGGTCGCCACCTGGGTGTTCGCGCTCGCCGAGCTCGCGTTGTACGCCAGCCGCTTCCCCGGCTGGCCCGCCCCGCTCGGATCGACCGAGCTGCGCAAGTTGCTCATGTCCCCGGCCGCCTGAGGCTTTTCAGGCCACGTCCTCTTCCTGCCCGGCCTCCTCGGCCCCAAACATCTCGCGCACCTTGTCGAAGAATGACTTCGACTGCGGGTGCGCGTCCTCGCCCGAGATGGCGGCGAACTGCTCGAGCAGCTCGCGCTGCTTGCGGGTCAGCTTCTCGGGCACCTCGACGGTGATGCGCACGTGCTGATCGCCGCGCTGGTAACCGTTCAAGCTGGGAATGCCCTTCCCCTTGAGCCGGAAGACCTTGCCGCTCTGCGTCCCCGACGGGATCTTCATCCTCACCTTGCCGTCGAGCGTGGGGACCTCGATCTGGGCGCCCAGCGCGGCCTGGGTGAAGCTGATGGGCACCTCGCAGATCACCTCGGTATCCTCGCGGATGAAGATGGGGTGCTCTTGCACGTGCACGACGACGTAGAGGTCGCCCGGAGGGCCGCCCCTTTCGCCAGGCTCGCCCTCGCCCGTCAGCTTGAGCCGCGTACCCGTGTCGACCCCGGCGGGCACCTTCACGCTGAGCATGCCCTCGGTGTCAGCCGGAGCTCGCCGGTGCCGTGGCAGGTGGGGCACAGCTTGGGTCCGGTGCCGGGCTTGGCTCCCGATCCCCGGCACGCGTCGCAGGTCTTGTGCCTGGGGATCTTGACCTTCGCTTCGGTGCCGAACGCCGCCTCCGCGAAGCTGATCTCCAGGTTGTAGCGGAGGTCCGACCCGCGGCTGCGCGGGTTGCGGCCCCGGCGCCCGCCACCCCCGAAGATGTCGCCGAAGATGCCCTCGAAGATGTCGTTGATGTTCGCGCCGCCGAACCCCTGGTCGAACGGGCTGGGGCCGAATCCGCCCGGGACCTGATGGCCGAACCGATCGTACCGCGCCCGCTTCTCCGGGTCGGAGAGCACCTCGTACGCCTCGGAGAGCTCCTTGAACTTCTCCTCGGCCTTCTTGTCGCCGGCGTTCTTGTCGGGATGGAACTGCAGCGCCAGCTTGCGGAACGAGCTCTTCAACTCCTGCGCGGTGCAAGTCCGCTCGACGCCGAGCACTTCGTAGTAGTCGCGCTTCGGATGGGGCTGCACGCCGGTTGGTCCTCGAGAAAAGAAGGTGGCGACCCTGGCCGGCCGCCCCACAGGCAGTCCGACAGGCGAAACGTAAGACACGGTGGACGCTTGTCAATAACCGGCGCGGGCCCGGCGGTGTTTCAGGACTTTGCCGTGCCGCCCGCCGCCTTCTTGTCCTTCGACTCGGTCGAATACAGGGCGTCGGCGATGCGGTAGGCCGAGCCCTCCAGGCGCTGCACGGAGGCGCGGATCTTCGCCACGTCGTCGCTCTGGTACACGGTCTTGAGCGCCTCGAGGTCCGCGCGGATCTCCGCCATGTCCTTGGGCGGGAGCAGCGTCGAGTACTCCTCCAGCGCCTTCTCGGTCGTGTAGATGAGCCCGTCCGCGTTGTTCTTGATGTCTGCGAGCTCCTTCTTCTTCTTGTCCGTCGACTTGTTCGACTCCGCCTCCGCGATCATCCGCTGGATCTCCTGCTCGGTCAGGCCGCTGGAGGCGACGATGCGGATCGACTGCTGCTTGCCGGTGCCGAGGTCCTTGGCGGAGACGTGCACGATGCCGTTCGCGTCGATGTCGAAGGCGACCTCGATCTGCGGCACGCCGCGCGGGGCGGGGGGGATGCCGACCAGCTCGAACCGGGCCAGGGTCTTGTTGTCGGCGGCCATCTCGCGCTCGCCCTGCAGGACGTGGACGTTGACGATCGGCTGGTTGTCCACGGCGGTGGAGAAGACCTGCGCCTTGCGGCAGGGGATGGTGGTGTTCTTCTCGATGATGCGGGTGTTCACGCCACCGGACGTCTCGACGCCCAACGACAGCGGAGTGACGTCCAGCAGCAGGACGTCCTTCACCTCGCCCTTGAGCACGCCGCCCTGGATGGCCGCGCCGACGGCGACCACCTCGTCGGGGTTCACGCCCTTGTGCGGCTCCTTGCCGAAGAACTGCTGCACGACCCTCTGCACCACCGGCATGCGCGTCATGCCGCCGACCAGGATCACGCGGTCGATGTCGCGCGGCTGCACGCCGGCGTCCTTGAGCGCGAGCTTGCACGGCTCTACCGTCTTCTGCACCAGGTCGTTCACCAGACCCTCGAGCTGCTCGCGGGTCATGGTCTCGGTCAGGTGCTTGGGGCCCGAGGTGTCCGCCGCGATGAAGGGCAGGTTCACGTCGGTCTCGTTCGCCGAGCTCAGCTCGTGCTTGGCCCGCTCGGCGGCTTCCTTGAGGCGCTGCAGCGCCATGCGGTCGCGCCGCAGGTCGATCTTGTTCGCCTTCTGGAAGTTCCCGGCCAGGTAGTCGACGATCCGCTGGTCGAAATCCTCGCCGCCCAGGAAGGTGTCGCCGTTGGTGGCCTTCACCTCGAACACGCCGGCGGTCAGCTCCAGGACGGAAATGTCGAAGGTGCCGCCGCCCAGGTCGTAAACGGCGATCTTCTCGGCGGCCGCGGTGCGCATCGCCGCGCCGGCTTTCGAGCCGCCGCCGGCGGCGGCCTTGTCCAGGCCGTAGGCGAGCGCGGCAGCGGTGGGCTCGTTGATGATGCGCAGCACGTTGAGTCCCGCGATGCGCCCGGCGTCCTTGGTCGCCTGGCGCTGACCGTCGTTGAAGTAGGCGGGAACGGTGATCACCGCGTCGGTCACCGTCTCTCCGAGGTAGTCCTCGGCGGTCTGCTTCATCTTGGCGAGGATCATCGCCGAGATCTCGGCCGGGCTGTAGCGCTTGCCGCGCAGCTCCACCCAGGCATCGCCGTTCTCGCTGGCGATGATGCGAAACGCGGAGACGCCGATGCTCTTGCGCACCTCGTCGGAATCGAACTTGCGGCCGATCAGCCGCTTCACCGCGAAGACGGTCGCGTCGGGATTGGTGATCGCCTGCCGCTTGGCGATCTGTCCCACCAGCCGCTCGCCGGCCTCGGTGAATCCGACCATCGACGGGGTGGTACGGCTGCCTTCCGAGTTGGGGATGACGACCGGCTCGCCGCCTTCCATCACGGCGACGCACGAGTTCGTGGTCCCGAGGTCGATGCCGATCACCTTGGCCATGTCGTCGTCCGCCCCCTCGCGGAAAGGCTAGATTGGACGGAACCGGGCCGGCCGGTCAACAAAGGGAAACGTAGGCGGAATACCTACTTGGCGCCCGCGGGTGGGGTGCCGCCGTCGGGCCCGGCCTGGGGCGGTGTTCCGGCGGATCGGGGCCTCGCGACCACCACCGCGGCGGGGCGCACCAGTCGTTCGTTCAGCTTGTACCCGCGCGACATCTCCGACACGACGGTGCCCGCGGGCGCGTCCGATTCCTGCTGCATGAGCGCCTCGTGCAGGTTGGGGTCGAATGGCTGCCCGAGCGCCGAGAATCCCGTGACGCCGTGCCGGGCGAGCGTAGTCTCGAGCAGCTTCTGCACCAGCTTCACTCCCTCGATCACCTGGCGCAGGTCGTGCTCCTCGGCGTGATCGAGGGCGCGCTCGAGGTTGTCCGCCACCGGCAGGAAGTCCTTGAGCAGCCGCTCCATGCCGAACTTCTGCGCGTCCTCCCGCTCCTTGATCGCGCGCTTCTTGAAGTTGTCGAACTCGGCCGCCACGCGCAGCAGGCGCTCGTGCGTGTCCTTGAGCCGCTCCTGCGTCTCGCGCGCGCGGCTCATCGAGTCCTCCAACATGGCCGAGAGCTGCGCCACCTTGCGCTCGAGCTCCTCGCGCGAGAGCGGCGGCTGCGTGGGCTGTGCCTCCTGCGGCTGCGCGGACTGCTCGGGCCCGGCCTCCTGCGGGTCCTGCGGGCCGCCTGGCGGCGCGCCGTCGCCATCGTGGTGCTCGGACAAGGCGGTCCTCTCCTATCCTTCGGTGGGATCGAGCGCCAGGCCGATGGCGCGAGCGGTGAATTCGACCAGCGGGATGACGCGCGAGTAATCCATGCGGGTGGGGCCGATCACGCCGAGCGCCCCGACGATCTCGCCGGAGCGGCGGTAGGGAGCGGCGACGATGGACAGGTCGGGCTCGAAGATGCCGCTCTCCTTGCCGATGAAGATGGTCAGCTCCTCCGCGGCCAGCGTGCGATCGAGCACGTGGAGGAGGCGATCCTTCTCTTCCAGCGCACGGAAGAGCGCGCGCATCTTGGCCAGGTCGTGCATCAGGGCCGGCTCTTCCAGGAAGCTCGCCTGCCCGTCGAGGTGTAGCGCGGGTTGTTCGAGCTGCATCGCGGCGACGCCGAGCTGGAGCGCCCGGTCGCGCAGGCGGGACAGCTCGCTGCGCTGCGCTTCGCGCTCCGCGGCGAGGCGCGCGCGCGCCTCCTCCAGGGTCAGCTCGCCGAGCAGCGAGTTGAGATAGTTCTGCGCCTCGACCAGCTCCGATTCGCTGGGAGGCGGCGTGGGCATCGCGAGCAGCCGGTTCTGCACCCTCCCCGCGGCGGAGACGAGAACGGCCAGGATGCGACCTTCTCGCAGCTTGAGGAACTCGATCCGGCGGAGCCGCTCGCCCTGCGGGCGCGGAGAGGCGACCACACCGGCGTGCCGCGTCAGCCGATGGAGGATGCGCGAAGCCTCGGCCATGAGCCCGTCCACCTGGGACGCGGCATCGTGCGCGCGCCGCTCGATCATCTCGCGCTCGGCGGCGAGCGGCGGAGTCAGGTGCAGCAGGACGTCGACGTAATAGCGGTACCCGCGGACGGTAGGCACGCGCCCGGCGCTGGTATGCGGCTTCTCCAGATACCCGAGCGCCTCGAGGTCCGCCATGACCGCGCGCACCGTGGCAGACGAGCAGTCCACTTCGGGCCGCCGCGCGATGGCATGGCTGCCGACGGGTTCGCCTCCCTGGATGTGATCGCGCACGATCGACGCGAGGATGCGCCGCGTGCGGTCGTCGAGCCCGTCGGCAACGCCCGGTGAACCGGGGGCTCCGATCTGCCGCGTTGTCCCACCTGCCATGGCCTGATTTGTTCTAGCGCACATTTGCCCTTGCCGCTCGCCGGGATAGAGTGGGCGGCCGATGGCGACCCCCGCCGCACACGACCACGCGCTGCCGGAGGGCCAGGAGCCAGGGCGGCCGGGGCAGGAGCCGCCACGCCTCACGCCCCCCGCCGTCGAGCCGCTCCGCGCGGTCCCTCCGCGCGCCATCCCGCCTCCGGTCCCGCTGCCGCCGCGCCGCAGCCAACCACCCGTTCCGCGCGGCCCGCGCCGGGTGGGGCTGTTCCAGAAAATCCTGCTGGGTGACCTGACCCTGTGGTGCGTGCTCTCCGGCGTGCTCAGCTACGAGGCGATGCGGCAGCACCTCGCGCCGGAGCACGCCCTGTTCGGCGCGCTGGTCGGTCTGGGGGTGGCGCTGGCGGTCGCCGTCGGCCTCAAGCAGGTCGCCAATCGCGCGATGCAGCTCAACCGCAGCGCGCTCGAGATCAGCCGGGGCGACCTGTCCAAGCCGCTCGCCACCGAGCGGACCGACTGGCTCGGCCGGGACGAGGTGGACGAGCTGACTACCGCCATCTCCAACATGCAGGCGAACCTGCGCGAGCTGGTGGGGCACATCCAGCGCACCAGCCGCTCGGTCGCCGACAGCGCGGACGAGATGCAGGAGTCCTCTGCCAACGTCAGCGCGCAGGCCGAGAACATCGACCGGAGCATGGCCAAGATCAACCAGGGCGCCGAGCACCAGTTGCAGCTGGTCGAGAAGGCGAGCGCCCTCATTGGCCGCATCGCGGATTCGATCGGCTCGAGCGCCAAGACCGCGGGCGCCGCCGCGGAAACCGCCACAGCCACCTCGACGGCGGCGCAGGCGGGTGGCGCCGCTGCCCAGCTGGCGGCCGAGAAGATCAAGAAGGTGTTCGCCGAGATCGAGGCCGCCAGCGAGACGGTGTTCGCCTTCGGCGAGAAGACGCAGGAGATCAGCAAGATCGTGGTGGCCATCACCGGCGTCGCGCAGCAGACCAACCTGCTTGCGTTGAACGCCGCCATCGAGGCGGCGCGCGCCGGCGAGTACGGTCGTGGATTCGCCGTGGTCGCCGACGAGGTGCGCAAGCTCGCCGAGAGCGCCGGGCGCAGCGCCGAGCAGATCAGCCGGCTGGCGCACGAGATCAGCCAGCGCAGCCAGCACGCGGTGGCGGCGATGAAGGAAGGCATCGACGAGCTGGGGCAAGGGCGCGAGGACCTGGCCCAGATCATCCTCTCCCTGGACGAGATCGTGAACGCGACGCAGACCGGGTCCGAGCGCGTGCAGGCGATCTCCCGGCTGGCGCGCGAGCAGCTGCAGGGCTCGGCCGAGATGGTGGAGGCGTTCCAGGAGATCCGCGGCGTCGCGGCCGGCAATGCGCGCTCGCTGGACGAGGTGCAGCGGGCCGTGCGGGAGCAGACCTCGACGACTGCCTCGATGGCCCAGGCCTCGCAGGAGCTGACCAACATCAGCGTCGAGCTACAGAGCGTGGTCTCGCGCTTCAAGCTGGAGTGACCGAAGAGTGCGCGCCGTCATCTGCATCCACTCCGGTGAGCGCTACGCGCTGCCGCTCTGGGCGGTGCGCAGGGTGACGGAGGTGTCCACCATCGCCCGCGTGCCCCGCTCGCCGCCCGCGCTCCTGGGCGTGATGAACCAGCAGGGCCGCGTCGCCTGCGTCATCGATCTGGGGCCGCTGGTCGGCCTCAAGCCGCGCCCCGCCCGTCCGGAGGGGCGCGTGGTGATGTTGCAGCGTCCCCGGGGGGACGTCGGGCTGTACGTGGCGGAGGTGGCGGGCATCGAATCGCTTCCGAGCGATGGCGAGCCGCTGCCGCAGCCTCTCGGGGCGGCGTGCGCCACGGTGGAGCTTGCGGAGGGCCCGGTGAAGCTGATCGACGCCGAGCTCCTGCAGCGGGCCATCGACAACCTGGTGGAGGCCTAGCGATGCCCAAGCGCGTCCTCATCGTCGACGACGCCCTGTTCATGCGGAACACGCTCCGCGACATCTTCTCGTCGGCAGGGTTCACCGTCGCGGGCGAGGCGGACGACGGCGTGCAGGCAGTCAATCTCTTCCGCGAGCTCAAGCCCGACCTGGTCACCATGGACATCGTGATGCCGTACAAGAGCGGCATCGACGCCACCCGCGAGATCGTGCAGCTCGATCCGAGCGCGGTGGTGGTGATGTGCAGCGCGCTCGGCCAGGAGTCCTTGGTGATGGAGGCGATCGAGGCGGGCGCGACCGACTTCATCGTGAAGCCATTCCGGGGCGAGGACGTGCTCGCCGTGGTCAAGAAGGTGCTCGGCGAGTAGGTGACGGTGCCGTCCACTTCCCACAAGTACCTGACGCTCTTCGTGGCGGAGGCGTCCGAGCACCTCGCCACGCTTCAGTCGGAGCTGGTGCGGTTGGAGCAGGAGCCGCCCGCGGCGTCGCTGTGGGACGCGATCTTCCGGCGCATGCACTCGGTGAAGGGTAGCGCGGCGACGCTGGGCTTCACGCGCATCGTCGACATCGCGCACGCTGCCGAGAACCTGATCGCGCGGCTCAAGGGGAAAGAAGGAAAGATCGAGCGGGCGGAGGTGGACCTGCTCTTCGCGGCCACCGACGCCCTGGTCAAGGAGATCGTCAAGCTCGACAAGAAGGAGGAGGACGAGAGCACCATCACGCTCGTCGATCGGCTCGCCAAGGCCGCCCAGGCGCTGCCCGACCCGGCGCTCAGTGCGCGCCCGGTCCCGCCGCCTCCGGTGATGCCGACCGCGGACCCGTCGCTTCCCCGCCTGGACGTGTCGGTGGTCCTCTCCAAGACTTGCGCGGCGCCCGGCGCGCGGGCGCTGATCGTCCAGCGCAAGCTCAAGGCGATGGGGACGCTGCTGGAGATGGAGCCCACCCCGGCGCAGCTCATGCAGCAGAAGGGCGGAGCGCGGATCGCCGCGCTGCTGGCGACGCTCACCGCGACCGATGAAGTGCGCGAGGCGCTCGTCGCGCTTCCCGAGGTGGAGCAGGTCGAGGTCCGCATCGCTCCCGCCGCGCGCCCGGTGGAGGAAGGGCGTCCCCTTCCGCCCCCGCCGGTGCCCATCGTGTCGCCTCCGCAGGCGTCGATGCGTGGACAGGCGACCCCGCCGCTGGTGCGCGGACTGACGCCGCCCCCGGTCGACGCCGACGAGCTGCGGCCGGAGCCTACCGTGCGCGTCCGCGCCGAGGCGCTCGACCAGCTCCTCGACCAGGCCGCCGACGTGATGCACGGCATCGCGCGGTTGCGCGAGGCCGCGAAGCGGCTCCCGGAGCACGTCGCGGCGAGGCTCGACGGGGACATCGATCGCCTGCGCCGCACCGCGCGCGAGCTGCACGGCCGCGTGATGAGCGCGCGCCTGACGCCATTCTCCTCCTTGACCGAGCGGCTCCCGCGCGCCGTGCGCGACCTCGCGCACCGGCTGGAGAAGACCATCGAGCTGGACGTGCAAGGCGCCGACGTGGAGCTGGATCGGACCGTGATCGAGGCGCTGGGCGATCCTCTCTCCCACCTGGTTCGCAACGCCGCCGACCACGGCCTCGAGGATCCGCAGACGCGCGAGCGGGCCGGCAAGCCCGCGCGCGGCAAGCTGACGCTCACCGCCCGGCGCGAGCGCGACAAGGTGATCGTCGAGGTGCAGGACGACGGGCGCGGGATGGACGCCGCCGCGCTGCGCCGCAAGGCCGTGAAGAGCGCCGCGATGACGCAGGAGGCAGCGGACGCCCTCTCCGACGACGCCGCGTACGAGCTGGCCTTCCTTCCCGGTGTCTCGACGCGAGACGACGCCACCGAGGTGTCCGGGCGGGGCGTGGGCCTGGACGCCGTTCAGCGCAAGGTCGAATCGCTGGGCGGCAAGGCGTCGATCCGGAGCGTGCCCGGGAAGGGCACCACGTTCGTGCTCGAGCTGCCCCTCTCGGTGAGCATGGCCAACCTGCTCCTGGTGCAAGTGGGCGGCGAGCTCTACGGCGTGCCGCTGCACCGCGTGCTCCTCACCACGGAGTACGATCTGTCCGCGCGCGGCGGCGAAGGCTTCGATGCGCGCTCGCTGGTGGTCATGGGCGAGCTGGTGCGCGCGTACGGCCTGGCCAAGCTGTTCGGCCTTCCCTCGCTGGCCCCTCCGGGCCCGCGGCCGTTCGTGGTGATGGAAGTGGATGGCCTCCGGTTCGCGGTTTCCGTCGACCGGCTGGTCGGGCAGGAGGAAGCGGTGCTCAAGCCGCTGTTCCCGCCGCTCGATCGGGTCCGCGGCCTCTCTGGCATCACCGTGCTCGGCAACGGGCGGCCGCTCCTCGTGCTCGACCCGCGCGGGCTCGCCGAGCTGTGCGGCATCCACGAAACCTCCAAGCCGGCGCCGGCGGCGAAGGGGGCCGCGTGAGCGAGCGAGCGTTGCTCTCGCCGCTGATGCTCTCCTCCGCGCAGGTGGAGGCGCTGCGCCAGCTGGCGGGGATCGCCTCGACCGACGCGGCGCGCTCGCTCGGGCGGCTCCTGGGGACGTCGGTGGACGCCGACCTTCCCAAGGCGCAGGTCGCGCCTCGGGGCGCGGTCGCCCGCGTGCTGCAACCCGACGGCCCGTCGTTCGCGGTGCATTTCACCGTCGAGGGCGGCGCGCGGTTGCGCTGGCTGCTCCATTTCACCGAGCAGGGCGCGACGTTGATGGGCGGACTGCTCCTCGGCCAGCCGGTGCTCGAGCCGCTCGGCTCCGGCGTCCCGATGTACACCAGCGCGCTGGCGGAGGCCGCGAACATCGTCGTCTCCAGTTACGTCGGCGGGGTCGGCGCGGCCGTCGGAGTCACGCTGGTGCCTTCCATCCCGCACGTGGAGGTCGGCCCCCTCGAGCGCGCGCTGCAGGCGTGCTTCGGAGATCTGGATTCGGCGCTCCTGCTGGTCACTGACCTGCGCCTGCCGGGCGTCCGCTTCGCGGGTCGCATCGTCGCAGCCCCCGAGGAGGAATCCCTCTCCCGCCTCCTGAAACTCCTCGGCGCCGCCTGACAGCCGAAAAACGAAACAGGGGGCGCGGGAGATTCGGGAGCGCGAGAGGGTTTGTGCTCTTCTCCCCGCCTCCCCAATCTCCCGCGCTCCCTGTGAATGCTTTTTGTCCTGCGCTCGGCTAGATCGGAGTGGTGGACCTGTACGGGCTCAGCGAGTTGCTGGAGAAGGTGAAGCGGGGCGAGCTTCCCGTGGCGGAGGCGGCGCGGACGCTAGCCGAGTTGCCCGTGCAGAGGATCGCGGACTTCGCGCAGCTCGATGGGGATCGGGCGGTGCGGCAGGGTGCCCCCGAGGTCATCTTCGGAGAGCGCAAGTCGCCCGAGCAGATCGGGCAGCTGGTCGCGCGCCTGCGCGAGCTGGGTCAGGCGGTGCTGGTGACGCGGCTCGGCCCGGAAGCCGCGGACGCCGCAAAGGCCGCCGCTCCCGACGGACGCTACGACGCGGTCTCGAGGACGTTCCATGCCCGGGCGCCGGGGCCCGCGCGCGAGCCGCAGGGTGTGGTCGCCGTGGTCTGCGCCGGCACGACGGACATTCCGGTCGCGGAGGAAGCCGCCGTCACCGCGGGATTCGTCGGCGCGGCGGTCGAACGCTTGTACGACGCGGGCGTCTCGGGCATCCACCGGCTGCTGCGGCGCGCGCCGGACCTGCGCGCGGCCGACGCCCTGGTGGTCTGCGCCGGAATGGAGGGTGCGCTGCCGTCCGTGGTGGGCGGGTTGGTCCCGCGGCCCGTGATCGCGGTGCCCACCAGCGTGGGATATGGCGCCTCGCTGGGCGGGCTCGCCGCGCTTCTCGCCATGCTCAACTCCTGCGCGGCGAACGTGTCGGTGGTGAACATCGACAACGGATTCGGCGCCGGATTCCAGGCAGCGCTCATCGCTCGCGCCGCGGCCGGGGGGCGCACCAGGTGACGGTCCTCGCGCTCGAGCCCGTCGGGGGCATCGCCGGCGACATGATGCTGGCGGCGCTGCTGCACCTCGGCGCTCCGCGCTCCGCGCTCGACGAGTCCGTCGCGGCCCTGGCGGATGCGTCCGGCGCGCTCGACCTGCGGGGCACGCGCGTGACGGCGGAGCCGGTCGAGGTGAGCGGCATCCAGGCCCTGCACGTCGAGGTGCGCGTTCCGCCCGAAGTGCTCCACCGCGAGCCGCATCACCGTCCCTGGCGCGCCATCCGCGAGCTCCTGGGAAGGGCGCGGCTTCCGGATCGCGCGCGCGAGCTGGCCCTCCTGGCGTTCACGCGTCTGGCGGAGGCGGAAGGGCGCGTGCACGGCGTGCCGGCGGACGAGGTCGAGTTCCACGAAGTCGGAGCGGTCGATTCGATCGTCGACGTGGTGGGCAGCGCGGCGCTGGTCGCTGCCCTTGCTCCGGCGCGAATCGTTTCCCTGCCGCCGCCGTCCGGCGGTGGGACGGCGCGGGCGGCGCACGGCCCGATCCCGATCCCCGGACCGGCGGTTCTCGAAGTGATGCGCGGCCGGGCCTTGCGGCCCAGCGGACCCGGCGAGCGCACCACGCCGACCGGCGCCGCTCTCCTGGCCGCGTGGACGGAGACCGCCGAGTCGCTGCCGGAGATGTCGGTCCAGGCCGTCGGCTACGGCGCCGGGTCCAGGCGCTGGGAGGACGCGCCGAATCTGCTTCGCGCGGTGCTCGGCGCCGCGGTCGGCGGGCAGCCCAGGGAAGGCGCCGGCTGGGTGCTCGAGGCGAACCTCGACGATCTCTCTCCCCAACTCGTGGCGGCCGCGCTCGAGGCAGTCCTCGCCGCCGGCGCTGCCGATGCCTGGATTGCCCCGGTGACGATGAAGAAGGGGAGACCGGGGCACTTGCTCGGCGCGGTGGTTCCGGAAGCCGCTCGGTCGGCAGTAGAGGAAGCGCTCTTTCGCGAGACGAGCACCCTGGGAATCCGCGCGTACCGCGTCGAGCGGAGCGTCCTCGATCGCGAACTGGTGGAGGTCGCGACGCCGTACGGCCCGGTCCGCGTGAAACTCGGGCGTCGCGCTGGGGCGGTGATCAACGCGGCGCCCGAATTCGAGGATTGCCGCCTCCGCGCCCGCGAGCACGGCGTCGGCGTGAAGGAAGTTCTCGCCGCCGCCCTGGCCGCCTGGCGATCGCGCTGATCGGGCCGATGCGCCTAAGTTCACGGATTTCTTCAGCAAATCTGAAGCCGACGCACGGGTGGAGGCAGGGTCGGCCGGCAGGCCAACCAGCGGATTTCCGCCAGGCTTTTCGGTACCCTGGGGGGCTGGGCTATGCTCGCCCGTGGAGGGAGCGAAGGGCCCGGTTGCAGAAGCCTCTCACAGTAGCCCTGCTGGGCCTCACCGACGTCAACGAGCAGCTCCGGGAGGCGCTTCGCGCGGCCGGCTTGCTGCTGGAAGGCGATCCGGGCGCTTCGGGGCTGGTGGCCGCCGTCATCGATCTCGGCGCGCGCGATCGCGACGAGCTGATCGCGCTCGCCCGGCAATGCTACGGTCCGCTCGTCGGCGTCCTGCCGCAGGACGGCGCGGCTCCGCTGGCCGACGGGCTCGATGGCTTCGTTCGGGCGCCGTACGCGGCGGCCGATCTTCCGCCGCTGCTCCGCGCGCTGTCGCGGGCCCGGCGCGACCGCGACGAGATGCTGCGGCAGACACAGGACCTGGCCGCGCTGCTCGACGTGACCCGAACTTTCGCCGCCAGCGGGGACACCGACCGGCTGCTCTTCGAGGTGGTGGAGAAGCTGGCCGGCCGCCTCACGGTGGAGCGCTGCTCCCTGGTGCTGGTCGATTCGCAGCGCGGCACCGGCTGGGTGGTGGCCGCGAGCGACGACGCGATGGTACGCGAGCTGCGCATCGATCTCTCTTCGTACCCGGAGATCCGGGAGGTGCTGCAGACGCGCAAGCCGCTGGTCATCGACGATGCGCGGCGGCACCCGCTGCTCGATCCGGTGCGCGACGCGGTGGACAAGCAAGGAATCTCGGCGGTGGCTGTGGTCCCGATGGTCTCGGAAGGCGACGTCGTCGGGGTGCTCTTCTTGCGCGCGATGGCGCGCTCCGCATTCGCGCCCCGCGAAATCGGTTTCCTCTCCATCGTAGCCAACGCGACCGCGGTGGCGCTGCGCAACGCGCAGCTGGTGGGACGCGCGCAGACCGAGCGTTCGCAGGAGGTGGCTGCACGGGTCGCCGCCGAGCGCGAGGTGCACCAGCTCCGCCGCTACGAGGAGTTCTTCAGCCATGTCTCGGACGGCATGGCCGTTCTCGACGAGGACGGGAGGGTGCTGAGCCTCAATCCAGCCGGCTGCGCCACGCTCGGCGTGACCATGGAGCAGGCGCGCGGGCTCCCCTGGACCGAGGGCCGACCTGGAGATCCAGACGCGCGACGGTCGGCGGCTGGTGTTGAGCGTGTCCGCGGGACCGATCCGGTCGCAGCACGGCCGCGCGATCCTGAGCTTCCGCGACGTGACCGAGCCGCGCGCCATCGAGGCCGAGCTGCGCAAGACGAAGGACTTCCTCGAGCGGCTCATCGACGCGACCGTGGACGGCATCGTCGCGGCGGACCTGCGCGGCCGCATCCTCCTCTGGAACAAGGGGGCCGAGCGCGTGACCGGCTTTTCCGCCGCGGAAGTGGTGGGAAAGATGTCGGTCGCCGACGTGTACCCTCCCGGGCAGGCGCGCGAGATCATGGATCGGCTGCGCGGGGCGAACCCGGGCGAGGCGCAGATCCGGCTGCTGGGCGCGGAAGTGGTGGCGAAGAGCGGCGAGGTGATTCCCGTCCATCTCTCGGCGGCGCTCTTGACCGAGAGCGGGCGCGAGACGGCGACGGTGGGCGTGTTCAGCGATCAGCGGCACCGGCTGCGCGTCGAGGCCGAGCTCCAGGCGGCCCAGGCCAAGCTCGCCCTGGCGGAGAAGGCAAAGGTCGCCTCCGAGCTGGCCGGCGCCGCGGCGCACGAGCTGAACCAGCCGTTGACGAGCATCCTGGGCTTTTCCGAGCTGCTCTTCCGGCGCTCCAAGGGAGACGGTCCTGGCAGGGAAGAGCTGGAGCAGATCCTCCACGAGGCCGAACGCATGGCCTTGATCGTCCGCAAGATCGGCAAGATCGCCCGCTACGAGACGATGGAGTACGTCGGCAACCGCCGCATCGTCGACCTGGAACGCTCCTCCGAGCCCCCTCCCCCTCCCGGCCCCGTCGTGATCAAGGACTGAGGCAAAGAGCGTTTCAGGGGAGCGCGGGAGAACCAGGAGGGCGGGAGAATTGTTGCCGGCGGAGATGCCCGGAAGGACGGTGCTGACGGAGAAGCCGGAGGGATTGAGCGAGATGCGCTCCCCGTCCTTGCCGGCGTCGCGCTCCGGGGCGAACCAGTAGCCGGTGCGGCCGGCCCCGGCGGCCTGGCCGGCGATGTGCAGCAGGACGCCCTGGGCGGGACGCGGAGCGTCGAGGTTCACCAAATGCACGTCGAGCTTCCGCTCCGGATCGAGGTAGGCGCGGGCGAACAGGCGCGCGCGTCCCGAGAGGCTCAAGTGCGACCGGCCGCGTCCGAGCATCTCGCGCGCCGCCCGGACCAACTGCGCCTCGGGCGAGGGCGGCGCGTCCGAATCGATCGCGATCGCGTAGACGCGCCCTTCGCCGACGCGCTCCATCCCCGATTTTGCCTCGGGAAAGACGGGCGGACCCATCCGCCCCTCCTCGTCGCAAGTGGCGCACTTCCCCACCACGATCGCGTCGCCGCCCGATTCGACGTGGCGGCGGGCGCGCGCCGCGTCCTCGGCGGGCAGCGCGGCGCAGCCCGCGAGCAGCAGGACCTGCGCGCGCGGCTCCGACAGATCGAGCCTCGCGCCGAGCAGCAGATGCGCGCGTCCGAGCGCGGCGGCGCACGCGCTCGCGGTGCGCAGGTGCGCCGAGCCCCAGTGCTCCGCGAAGGGCGAGACCAGGACTTCGAGATCGAGCAGCGGCTCGGACGGCCGGAACCGCTCGCGTACGACCTCCTGGAACTTGCGATGGTCGCCGAGCGCCTCTTCCGCGGCCGGCGAGGCCCCCGGCGGCAGCATCACGTCCGTGTCGCAGGCGAGCGCCAGCGCCGCGAACAACTGCACCTGCTCGGGCGTCGCCTGGGCGGGCAGTACTCCCACCGCCGGACGCAGCCCCAACGCGGCCCGCACTGCCAGAAGCGGCAGCACGGCCTCCTCCGGGTCCAGGGAGGGCAGGTCGAAGACGAGCCCATCGAGGTGCCGGCAGAGCGCGAGCGACGCCCCGGTCAGCGTGCCGACCCGGCCCAGCACCGCGATCTCCACCCCACGGCCGCGCCGCGCCTCATCGCGGGCGCGCAGCGCCGCTCGCTTCCCCGCCTCGATCGTGGAGGCGAAGCGCAGCGCCTGGCGTGCTCCCGCGAAGGGCGCCGTGCGTGAGTCCGGCTGCGCACGCTGCGGGCCGAGCGGGTCGAACGACTCGAAGTGGTCGCCGTAGCTCTCGCGCAGGGCCTCGACCAGGGCCAGCTCGCACGAGCGGCAGAAGCCGGCCCCGGCGGGGCCGAGGCGGTACCAACGATCCAGGCCGTCGAGAAGGACGGCCTCGCCCAGGTGCGTGGCCCAGGCCGCCACGCCGCCCGCGTGCTCGAGGCCGGCGGCGGAGTTGGGGCACCGGAGAAGCCGACCGTCCACCGTCACCGGCGCGCCGGCCGGCGTCTGGCACGCCTCGCCCTCGTCGCGCGCCCGCGACACGTCGACCACCACCACGCGGGCGACGGCCGGGGTCTGGGCAGGAGGAGGCGGCGGCGCGCCAGTGGCCGCGGGTGCGGCCGCCTGCGCACCCGCGCGCAACGCAGGCTCCGTCGCGGCCGCCGCCAGGGCGCCTTCGGGCGCGCCGTGCTCAGGCTCGGGCGGCTCTGGCTGCTCCGCTTCGAACGGCACCACGACTGCGTCGGCGCCCGCCTCACGTTGCGCAGTGGACAGCGCGATGTGCCGCACCTTCGGGAAGTCGGGTCCGCGGGCCATGCGCGCTCGCGACGCTAACCGATTGCCCCAACCCGCGAAAGCGCCGCCGGACAGTCCACTTCAGGAAAGTCGGGGGGTGGACCGGGCGCTCTTGCGAAGGGAAAGCGGGCGGCCGATTGCATCTCGGGCATGCGCACCCAAGATTGGAGCGCGCGAGCCGAGGAGTGGCCTCGGGGCGTTCGGCGGGCGGAGGGTCACGACGCCCTTCCCGCGGCACGATGGGATTTCGAACTCTTTGCGGAGCAGAGGACACGATGAACCAGTTTTTCGAGACCTTGGCGCAGCACTGGAAGGGCGGCGGGCCGGGCATGTACCCCATCGCCATCTGCCTGGTCTTCGCCATCGCGGTCATCATCGACCGCGTGCAGGTGCTGTTCTTCTCGGCCAGCGTGGACAAGGAGCAGTTCCTGCGCGGCCTGAAGAGCCACATCTTCAACGGCGACCTGGACAAGGCGATCAGCTACACCGCCGGCCAGAAGCAGACGCCGCTCACCAACATCGTCAAGGCCGGCCTGATCAACGTCCCCAAGGGCGAGGACGAGGTGCAGGCGGCGATGGACGAGGCCTCCCTGCGCGAGATGCCGCGCATCGAGAAGCGCACCGGGTACCTGGCGATGATCGGCAACGTCGCCACCCTGGTGGGCCTGCTGGGCACCATCGTCGGCCTCATCCAGTGCTTCGCGGCGGTGGCCGGCGTGGACGCCAGCGAGAAGGCGCGCGTCCTCTCCGACGGCATCGCCGAAGCGATGAACTGCACCGCCTTCGGCCTCATCGTCGCCATCCCCTCGCTGGTCGCCTTCTCGCTGCTGCAGGGGCGCACGCAGCACATGATCGACGACATCAACGAGACGTCGGTGGGCGTCTTGAACCTGATCGTGGCGAACAAGGACAAGATGCGCGTCCCGCAGAACCTGCCGCAGCAGTAGCGGCGCGCACACCACCGGAAAAGGGCGACGACGATGGCGGGCGCGGCACCTCAACCCCATACCAAGGGCGGCAAGAAGGCGCTGGACGCCGAGATCAACCTCGTGCCGTTCATCGACCTCCTCTCCTGCTGCATCAGCTTCCTCCTCATCACGGCGGTGTGGACGCAGATCGCCGGCCTTCAAGTCTCCTCGAGCGGCGGGCCGCCGGAGCCGCAGCAGAAGCAGGAGCAGACGGTCGATCTGAAGCTGCTCCTCACCGAGAAGGGCTACCAGCTGACCATGCCGGGCGCGGCGGTGGAGATTCCCAAGGTGACCTCCGCCGGCGGGCAGGCGGCTTTCGACCGGAGGGCGCTGGCCGAGAAGCTGAAGACGCTCAAGACCAGCCTCCCGGACCAGAGCGCGATCACCGTGCAGCCCGAGGACGCGGTCGCTTACGACGACCTGGTGAACACCGTGGACATCTGCCTGGGGGAGCAGCTGCGCAACGTGACCGTTGCGCCGCTGAACTAGCGATGGCGATCGTCGAACCCGGCAAGCGGCCTGGCCCGCGCATCGAGCAGAGCCGCGTCTTCAGCAAGAAGTTCGCCCGCGGGAAGAAGAGCGGCTACGCGGGCCTGATGCTGACCTCGCTCGTCGACATGTTCACCATCATCGTCATCTTCCTGCTCATGAACTTCTCCGCCAACGGAGAGGTCCTCTACATGAGCAAGGACATCAAGCTGCCCGACGCCTACCACGGCGCGCAGCTGGAGCGGGCGCCGGTCATCTCGGTGTCCGGCGACGCCGTGACCTTCGACGGCCGCCAGGTGGCCTCGACCGACGAGCTGGTGAAGGGCGACGTGCTCAACGTGCCCGAGCTCGAGGATGCGCTGCGCGACGAGCGCCGGCGCTACGAGACCATCCACGCGCAGGATCCGGACCATCCCTTCCGCGGGCTCGTCAACGTCCAGGCCGACCGGAAGATCCCCTTCAAGGTGATCAAGCGGATCATGTTCGCCTGCAACCAGAGCGGGTTCGGCAACATCAATTTCGCAGCGCTCGCCAAGGAAGGCGACGCCGCGGGGCGCAAAGTCGCCCTGAAATGACGGCTCTGCCTCTTTACACGACTGTCTGATCCGCCTATCTTGCGCCGCCTCTTTTGGCGCCCGGATTCCAGCGGAGATCAGGCTCGATGCAGACCTTCAAGACGTCGTTTTCGCGCGCCCTCGCGGCCCCGTTCGCCGCCGCGATCGCCCTCCTCCTTCCCGCCGCGGCGCGGGCCGACGAGGCCCGGCTAGTGTTGCCCGACCTCGGCAGCGTGGAGTTCCTCGGGATGAGCGGCCGCTCGCTCCTCCTGCTGGGGCTCGTGGTGTGCGCGCTGGGCGGGGTATTCGGTTCGATCGTCTACCGGCAGCTCAAGTCGCTGCAGGTGCACCGCTCGATGCTCGAGGTCAGCGAGCTGATCTACGAGACCTGCAAGACCTACCTGATCACGCAGGGCAAGTTCATCCTCATCCTCGAGGCGTTCATCGGCGTGATCATGGTGGTGTACTTCGGCTGGCTGCGGCACTTCGACGCGGCGAAGGTGATCGCCATCCTCATCTTCAGCCTGCTCGGCATCGGCGGCAGCTACGGCGTCGCGTGGTTCGGAATCCGCGTGAACACCTTCGCCAATTCGCGCACCGCGTTCGCCGCGCTCCGGGGCAAGCCCTTCCCGACCTATGCCATCCCGCTCAAGGCGGGCATGAGCATCGGCACCATGCTCATCTCCACCGAGCTGGTGATGATGCTCTGCATCCTGCTCTTCGTGCCGCGCGATTACGCCGGCCCTTGCTTCATCGGCTTCGCCATCGGCGAATCGCTGGGAGCTTCCGCGCTGCGCATCGCGGGCGGCATCTTCACCAAGATTGCGGACATCGGCAGCGACCTGATGAAGATCGTCTTCAACATCAAGGAGGACGATGCGCGCAACCCCGGCGTGATCGCCGACTGCACCGGCGACAACGCGGGGGACTCGGTCGGTCCCACCGCCGACGGATTCGAGACCTACGGCGTCACCGGCGTCGCCCTGATCAGCTTCATCCTCCTCGGCGTGAAGGACCCCACCGTGCAGGTGCAGCTCCTGGTGTGGATCTTCGCCATGCGCATCCTGATGATCGTCACCTCGGTCGTCTCGTATCTCGTCAACGAGGCCGCGGCGCGCGCCCGGTACGGAGCCGTCGACCGGATGAACTTCGAGGCGCCGCTCACCTCGCTGGTGTGGCTGACTAGCTTCGTCTCCATCGCGGTCACCTTCGTTGCCAGCTACGCGCTCATCCCCAATCTGGGCGGCGACACCACGCTGTGGTGGAAGCTGTCACTCATCATCACCTGCGGCACGCTCGCCGGCGCGGTGATCCCGGAGCTGGTGAAAGTGTTCACCTCCACCGAGTCGGCCCACGTGCGCGAGATAGTGACCGCCTCGCGCGAGGGCGGCGCCTCGCTCAACGTGCTCGCGGGGCTCACCGCAGGAAACTTCAGCGCCTTCTGGATGGGCATCGCGATCGCCACGCTGATGGCGATTGGATACGCGGTGTCGCTGGCCGGCCTGTCGCACCTGATGCTGGCCCCCGCGGTATTTGCCTTCGGCCTGGTCGCCTTCGGATTCCTCGGGATGGGCCCGGTGACCATCGCGGTGGATTCCTACGGCCCGGTGACGGACAACGCCCAGAGCGTGTTCGAGCTGTCCGTCATCGAGACGCAGCCCGGGATCAAGCAGGAGCTGAAGAAGGACTTCGGGTTCGACGTCGACTTCGAGAGGGCCAAGCACTACCTGGAGGAGAACGACGGCGCCGGGAACACCTTCAAGGCAACCGCGAAGCCGGTGCTGATCGGCACCGCGGTAGTCGGCGCCACCACCATGATCTTCTCCATCATCATGGTGCTCACCGACGGCCTCACCGCGAACATGCAGTACCTCACCATCCTGCACGCGCCCTTCCTGCTCGGGCTCATCGTCGGCGGCGCGGTGATCTACTGGTTCACCGGCGCTTCCACGCAGGCGGTCTCTACCGGCGCATATCGGGCCGTCGAGTTCATCAAGGCGAACATCAAGCTGGAAAGCGCCGAAAAGGCCTCCATCGCCGATTCGAAGAAGGTGGTGGAGATCTGCACGCAGTACGCGCAGCGCGGGATGTGGAACATCTTCCTGACGGTCTTCTTCATCACCCTCGCCTTCGCTTGCCTCGAGTCGTACTTCTTCATCGGCTACCTCATCTCCATCGCCATCTTCGGCCTCTACCAGGCCATCTTCATGGCCGATGCGGGGGGCGCCTGGGACAACGCGAAGAAGGTGGTCGAGGTGGAGCTGAAGGCCAAGGGCACGCCGCTGCACGCCGCCAGCGTGGTCGGCGACACGGTGGGCGATCCGTTCAAGGACACCTCCAGCGTGGCGATGAACCCCATCATCAAGTTCACCACGCTCTTCGGCCTGCTCGCGGTGGAGCTGGCGACCGAGCTGCAGAACTCGACCCGCTGGGCGCTGGCCGCGGTGTTCTTCGCGGTGGCCTTGGTGTTCGTGTGGCGGTCCTTCTACGGCATGCGGATCCAGGTAGGGGTGAAGGAGCAGCGCGCCCGACAGGCGCAAGCCGCGTGAGCTCCGGCGGAATCCCGGCCGCTGGCGGCCGGGAGCGGAGGCGGCTAGAACGCTGGTCGCGGCCGATGCCCGGCGCCACGTCGAGCCTGCCGCGGACGCGATGAGCCGATGACCGACGACGCGCAGCGAGTCGAACGCCAGCTGCATCGGCTGCCCATCTTCCCGTTGCCGGGCGCGGTCCTGCTGCCGTACGCGCTGATCCCGCTGCACGTGTTCGAGCCGCGCTACCGCAAGATGGTGCGCGACTGCCAGGCCGGAGCCGGCGTGATGGCGCTGGCCAACATCCCCGCGGAACCGCGCGCGACTCGGGATCCCCCGCACGTGCTGCCGGTGATCGGCGCGGGGATCCTGGCGCGCGTCGATCCACTGCCTGACGGACGCTCGAACATCGTGCTTCGCGGCGTCCGGCGCGCGCGCATCGTCGAGGAGCTCCCCACGCAGGAGCCCTACCGGCTGGTCCGCGCCGAGCCGCTCGCCGAGCCGCCGGCGGACGCAGCTGGCCTGTCGCCGACGCCGTCGGAGCGATGGTCCTCGAGTCGGCGCCGGAACGGCAGCAGCTGCTCGAGACGGCATCGGCGGAGGAGCGCTTGCGCCGCGTCGCGCAGCACGTCGCGAGAACGCTCGCCCAGATGCAGCCCGGCCAGGGTACCCTGCCCAACTGACCATGCGCGCGATCCCCTTCGCCATCGTGCTCGCCCTGGCGCTCGCGTCCGCCGGCTGCCCCGATTCCCTGGAGCGCCGCTGCCCCTCGAACAGCCTGCCCTCGGGAAGCTTCCACCTGACGCTGACCCTGCAGCACACGCCCGACGAGTGCATCCAACTCCGGCAGCCTGACGGCGGCCCGCCGCCGGCGGACGGCTCCATCGTGCCCGCGAGCCAACCGGTGGAGTCGATCCTCTGTGCCGGCCTGGCGGACGCGGGCGCCCCGACCTTGTACCTCGTGGTCGCGAACAGCAGCGTCGTGCGCGACAGCCCGTTCGACCCGGACGGCGGCTTCACGTTCGTCTCGCAGCCCCTCCGCCAGGCGCAGACGCTGTGCAATTGCCTGGCCGACGTGCACGAAACGATCAGCGGCGTCCTCCTCGGGGCGGGTGCGGGAGGCTTTTCGCTGGGGCCGGATGGCGGGCTCGTTCCGCAGCCGACCGGGATCGACGGCTCGGTCCTGCAGACGCTCGACAATTCGAACGGGAATTGCGTCTGCCAGCTGCCGTGCGCGGAGCACTTCACGCTCACGGGGACATCGAACCGATGAGGCCCGCGGTCGTCCTCTTCTCGGGCGGCCTCGACTCCTCGACCTGCCTGGCCATCGCGAAGGAGGAAGGGTTCGCGCCGCACGCGCTCGCCGTCCGCTACGGGCAGCGGCACGTGCACGAGCTGACCGCCGCGGGGAGGGTCGCCGCGGCGATGGGAGCGCCACTGAAAATCGTGGACCTGGACCTGCGCGCGATCGGCGGCTCGGCGCTCACCGGCGAGCTTCCCGTGCCGAAGGACGCGCCCATCGGGCCCGGGATCCCGGTCACGTACGTTCCGGCGCGGAACACCGTGCTCCTCGCGCTGGCGCTCGCGTACGCCGAGGTGCTCGGGGCGCAGGACCTCTACATCGGCGTCAACGCGATCGACTACTCGGGCTACCCCGACTGCCGGCCGGCTTTCGTGGGCGCGTTCGAGGCGCTCGCCAACCTGGCTACGGCGGCGGCAGTGGAGGGACGCGCCCGGTACACGGTGCACGCGCCGCTGCTCCAGCTCTCCAAGGCGGAGATCATCCGGCGCGGCGCGGGGCTGGGCGTCCCGTACGCGCTGACCCATTCGTGTTATGACCCCGACCCCGAAGGGCGCGCGTGTGGCCGCTGCGATTCGTGCCGGCTCAGGCGGCAGGGGTTCGCGGACGCGGGCGTGCCCGATCCCACGCGGTACGCCTGAATCGAGGTCCGCCATGCGCATTCCGCTGCTCGTCCTGACGCTCGCCTTGCCGGCGCTCGCGCAGGAGCACGTCCACGGCGCGGTTTCCGACAAGGACGCGCAGGTGCCCGTGAACCAGAAGCACCCGATCGACCCAGCCTCTCCGCGGCCGAAGGGACAGGACCTCTTCCTCCAGATTCAGGGAGGCCAGGCCAAGGCGTACGTGGCAAGACCTGCGGCCAAGCCGCGCGGCGCCGTCCTCGTCCTGCACGAGTGGTGGGGACTCAACGAGTGGGTGAAGTCGATGGCTGACCGGCTGGCGAGCGACGGATACCTGGCGCTCGCAATCGATCTGTACAAGGGCAAGGTGGCCACCGACCCGAAGGAGGCCGGCGCGCTGATGGGGCAGAAGGACGAGAAGTGGGGCGATGCGGTCGAGGAGGGAGGGCTCGAGTGGCTGAAGTCGAACGCAGGCGGCGCGAAGGTCGCCACGCTCGGGTGGTGCATGGGAGGCGGCGAGTCGCTGAAGACCTCGCTGAACGATCCGAAGGACGTGAACGCGACCGTCATTTAC
The DNA here is from genome assembly GCA_005888115.1 of Deltaproteobacteria bacterium. Lineage (GTDB taxonomy): Bacteria > Myxococcota > Myxococcia > Myxococcales > 40CM-4-68-19 > VBKO01. The sequence goes on from VBKO01000034.1 coordinate 24,739, forward strand.
TACGGGATGCCGGTGACCGACGTCGACAGGCTCAAGACGCTGCGCGGGCCGGTGCTGGGGATCTGGGCGGACAAGGACGGCTGGATCACGCCCGACAAGGTGAAGGCATTCGACGATGCTCTTACCCGTGCCGGGGTGAAGCACGAGTTCCACGCCTACGACGCGGACCACGCCTTCGCCAATCCCTCCGGCGGCAAGTACAACGGACCGGCCGCCGCAGACGCCTGGCAGAAGACCCGCACCTTCCTCGCCAAGAGCCTTTAGAGTTGGTCTACGCGGGGGCGGGGCGGCGGGGGAGTTGGCGGAGGGTCCCGTAATAGCGGACGGCGGCGTCGCCGGCGCGTTGGATGTCCTTGTTGTTCAACCAGGCGCT
>VBKO01000402.1 GCA_005888115.1 Deltaproteobacteria bacterium
GCGCGACGCCCAGGAGCAGCGCTGCCGACGGAGCGACCTGCACCGCGGATAGATCCTCCCCGCGCTTCAGCCGGAAACCAGGCGCCTGCGCGAGCAGCGGAACGAGCGCGTCGTCCGTCCACGGGCTGCCGTGGATGACCCAGGCCTCGTCGGGACCGGATCCGCCCAGGCTCGCGAGCGGCGCGGGGACGAAGAGGACGTCACCGCTCCGCCCGGGAAACCAGGCGTGTCGCACGAGCGGGCCGGCCTCCGCGACCCCTGCCTGCGTGACCGCCTTCCATACTCCCGGTACGCCGCGCAGGGCCTCGGCAGCGACCTCCGCCGCGCGCCCCGGGTCCACTCCGGGGAACCTGCGCAGAGCGAGCACGCCGTCTTCCATCATCACCACCCAGCCGGGGTGCGCGCCGAAGACCCGGTCCAGCGCCTTCTGCACCGGATCCAGCAGCGGAGCTCCGGCGACGTGCAGCGCGCCGACGCCCACCCGGGCCGCGGTCGGCGGTATCGGGGTCCCTCCGTGGTCCGCGGTGAGGAGCACCGAGAGTCCGTCGCCGACACGGCCGCGCAGGTCGCGCAGGAACGCGCCCAGCTCGTCGTGCATGCGCAAGAGCAGGTCCATCCGCTCCCGCGAAGCGGTGCCCGTCGAATGGCCGACGTAGTCGAGGCCCCCGAGCGCGAGGAGCAGCAGGTCGTTGCGCCCGCGCGCGCCCAGCTGCATCGCCTCGACCCCGGCGCGCGCCGCGCGCAGCACGATGGTGGTGGACGGCGGCGCCGCCCGCAGCGCGCGGAAGAGGCGCGGCGAAACGTCGCCCTGCCCGACGCGGTGCGGAAACGACGGGCCGATCCCGTACAAGTCGCGGATCTCCGAGCGCTCCTCGGCGACGCGCGCATACACCGCCTCGGGGCGCGAGAGCGTCCAGGTCCAATCCTTCCACTCGCTGACCGGATGCGCTCTCCTCAGCGCGGAGAGCCAGTCCGGCGGCCCGGGAGCAAGGCAGGTGGTGGAGGTCAGCTCGCCGGTCTCGACGTCGTAGAACAGCGCGAGATCCGCGGACCGCCCGGCGAGGAGCAGCGCGCCGCGGTCCTTGATGCCGACGCTCAGGACGCGCGCGCGGCCCAGCGTCGCGAGCTTGAGCGCGTCGGCGAAGGTCGGGGCCCGCAGAGCGGCACAGCTGACGCCGCGCTTGCCGCCCCAGGCCGGGCACGCGGGATCCTCGACGGCTTCGCGGGGCCGCTCACCCTCCATGAACCGGTTGGCGACGACGCCGTGCACCTCGGGCCAGGCGCCCGTCGCCAGCGTCGCGTGCCCGGGCGCGGTGTGGGTGAGCGCCGTCTCGTAGCGGACGGGCACCGGCTGCCCGAGCCCGGCGAAGCCCTGCGCACCGAGCTCATCGCGCAGCGACAAGAGATCTTGGTACCGGAGCTGGTCGACGACCACGAACACCAGCAGCTTGCCCTGTCGTGGCTGCTGCTGCGCGGCGGCCGACGCCGCGGCGAGCAGCGTCGCCGCGGCGATCCAGCGGTGGACGCGGCGGCCGTGAATCTGCATCATGCCCCCTTCTACCGGGAGGCCGCCGTGTACGCACCCGATCTGTTGAAGGGCCGCACCATCGTCGTGACGGGCGGAGGCTCGGGGCTGGGAGCCGAGATGGCGCGCCGGTTCGCCGAGCTGGGAGCGCGCTCGGTAATACTGGGCCGCAGGCAGGAGAAGCTCGACGAGGTGGTCGGCCAGATCCGGTCGCGCGGCGGAGAAGCGAGCGCGATCGCTTGCGACGTGCGCGACCCCGCGGCGGTGGAGCGCGCGGCCGCGCAGCTGCCGCGCGTCGACGGCCTGGTGAACAACGCGGCGGGGAACTTCCTCGCCGCCTCCGAGGACCTCTCGCCGAACGGGTTCAAGACGGTGGTGGACATCGTGCTGAACGGCACCTTCCACTGCACCAGCGCGTTCGGGAAGAAGATGATCGCCGGCGGCAAGGGCGCCATCGTCAACATCGTCACCACCTATGCGTGGACCGGATCGGCGTTCGTCCTCCCCTCCGCCTGCGCCAAGGCGGGAGTCCTCGCCCTGACCCGCTCGCTCGCGGTCGAGTGGGCGGCGTACGGAATCCGCGTGAACGCCATCGCGCCGGGGCCGGTGCACACGGAGGGTGCGTTCAGCCGGCTGATGCCCGACCCGCAGATGACCGAGATGGCGAAGAACCGCGTGCCCCTCAAGCGTTTCGGCACGCCGCGCGAGATCGCCGACGCCGCCGTGTTCCTGCTCTCCGACGGAGCGGCGTACGTGACCGGGGATTGCCTTACCGTGGACGGCGGCGAGTGGCTGAAGAACGGCGGCGAGTTCAGCTACGCGACCGACTACGACCGCGACAACGTGAAGCAGATGTTCCGCGCCATGCGCGGCAAGGAACGCTGAGACGCCTCTATTGCGCAGGACGTTCGAGCAGCTCGCGGACTGCGCGGAACCGCTGGTTGGGCACGGTGATGGAGAGGACGTACTGCTCGATCAGCCACTTGCCGTCGTGCAGGGAGAGCACTCCGCTGCCGCGCGCCGGACCCAGGTTCTGCGTCTCCAGGTCCTCGTCGAACCAGGCGAGATCGCCGCGCACCGAGACGTTCCGGCGCGCCGCGCGGAAGCTCCAGGCTTTCCCGCGCGCGAAGTGCGGGTGCGCGTAGGCGCGGAAGGCGGCGACGTCCCAGCGCTCGGTGGCGTCGGTGCCGAGGAACACTCCGCCCGGAGCGAAGTGGGCGAAGTAGCGATCCTCGTCGGCGCGAGCCGCCGCGTCGTGCAAATCGTCGAGCGCGCTCGCCACGCCCTGCTCGACGGCGGGACCTCCGGACTTTGCGTGGGCGCAGGCGGCCAGAGCGGATGCCATGACGACCGCGGCATGAAAAGGCGCAGCGCCGCCGAATACGGCGGCGACTGACAGGAACGCGCAGGAGCGCATTCAGAAGACGTATCGGATGCGCGGCACCAGCGCCAGCGAGGCGATCCCGCCCTGCCCGCCGTCCACTCGCCTCGGGAGCGAGTAGCGCACGGCAGTGTCCGCCGTCGTTCTGCGTGAACGGTCCCGGCGAGAAGAGAGTCATTCCCCCCATGACCTTGCCGGAGAGCAGCAACCTGGGCGTGGCCCATACGCCGTACGATGCGCCTGCCTCGAGGAAGGTGGCGCCGAACGAATCCGCGGCGAGGCACGCGCCCTGCGCGGATTGGAAGCAGGAGTTGCTCGATGCGCCGACGCCGAGCGAGGCGAAGATCGAGGCGGCCGCGCCGAGGTCCCGGCCCACGGTCAGCCCGAGCCAGGGCTGGGCGTTGGAGAACCGGCGGCTTCCGCCCACCGTGGTGAAGATTCCCACGCTCGCCTCGGCAAAGGTGCCGCGGCGGGGCGCCTGGTCGACGCCGTTCGAGGGCACCGCGGGCCGCGAGGGCGCCGGACGGCCCGGGTCGGCGTCGGGCTCGCCGCCCCGCGCGGCCGCGGCGAAGAGCAGGGCTGCGGCGAGGAGGAGCATCATTGCGCGCTGCTCTTGAAGACGTAGGGATAGGTCACCTGCACCGTGCCGCCCCCCTCCGGCGCCGGGAACGCCCAGCGCCGGACGTGGGTCACGATGCAGCTCTCCACCGGCTCGCTTCCCATCGTGCTTTGTTGGACGAGGGCGTCGCCCACCCTGCCCGCGCCGTCGATGACGAACATGACCGCCACCTTGCCGTACAGGGCCGGATCCTTGGTGAGCTCCTGCTCGTAGCAGTACTTCACCTCGTTGTAGTGCCGCTGGATGATGCGGTTGATCACGTCGCGCGACAGCCCGCCCACCACCACCGTGCGGCCCGGCACGAACTGCGTCTCTTCCTTGCCCCGTCCGCCCAGGTCCACCTCGCCGTAGCCGCCGCGGCCGCTTCCGTTGCCCTTGGTGCCCAGGCCGCCGATGCCCAGCGCGGTGCCGCCGCCGCCTCTGCCCGCGCCGCGCGAGCCCATGCCGCCCACGCCGTACGCGTCGCCCGCGCCCGCGCTTCCTTTCACCCCGCCGAGCGCGTTGTTGATGCCGGTGCCGAGCCCTCCGGGTCCGAGCGCGTTGGATGCCGCGCTGCCGCCGGCGCCGACCTTGGAAAGGGCCGCGACCAGGCCGAGCTTCATCACCTTGCGGCGGTCGATCTCTCGCTTGTCGCGCTCGACCGCCGGCGCCCCCTTGCGCGAGGGATCCGCTTCCTTCTTCTTCGCTTCCTGCTTGCCCAGCTTGCCCTCGTCGGCACGCGCCTTCACGCCCTCCTTGACGCCGGCGACGTCCTTGAAGCGCGGCTGCTCGGGAGGCTTCTCGGGCTGTGGCTTCACCTGGTACTGGGTGATGCGCTCCTTGTGCCCCGCCAGGTCCTCGGTGCTGGCCAGATCGGGCTTGGGAGCGATCCGGACCATCAGCCAGAACAAGCCGAAGAAGAGGAGCGCAGCCAGCACGGTGGAGGCGAAGCGCACGTCCACGGTCTCGAGCAGCGGCTTGTCGGCCTGCCGCGCCGCCC
>VBKO01000403.1 GCA_005888115.1 Deltaproteobacteria bacterium
AAGCGCGAGATCGCGCCCGGGATGGTGATCAACGCCTGGGGTTACAACGGCCAGACACCGGGGCCCACCATCGAGGCCGTGGAAGGCGACCGCGTCCGCATCCTCGTCACCAATCACCTGCCGGAGGACACGTCGGTCCACTGGCATGGCGTCCTGCTTCCCAACGGCATGGACGGCGTAGAGGGCCTGAACCAGCCGCACATCAAGCCGGGCGAGACCTTCGCCTACGAGTTCACGCTGCGGCAGAGCGGCACACAGATGTACCACCCGCACGCCGACGAGACGCTCCAGATGGCCTTGGGCATGGAGGGCTTCTTCATCATCCATCCGCGCAAGGAGCGCGTCCGCATCGACCGCGACTTCGCGATCTTCCTGCACGAGTGGGACGTGCCCATCGGCGGCGCGACTCCGAATCCGAACACCATGCTCGACTTCAACCTCTTCACGTTCAACGCGCGCGCCTTCCCCGGCACCGCTCCGCTGGTGGTGAAGAAGGGGCAGCGCGTCCGCGTGCGCCTTGCAAACCTGAGCATGGATAGCCATCCCATCCACATCCACGGCGTCCACTTTGCCGAGACGGGCACCGACGCCGGGCCGACGCCGCTCTCTGCGCGAGTACGGGAGACGACGGTGAATGTTCCGCCAGGCACCACGCGCGACATCGAGCTCGTCGCCGATGCGCCGGGCGACTGGGCCATGCACTGCCACAAGAACCACCACACGATGAATCAAATGGACCACACCGTACCCAACCTGACGGGCGTCGATCAGTCCGGCCTCGAGGAGAAGGTGCGCAAGCTGCTCCCCGGCTACATGGCGATGGGTCAGAACGGGATGGGCGAGATGATGGACATGGGTCGCCCGCCCAACACGCTGCCGATGATGACCGGCAACGGCCAGTTCGGGAGCATCGACATGGGCGGCATGTTCACCGTCGTAAAAGTCAGGGAGGGCATCAGCAGCTACGCTGATCCGGGACCCTACAAGAATCCGCCCGGCACGGTCGCGCACAAGGTTGCGGACGAGAAGCGGGGCGAACCCGAGCACAAACAGATACATCCGCACGGCGGTACCGACTGATGCGGGCATGGGCGATCGTTGCGACCGTCGTCGCAGCCGGCACCCTCGCTGCCGGCGGAACGCTCGCGGCGATGCTCCTGCGCGGCGGAATCAGCGCCAGGAGTGAGCCGTCGTCGCTCGAAGCGTCGCTGGCGTTCAAAGCCCGGCGGATGGCCCTGCGTGGCTCTCGCGACAAGCGCAATCCCGTGGCGCCGGCGGCGGAAGTGATCAGCCAGGGCCTCACCCATTTCGCGGACCACTGTGCGTCCTGCCATGCGAACGACGGCAGCGGCCAGACGGAGATGGGCCAGCACCTGTACCCGCGCGTACCCGACATGCGGCTCGCGCGAACGCAGGAGCTCACCGACGGGGAGTTGTTCGCCATCATCGAGGACGGTGTCCGCTTCACCGGCATGCCCGCTTGGGGTGACAAGAGCGAGCAGAGCAAGCTTGCAAGCTGGCACCTGGTGCACTTCATCCGGCACCTGCCGCGCCTCACGCCAGAGGAACGGCTCCGGATGGAGGCGCTCAACCCGAAAGGACCCGAGGAACGCCGGGAAGAGCAGGACGAGGAGAGCTTCTTGAAAGGCCAGAACCCTGCCCCAGCGAAGGGCGGGCATCACCGTGATCGGAGGACGCGATGAAGAAGCTGGCGTTGATGATAGCGGTGATCCTGGGACTTGCAGCTTCCCCGGTGCTTGCGCATGGCGGCGGGCCGCACCTGAAGGGCACAGTCTCGGCCATCGCCCCGGATCAGATCACGGTGAAGGACGCCGACAATCACGAATGGCTCGCGAAGATCACGCCCCAGACGCGCTTCATCCGCTTCAAGGCCGTCGGCAACCGGGAGGACCTCCATCAAGGCGACCGCGTCGTGGTGCATACGCGCAAAAAGCGTGACGGGCTCGAAGCGATCGAAGTCCGCTACGGCACCACGCGAAAGAGGAACCCATAAGCACCCGGACGAAGCTTTTCGCGAATCCCGCACAGTCACGCACATCCTATAGTCAGTGTACGTATGAAGGAGGCCACCCTGTTGCCCGAGCCGCTGCTGCAGCGAGGACGCAATGCACGCTCACAATGACCACTCTCCTCGAGCTGACACCTCCCGCACCGGGAAGGACCCGGTCTGTGGCATGACCGTGGATCTCGACCACCCCAATGGCGGCAAGACCGTGTTCGAGGGCCACGAGATCGGCTTCTGCAGTTCCAAGTGCAGGGCCAGATTCGAGGCCGACCCGCAGCGCTACCTGGGCGATCAGCGCACCCCGGGACCGTCAGCACCCGCCGGCACGAAGTGGGTTTGCCCGATGGACCCCGAGGTCGAAGCCGACCGGCCCGGCCCGTGCCCCCGATGCGGCATGGCGCTGGAACCCGCAACGCCCGTGCAATCGACACGCGTCGAATGGACGTGCCCGATGCACCCCCAGATCGTGCGCGACCAACCCGGAACGTGCCCGATCTGCGGCATGGCGCTGGAGCCGCGCACGGTCTCTCTGGAAGAAGAGAACCCCGAGCTCCGCGACATGTCGCGCCGTTTCTGGGTGAGCGTCGTCCTGACCTTGCCGGTATTCCTGCTCGGAATGTCCGACTTGCTGCCGGGGCAGCCCGTGCAGCACGCGATCTCGCCACCGACCCTCGCGTGGATCGAGCTCGTGCTGGCCACTCCTGTCGTCCTCTGGGGCGGCTGGCCGTTCTTCCAGCGCGGATGGGCATCGGTCGTGAACCGCAGCCTGAACATGTTCACCCTGATCGCGCTCGGGACCGGCGTCGCGTTCGTGTTCAGCGTTGTAGCCACTGTCGCGCCCGGACTGCTGCCTGCCGGCATCCGAACCGCCCATGGCGGTGTGCCGGTCTACTTCGAGCCCGCCGCCGTGATCGTCACGCTCGTTTTGCTCGGGCAGGTGCTCGAGCTGCGCGCCCGTGCCCGCACCCGCGGTGCCTTGAAAGCGCTTCTGGGCCTCGCACCCAAGACGGCGCGCCGGTTGGAAGCCGACGGGCAGGAGCGAGACGTTCCCCTCGCAAGCGTACAGCCGGGCGACATGCTGCGCGTCAGGCCCGGCGAGAAGGTTCCGGTGGACGGCGTCGTCATCGAAGGCACGAGCACCGTCGACGAGTCGATGCTGACGGGAGAGCCGTTGCCGGTCGAGAGAGAGCCCGGCAGCAGGGTCATCGGCGGGACCGTGAATGGGACCGGCAGCTTCGTCATGCGCGCGGAGCGGGTGGGCGAGGCGACACTGCTCGCGCAGATCGTACGGATGGTCGGTGAGGCGCAACGCAGCCGCGCACCGATCCAGCGGCTCGCCGATCGCGTTGCGGCGTGGTTCGTACCGATCGTCATCGCAGTGGCCGTGGTCACGTTCGCGGCCTGGCTGTTCGTGGGCTCCGAGCCTCACTTTGCGCACGCGCTCGTGAACGCTGTTTCGGTGCTGATCATCGCCTGCCCTTGCGCGCTCGGCCTGGCCACACCGATGAGCATCATGGTCGCGACGGGGCGCGGCGCCAGTGCCGGCATCCTCATCCGCCAAGCCGAAGCGCTCGAGCTCATGGAGAAGGTCG
>VBKO01000404.1 GCA_005888115.1 Deltaproteobacteria bacterium
GCCTGCGAAAGCGACCGATACGGCGGCAGTCGCCACCACCGCTAGTGAGACCGCGCCCGCGAATGCGACAGCACCGGCGAATGCGGTAGCGACGCCTGCTGCGGCGGCGGCCCCCGCCGTCGCACCGTCCGCAGCGGCGACACCCGAGAAACCCATCCCTGCCCCGGCACCCGCCGCGAGCACGGACGCGACGTCCCCCGCGGTCGCCGCCGCAGCGCCCGAAGCGGTCGCGCCGGCTGCCTCGCCGGCTCCGGCTCCGGTCCAGATCCCGGAGGTCCGCGAGCGCGCCGCGCTGCCCACCGTCGCCCTGGTCGGGTCTCAGCGCCCCGCCGCGCCCGAGGAGCGGCCGCCGGCCACACCGAAGCACGCTGTCTTGCCGCCGCCCGCGAAGGGTCACGCCGCCATCACCGGCATCGGTTTCCGACCGCAGTCGGGAGGCGAGGTGATCGTGCGCAGTGACCGCCCGCTCCGGTACGGGGTCTCCTCCCTGGAACGCGCCGTGCTCCTCCACCTTCCCGACGCCGCCATCCCGCTGGCCAACAACCGGCGGCCCCTGGACACCCGGGTCTTCGGCGGGACCGTCCAGCGCATCGTCCCACTTCAGCATTCGGGCGGGACCGAGGTGCGCATCGAGCTGCGCGAGCCGGCCGAGGTCCACCTGAACCAGAGCGGCTCGCTCCTGACCCTGTCGTTCACTCCCGGAAGCTGAAGCGCCAGCGGCCCGGGACGGCCGCTCGATCGACGATGAGGAGATGCGCCGCCATCGCCGCCGTCGTGCTGTGCGCGGCGAGCTTGCCTGCCCGCCCGCAGGGCGGGAGCGCCGCCGCAAGCCCGGAGGCGGAGGTGGAGCTGACCGCCGACCGCATCGTCTACGACTGGGAGGACCGCAAGCTCGTGCTCGAGGGGCACGTGGTCGCGACGCGCGGGCCGGCCATCCTGCGCGCCGCGCGTGGGTCGCTCGATCGCCAGACGGGCATCCTGCGGCTGGAGGGCGGCGTGCTGGCGGTGCAGGGCCGGCAGGTGCTGGTGGCGCAGGCGGCGGTGGTGGACCTCAACTTGCGCTCGGTCGACCTGAAGGACGCGACGCTCTTCCTCAAGGACCGCACGGCGCCGCCGCCGCAGCTCCTCACCGAAGGCAAAGCGGTGCGCGCGGCGGGGAAGAACGCGCTGGTCCTCACCGGCAAGCGGGTGCGCAGGCTGCCGTCCGGCGTGCTGATTGCCGAGGACGTCACCATGACGCCGTGCGATTGCGCCGGCGACCCGGACTTCGAGCTCGTCTCGCCAGAGGTGGAGATCGGAGAGGATCGCGCGCGACTGAAGAAGCCCCGGCTGGGAATCCTCGGCGCGTCGCTGCCGCTCTTCGTCCCCGTCTCGCTGCCGCTGACGGAGCGCCAGTCGGGTCTGCTCTTCCCACCGCTGCAGCTGTACTCCGCGATCACGGGATTCGGCACCGAGGTGCCGTTGTTCCTCACCCTCGGGCCGAGCTACGACGTCACGCTGGCGCCGGGGGTGTTCACCGGCAGCCTCGGCTCGAGCGGCGCGGCGTTGGGAAGCCGGAAGGTCCAGGGTCCCCGGCTCGGATTTCAGTTCCGCTACGCGCCCGCGACCGGCACGGCGGGACAGATCGACCTGGACACGGTGCGCGATCTCAAGGCGAGGGATTCTCCCGGAGGAGCCGCGTTCGACGACGAAGTGCCCAGCTCGCCAGGCCGCGGCATCGACGGGATGCGAGGGGTCCTGCGGTTCCAACACCGGTCCGAAGGACCCGGGCTGCTGGCAGCTGCGCAGGGGACGCTGGCGACCGACAACATGTACCTCCAGGACACCGAGACCCGGGAGCTGGACCGATATCTCGATGCGCTGCGCACGGACGCAGGCATCGTGCGTACCCAGGGACCGGCGGCGGCCGGCGCCGACGCCACGCTGCTCTTCGACGTCCGCACGACCAATGCCGCGAGCCCCGATCGGCGCCTCTTCGGAGCGGAGCGGCGGGCGACCTTCCAGCGCCTGCCGAACGCGTTCGGGCAGCTCGCGCCGGCGCGCGTCGGACCGTTCGCCTTCTCGGCGGAGGTGAGCGCCGCGCGGTTCGCGCCGTTCACCAGTCTCGATCCGCGGGAGCGTGCCACCGGATTTGGTCCGACCGACCTCGGCGCGGGCAACGCGAGCCCTCCGCCGGACCCCGTCACCGACCCGCTGGGGCTTGGACGCGCGCCCGCGGTGCGGTTCGACGCCTCGCCGCGCCTGTCCTGGAGCGCTTCCGGGCTGCCGATGCTGCTCGCGCTCGAGCTGGGCGCCCGCGGCGACGCGTGGCTGTTCGAGAACGATCCCGCGCGCAACCGGCAGCGCATCTACGGCATCGCCTCCGCGCGGGCGCAGGTCTCGCTCCAGCGCGGTTTCGGCAACCTGCTGCACACCGTCGAGCCGGGCGTCGAGCTGCGGGTCATCACCCGTTCTTTGCGCTCCGGCGGATCACCGGTCGGCGATCCGTTCGACGGAGGTGGACCAGGCTTTTCCTCGCTTCCGCTCGCCTCGCGGCAAGGAGTTGCCCAGGAACCGCCGCCGCCTGTGGGGGTCCAGCGCCTGGCGGTGCCGGCCGCGCGGCGGCCGTACGACGAGCTGGACGGCGCGGCGCCCGAAGCCGGCGAGGCGCTCGCCACGCTGCGCGTCGCCCAGGCCTTGTGGATCAAGCCGGCAGCAGGGCGTGCGCCGGGGCGGCTGGTATCTCTCGACCTGAGGCAGAACCTCGTCCTCCGCGCTGGAGACGCCGGCGGGCGCATCGGCGAAAGCGGCGTTGCCGCCGGGTTCGGGTGGGGACCGGCCGCGTTCGGCGCGGGGGCGCAATACGACTGGGGGCTGCGCGCATTGACGCTGCTCTCGGGTAGCGCGAGCCTTCGCGATGCGCGCGGTGACGAGTTGCATGGAGGCTTCTCGTTGCAGCGCGGCGCGGCGTCCGAACGCATCCGGGGCGGCATCGACGAGCTGTTCGCCGCCGCGCGCGTCGCCTCCGATGCGGGCGACCTGTTCGGCTCGGCCGGGTTCGGGGGCTCGGCGGGGCTGCCCCTGCGCAGGCAGGGCGTGCGGGTCTCCTACGAGGTAAG
>VBKO01000035.1 GCA_005888115.1 Deltaproteobacteria bacterium
CCACTCCTCGCGGCCTGGTCCGCTCCGCCGACGCACCCCGCGCCACTCCCGCTCCGCGCGCGGCCACTCCTCCTCCCCCTCAGCGCGACCGCCCTGTCCGCAAGCTTTCCTTCGAGGAGCTCCGCCAACTCACCGGCGCCAGCGAGGACGAGCTGGACATCCCCACTTTCCTCCGGAATAGCGATTGACGTGAGCAGTTGAGCCCACCCGCTCTACCGGCTCAGCACGCTCTTCGATCCGGCGCCTTCGGCGCCTCTACGAGGGGGAGCTCGCTCCCCCCTCGACCCCCCAACTGATCGCGGTCAACTCAACGACGCAGCGGCTTCAGTCGCGGGAGCGGCCCGAGAGGAAGTCGCCGGCGCGGGCGGTGAGCTGGGCGGTGCGGGCCAGCTGGGCGTCGAGGCGGGCGAACACGTCCTCGGCCCGATCATGCAACGTCAGGTCGCGGCCCTCGCCGAGGCGCGCGAACAGATCGACGAGCTTCTGCAGCGTCTGGTGCTCGCGGAGCAGCTCGCGTCCGGCGCGGCTGCCCTTCTGGGTGAAGATGAGCCCGCTCGCGAACAGCCGGCTGAGCGCGGCCCGGTTCCCGTCCATGACCGAGCGCACCCGCCGCTCGGCCAGCTCGCGCCGCCGCTGCTCACGCACCGAGGAGAGATCGACGACCACGGTAGGCCGCACCCGCCGCCGTCTCCCGCCCCGCGCATGCCGCATCGCCTTGGCCATCCCGTTCCGGAGGAACTTCGAGCGCGCACAGGTTAGTCGCGCACGACGTGCCCGGTCAACGTGAGCGGCGCATGCCCGGGTGGAGTATGCTCCGCCGCCCGGCCGCCGCCGGCAGTCGCCGCCGATGAGGCGGCGCTGTTCTGTTGGGGAGCGCGGTCAGGCGGCGCTGTGCTCTGGACCCGTTCCGCCGGAGGCGAGCTCGACGTGTTCCACAAGCTGCTCATCGCCAACCGCGGTGAGATCGCCTGCCGCGTGGCCCGCGCGGCGCGCGCGCTCGCTGCCCGCACCGTCGCCGTGTACTCCGACGCCGACGAGCGCGCCCTGCACGTCGAGCAGTGCGACGAGGCAGTGCGCCTGGGCCCGGCTCCCGCGCGCGAGAGCTATCTGGACGCGGAGAAGATCCTCGCCGCCGCGAAACGCACGGGCGCCGAGGCGATCCATCCCGGATACGGCTTTCTTTCCGAGCAGGCGAGCTTCGCCGAGGCCTGCGCCGCGGCCGGAGTCGTCTTCGTCGGCCCGCCGCCCGGCGCGATGCGCGCGATCAAGGACAAGGCGCAGGCCCGCACCGTGATGCGCGACGCGGGTGTGCCGGTCGCCCCGGGATCCGAGGGACACGTGACGCCCGACGCCGCCCTCGACGAGGCGCGCGCGCTCGGGTTCCCGCTGCTGGTGAAGGCCGCCGGGGGCGGCGGCGGCATCGGCATGCAGGTGGCGAACGACGAGCCGGAGCTCGTCAAGGCGCTGCGCGCCTGCGCCGACCGGGCGCGCGCGTCGTTCGGCAGGGACGCGGTGTACCTCGAGCGCTACTTCCCGGCGCCCCGCCACGTCGAGGTGCAGGTGCTGGGAGACGATCGCCTGACGCTGCACCTCGGAGCGCGCGAGTGCTCCATCCAGCGGCGGCACCAAAAGATCTTGGAGGAGGCGCCCGCCACCGCTTTCGAGCTGCCGTCGCCGCGGCCGCACGTCCGCGAGAAGCTGCTGCACGCAGGGCTTGCCGCGGCGCGCGCGGTCGGATACGCGAACGCCGGCACCTGCGAGTTCCTCCTGGTGGGAGACGAGGTCTATTTCATCGAGCTGAACGCGCGGCTACAAGTAGAGCACCCGGTGACGGAGGCCGTCACTGGCCTCGATCTGGTGCAGCTGCAGATCCGTGTGGCGGCGGGCGAGCGTCTGCCCATCGGACAGGACGACGTGAAGACGCGCGGCCACGCCATCGAATGCCGCGTCAACGCCGAGGACCCGGTGAAGTTCTTTCCCTCTCCCGGCAGGATCGTCCGGTTCGACACGCCGGTGCCCGCCGATGGCCGGTTCCACGACGGCGTGCGCATCGACGCCGGGTATCGCGCCGGCGACACAGTGACGCCCTTTTACGACTCGCTGCTCGCCAAGCTGGTGGTGCACGCTCCGACGCGCCGCGAAGCGATCGCGCGGCTGCGCGCCGCGCTCGACGCCTTCGCGGTCGAGGGAGTGAAGACCAACCTCCCGCTCCACCGCCGCGTCGCCGCCTCTGACGCCTTCGCCCGCGGTGATCTGGACACCCGCTTTCTGGAGAAGCTGGCTTGAAGGGAACCGCGAGCGGCAAGCCGCAAAGCCGCAAGCCTCGACCCGGAGGTCCCGCCTTGATCGACGTGCCCGCCCACATCACCGGCACCGTGTGGAAGATCGAGAAGAAGCCCGGCGACCCCGTGTCCGCCGGCGACGTGCTGGTGATCCTCGAATCGATGAAGATGGAGATGCCGGTCGAAGCGCCCGAGGACGGCAAGGTGTCCGAGGTGCGCTGCAAGGAAGGGCAGCCGGTCAGCGAGGGCGAGGTCCTCGTCGTCCTCGCCAAGTAAGGGACTCAAGAGATCACCGCGGAGGCGCGGAGAGCGCGGAGGATCGGTTTCTCGAAAAAAGAATACTCCGCGTCCTCAGCGCCTCCGCGGTGATCGTTGAGGCCGTCAGACGCGGGAGAACAGCTCGGGGAGCCGGATCTTCAAGGCGTGGGCGATCTTGTAGAGCGAGGTGACGCTGGCGCTCGATTCGGCGCGCTCGATCTGCGAGAGGAGGCTGACCGAGAGTCCGGTGCGCTTGGCGAGCTGCTTCAACGTCAGGGTCCGCTTCTTGCGCAGCTCGCGGATGGCCGACCCGATGTTGCGGTGCAGCTCTTCCTCCGGCAAGAGGGCGAGCCCCTTCGCCGCCAGCGCCCGCCGGACTGCTCCGAGCAGCTCGTCCTCGCGCACCGGCTTGCGCAGGTAGTCCACCACGCCGCCCCGCAGCGCCGAGACCGCCGAATCGAGCGTGGCGTAGCCCGTCATCAGGATCACGGCACAGTCGGAATCGTGGTGCCTGATCATCTCCACCACGTCGAGGCCCGAAACCTCGGGCATCTTCAAGTCCACCACGGCGAGATGGATGTCGTTCTTGCGGATCTCTTCCTCGACCTTGCGCCCGTCGGTGAGGGTGAGGACGCGGTAGCCGTCCTTCTTGAGGATCTTTTCGACCAGATCGACGGAGTCCTGGTCGTCGTCGACAACGAGGATTCGGATGTCCACCGTAGCCCCCCTTGTTGAGACGCGCACTGAAGTCTAACGTACCTACGGTACGGCCAAGCTTGTTATCCGTCGGCGCTGAAGCGGTCAACGGATGGGTGTAGGCATCTAACGCACGTCGCCGCGTGGATCCGGGGGCGCGGAGTCACGCGACGTTTTTGTATTTTGCTCCGGGTTCGAAATCCGATCCGTGTTCGTCGTCCTGGACTGCGTGGAGCGCGTGCCGGGCGTCGAGTCACCGGCGGAGCTCGCCGGCGACCGATCCTCCCCGCCGCGGACCTCGCGCAACCAGAGCGCCGTAGCGACCGCGGCGGCCACGAGCACGATCAGGACGAAGGTCGCAGTGCGCGCGCGGCTCCGGGACCATGCGCGCCGCGCGCCGCGGATGGGCACGGTGGTCTCGCCGGCGGCGCCGGGATCCGGCGGGGCCTTCTCGTCCGGGCCGGCCTCGAGCTTCAAATCGTACTGGCTGATCTCGATCAGATCGCCTTCGCGGACCTGCCGCGTCCCGCGGACGCGGTCGCCGTTCACGCGGACGCCCGTGAAGCTGTTCAGGTCCTCGAGGTAGAACCGGCCGCTCCGGTGCAACAGCCGTGCGTGACGCCGCGACACGTCTTTGTCGGTGAGCCGCACGAGGCTCCCCTCGGCGCGGCCGATGACGAGCTCGTCCCGGAACAGCGGGACGACGGTGCGGCGACCTTCGTCGTCCTCGATGATCAGCTTCATCGCCTCCGTGCCGCCTGACCGCCTCTCCAAGAGCGCAGCGCCGCCCCATGGCGACCGTGGGCGGGCGACTACCCGCCGAACTTGTCGATGAGCTGCTGCAACTGGCCCTTGGTCGCGTCGTCCGCGAACGGCATGTAGAGCTTGTACCACTTCACCGCCGCCTTGGTGTCCCCGGCGTAGACGGCGGCGGTGCCGAGCCCGCGGTAGGCATAGCCCACGTACTGCTTGCTCGGCCTCAGATCGATGGCGGCCTGGTACTTCGCGGCGGCGCCGCCGAAGTCCTTCGCGCTCACCCTGGCATTGCCCTCCTGGATCAGCTGGTACGCCTTCTGATCGCGGCCTGCCTGCGAAACGCCGCCGCCCTCGTGCCGGGCCGGAGCCGCCTTTTCCGCCTGCGCCTGCTGCGTGGCGCAGGTCAGCGCCTGGGCCTCGGCGCTCGCTGCATCCAGCGCGAGGACCTGCTGGACTTCCAGCTTGCAGGCCTCGACCTTCCCTTGCGCCTTGGCCTGCAGCGCCTTGGCGAGGTGCGCGGCGGCGTAGCCGGACTTCACCTGGTCACCCTTCTCGCGGACCCGCTCGCAGAACCAGGTCGTCTCGGTGGCGCACTTCTCGTACAGCGCGCGCGCCTTGTCGAATTCCTTCGCCGCGATTGCCCTGTCGAGCCCCTGATCGACCTCCTGCGCGCGCGCCTCGTCCTGGGCCTTGGCGCGGTTCGCCGGCTTCTCGCCCTTCGCGGCGGCGGCGTCGTAGTACTCGACCGCCTTCAGGTAGTCGTGCTTCTTGAACTCGCGGTCGCCGGCCTTGGTCGCCTCTGCGGCCGAGAGCTCGCCCTCGCCCCCTTCGTCCCCCCGCCGCGCCCTCCCGAAGAGCAGGAACGCGACCAGCGCCGCGGCGACGAGGGCGGCGGCGCCGAGGGCCAGCGGTAGCCTGGCCTTCCTTGCCGCAAGCGGCTTCGCGCTCTCGCGCACGCCCGCGATCAGCTCCGCGGTCGTCGGGCGTATCCCCGGCTTCCCCTCCTCGGCTTTCTCCGAGGCCAGCGTGAACTTCTCGCCCGGTGCGCAGAAGCGGAACTTGAGGTGCCCGAGCTCGACCGTGTCGCCTGGTTTCACGGCGCTGATGGCGTACTGCTCCCCATTGATGTGCACGCCGTTGGCGCTCTTGTTGTCCACTACCTTCCAGATGGCGTCCTCGAGCACGAACCGCGCGTGCTGCCGGCTCATCGACTGGTGGTCGATGGCGATGTCGTTCTCCTCGCTGCGCCCGATCTTCACCTCGGTGCGCATGAGGAAGAACTCCTTGCCGCGAACGTTTCCCGACAGGCCGACCAGACGCGGCATCTCGCCCTTCTGCAGCTCGCGCACGTCGATCTGCGGGGCCGCCTTGAGGATGTCGCTGACGCGGATGATCGCCGTGGCGCCGCCCGCGCTCGCCGCCGGCATCGCGGCGCTGGCGGGGACGGACGGCGGAGGAGCGGCCGGCTCGGCGATCGCCGCGGCGGGAACCGTCCCTACGGGCGTGATCGGCGCGGGTCTCTGCGCCATCGCGCCCGGAGGGATGGTCGTGCGGCCGATCTTCGGCTGGGCGGGAGGAGGAGTGGTGGGGAACTCGATGCGCCCCTGGACGCCGAGATCGTAGTCGCCGATCTCGATCAGGTCGCCTTCCTTGACCCGGGTCGGCCCGGCGATGCGCTCGCCGTTGACGCGCACGCCGTTGTACGAGCCGAGGTCCTCGATGAGCAGCGAACCGTTGTCCTTCTTCAGGCGCGCGTGGCGCCGCGACACGTTGCGCTCGCTCAGCTTGATGGTGTTCCCATCCTGGCGCCCGATGGTGATCTCTTCGCGCACGAGCGGGACGACGGTCTTGCGTCCCTCGTCGTCCTCGATGATGAGCTTCATGAAGGTCCTCCGCCCCAAGCGCTTTCCTGCCTGGGGCGTGTGTTGAGCGAGGGCCTGCCGCGTAGCCCCCTCAGTGCTCATCCTAGTGCACATGCCCGCATGGACGGAAGAAGCGACTGTCGGGTCCCCGACGGCTGAGAATGCCGCGCTGCGTCCAGGGTCTACGCGCGAATTGCTGGCCGTTTCCGGCGTCCCCTGGGTCACGCTGCTCTTCCTGCTGGCGTGCGCCTGGGTGCTCCTGGCGGCCGGCGGGATGCGGGGCGCGCTGTCCGTTTCCGGACTGCTGGCCTACGGCGCCAAGGCCACTCCGCTCATCCTCGATCGCGGCGAAACCTGGCGACTGCTCTCGGCGAATCTCCTGCACAAGGATCTGCTGCACCTCGCATTCAACGCCTTCGCCATCTGGAACGTGGGCGGCGCGCTGGAGAGGGCGGTGCGCCCGGCCGACTACCTGGCGCTGATCATCTTCACCGCGCTGAGCACCACGGTCGCCTCGGCGGTGGGAGCGGACTCGATCTCGCTGGGCGCGTCGGGCATCGCCTTTGGAGTTCTGGGGGCATCCGCCACCTTCGGCTGGCGGCGCGCCGTGCGCGGGCGGCTGCGCGCGCACTTCGGTCTGAGGCTCCTGCCCTGGCTGTTCGCGCTGTTCCTCGCCGGTCTGGGATCGGCGGGCGTGGACAACTGGGGCCATGGCGGCGGCTTGCTGGCGGGCGCGGCATGCGGGCTGTTCCTGAGCCCGCGGCTGTGGCCCGGCGAAGCGGCGGCGCGCCGGCTGGCCGGCGCGACCGGCGCCCTGCTGGGCACGGTGTCCATGGGCATGTTCGCCGCGCCGGCGCTGCCCGTGCTGGGGGCCGCGCGCGAAGGCCCGCTCGGGAGCAGCGTGCAAGTACCGCTCGCCTGGCGGAAGGCGGCGTCATCTCCGGAGGAGATCTCGTACACCAACGGGCTCACCACGCTGTGGCGTAGCTCGGTGACCCTGCTGTCGGCCTCCACCTGCCGGGGCGCGTCCGACCTGGCGCGCGGCGCGGTGGCGCGCAACTTGTGGCGCCTGGCGGACGTGGGCGCGCTGCGCGGGGTGGATGTGGCGGACCCGCAGCGCGGGCACGTGGCGGGCACCGTGCGCGTCGTCGCGACGGTGCTGGGCGAGGACGGGCAGGCGCATCTCGAGATGGTCTGCGCGGAACGCGACCGCACCGCGCTCGCGGTGCTGGTCCTGCAGCCGTTGTCGGAACGACCGACCGGGCTGGCGGAAAGGATCGCGCGCACGGTGCGGTGGCCGGTGGTGCCCGCCGCGCCCTGAGCGGGGCTCTACCGCGCGACCGCGAAGCGCGCGGACGCCGAAGCGCGCAGACCGACAGAGTCGATCGCGGTGACCACGGCCTCGGCCGTCGTGGCCGAAGGATCGATTGCCCCCGTGTCCACCGCCATCAGGAACGCGCCATCGAGCTGACGCGACGGCGTCGTCGGAGAGCCGAGCAGCGTCACCGCCCAGCCGTCGAACACGTGGACGCGGAGCTGGACCACGGCACCGCGCGGCACCGGATGCGAAGGCACGGTGTCCGCGTCGATGAACACGCGTGGCGCCAGGTCGTCGAGGGCGAGCGCGTCGGTGAGCACCGTGGCGTGCCCGAGATCGTCGAGCACCGAGATCTCGAGAGGGACGCTCGCCTCGACGCCTGCGGGGCCGAGCTGGAGCGGCACGTCGAAGCGTAGCCGGCCGCCCGCCTCCCGTACCGCCTGCACGATGTGCCCGTTGATGCGCAGCGATCCGCTCGCCGCGTCGGCGCCGCCGTGCGCGCGCTCGACGCGGACGCGCACCGTGGCGGTCTGCGCGCGGCCGAACACCGTGCGTGGCATCTCTTCGAAAGAGGCGAGAGGCGGGGACTGGCAGACGCCCTCGGCGCAGAACGATCCAGCCGCCCCGCCGCCGCAGTCGGCGTCGGCGCTGCAGCTCCCACCCGGATCAGGAACACAAGCCGCGAGCGCGAGCGCCACTCCCGCGGCCATGCCCCATCCGGCGCCAGCGCTCTTCACCACCACAGCGCCACCGCCACCGCCCCGAGGACGGCCGCGCCCGCGACCATCGCCCGCCCAGCGATCGACTCGCGCCGGGCCCGCCCGTACCTCGGCCCGTCCGCGGCCGTCAGATCGCCGGCGGCGAACCGCGCGTGCAGGTCGTCCGAGATCCGCGCCCCATCCCACCACAGCGCTGCCCCGCCCGCCGCCAGCGCCCCGGCGCCCAAGGCGATCCATGGCGCGGCGCGGGCGCGCCGGGCTCGCGCCACGGACGCAGCTTGCTGGGCCGCCAGTCCGCCCACGCCCAGCGCGTCGTCCGGCGCGGCGCTCGCCGTCGGCGTCGCAGCGATCGGAATCGAACTCCCAGTCGTGCCCTCCGACGCTCGGGCATGCTGGCGATGGTCGGCCGCGGACGCGGCGGCGCTGAGGACCAGGCACAACAAGGTAGGGGCGGCTCGCACCTCGGCGATGCTCGCGTGCAAGAGTCGGCGAGGTCAAGCGCGCCTCCTTGCTGCTCGGGGGAGGCCGTGTTACCCCGCCCGGGGATGGCGCGCTCCCCGAGACTGCACGCAACCGCACCCGAGCCGCAGCCCGTCCCCGAGCTGCCTGCCCCGCAGTGGGGCGACGCGCTGCCGGAAGCCGTGCTGAGGACACCGTGGCTGCGCTGGCTCTCGCCGCTCTCCGGCGAGCAGCGCTGCGTGGTGGCGCTCTGCGCATTCGCCGCGCTGCTCTTCGTGCCTTGGCTGGGGGCGACGGGATTCTGGGACCCGTGGGAGCCGCACTACGGCGAGGTCGCGCGCGAGATGATCGCCCGCGGCGATTACCTGCATCCGTGGTGGGAGTCGGCGTACTTCTTCTCCAAGCCGGCGCTCGACCTGTGGCTGATGGCGGCGGGGATGCTCGCCGTCAACGGCGACGGTCCCGACCGCTGGGTGGGCGTCTTCACCGAGTGGGGGGTTCGCTTGCCGTTCGCGGCGATCTCCGCGCTCGGCGCCATCCTGCTGTTCGTGGCCGCGAGCCGCCTCATCTCTCGCCGCGCGGCCCTGCTCGGCACGGTCGCCACCTTGACCGCGCCTCTCTTCGTCATGCTGGCGCGGCAGGCGGTGCCCGATCCGATGTTCGTGGGACTGCTCTCGGCGGCGATGGCCTGCCTGATGATCGCGCTCTTCGCGGAGCAGGCCGGCCCCGGCTGGGCGATCGCCTTCTACTGTTTCGTCGGCCTCGCCACGCTCTCCAAGGGCCTGCTCGGCTTCGCGCTCCCCGGCGCCGTGACGCTCCTGTACTGCATCGCCACCGGCGAGTGGCACCGCCTGCGGCGCCTGCGCCTGATCACCGGGACCTTGATCGTGCTCGCCATCGCGGCCCCCTGGTACTTCACCATGTTCGCCTTCCCCGGGAAGGACGACGAAGGCAAGAGCTTCTTCGAGCGCTTCATCGTCCACGATCACTTCAAGCGGCTGGTCACGGGCGTCTACACCAGCACGCCCGGCGGCACCTTCACCTATTTCATCGAGCAGCTGGGCTTCGACTGCTTCCCCTGGGTGTTCGCCTTGCCGGGCGCGCTCGGGAGCGTGCTCTCGCGCCGCGCGATCAGGCCCCAGACGACGCGCGACCGGGCGCTCTTCTTCGTCCTGCTCTGGGTCCTGATCGGGTTCGCCGTGTTCGCCCTCAGCGCGACGAAGTTCCATCACTACGCGTTCCCGGTGATGCCGCCGCTCCTGCTCCTGTGCGGCATGTGGCTCGAGCGCGTGCTCGACGAGGGGCTGCGCGCCCACGCGGGCGAGGTCTTTGCCGGCGCGCTCTTGTACGCGCTGGTGGCGCACGATCTGGCCCTGACGCCGAAGCACGTGACGGACATGTTCGTCTTCAACTACGAGCGCCCGTACCCGGACCGCGAGACGGACCCGCGCGGCGTCTTCACCATGCTCTTCTACGCGGCGCCGGCGGTGGCGCTCTCTCCGTGGCTGCTCGATCGCGCCGCGCAGGCGTGGAGGTTCGTCCGCGCATTCCCGACCAGGGCGGGCCGCGCGAGGCTCTTCGCCGCCTGGCGCGAGCGCATGGACGGGGCGCCGCTCGCGACCGAAGAGTCGCCGCAAGACCGCTCCATCCTGATCGGCAGCCTGGTCGCGCTGGCGGTCGCCTTCGCCGTGTTCCTCGGCTGGTTCCACTGGCGCGCTCTCTCGCCCCACTGGACGCAGCGCGACCTGTTCTGGGAGTACTACCAGAAGAGCGCCGCCGACGAGCCGATCGGCGCCTATCTGATGAACTGGCGCGGGGAGACGTTCTACTCGAGGAACCGCGTGCGCCAGCTCAGGGAGAACCAGAAGCTCGGGGAGTTCATGGCGGGACCCGGCGATCGCAAGTGGCTCCTGGTCGAGCAGGCGCGCCTCACCGTGCTGCGCACCGCGCTCGGCCCCTCGGTGCGGCTGCGGGTCGTCGAATCGCGCAACAACAAGTTCGCGCTCACCGTGGCCGAGCGGCGCGAGCAGGGGCAGCCGGCGGCGGCGCCGGTCGCCGGACAGAACGGCGCGGCGCAGCCTGCTCCGGTCCCCGCCGGCCACAGCGGTGGCACGCCCTCGCCGGCGCAGCCGCCGCCTTCCACCACTTTCGGCGCGCCGCCGTAGGAGAAGCTCCGTGCCGGTCGTCCTGGTCGTCGACGACGAGCCAGCCATCCGCGAGAGCCTGGCGTTCGCGCTGCGCCGGGACGGGTTCGGCATCGCCGAGGCCGCTACCTTGCGCGACGCCGAGCAGCGCGGCGCCGGCGCCGATCTGATCATCCTGGACCTCGTCCTCCCCGACGGCAGTGGCCTCGATTTCCTCCGGGCGCTGCGGGCGCGCTCCGACGTGCCGGTGATCGTGCTCACCAGCCGGGACGAGGAGACCGACCGGGTGGTGGGGCTGGAGATGGGCGCGGACGACTATGTGCTGAAGCCCTTCTCGCCCCGCGAGGTGGTCGCGCGCGTGCGCGCCGTGCTGCGCCGCTTTCGCGGCGACCGGCCGCAGGAGGAGCCGCCGCTGCAGGGCCCCGGACGGCTGCGCGTCGATCCGCGCACGCGGCGCGCCGCTCTCGCCGGCACCGAGCTGGCGCTGTCGCGCACCGAGTTCAACCTGCTCGCCGCCTTTCTCAAGGCGCCCGGGCGCGTGTTCGAGCGCAGCCAGCTTCTCGATGCGGTCTGGGGCAGCGACGTGGTGGTCGGCGATCGCACGGTGGACGTCCACGTCAAGGCGCTGCGCCGCAAGCTGGAGGAAGCGGGCGGCGATCCGAAGCTCCTGGAGACGGTGCGCGGAGTGGGATACCGGCTGAGGGACGAGCCGTGACGCTGGGCAGGCAAGGCCTTCTCGCCCTGCTGGCGCTCGTCTTCCTCGTCGGCCTCGCCCTGACCATCTCGCGGCTCGTCGCCGCCCGGCGCAGCGGCCTCTCCTTCCGCCTGCAAGTCTTCCTCCCCCTTGCCGCGACCACGCTGACGCTCTCGGCCGCTTTCGCGGTCATCGTCATCGATCGGTTCACCGCGCGCGCCTCGGTGTTCGCCCAGCGAGGCGCCCAGGACGAGGCGCGCGTTCTGGCCGAGCTCGCCTCACGCGAGCTGGACGCGGCTGGCGGCGACCTGGTCCACGCGGCGCAGCAGCTCTCGCGCGTCCTGCCCGCGTTCACCCACAGCGAGATCGCAACGCACGTCGAGATCGTCGACGCGCAGGGCCGCACGGTGGTCGCGGTCGGAGAGGCGCAGGACCGCCCCGGAGTGCAGATCGTGGTGGCCAGCGCGCCCATCCGCGACCAGGGATTCGTGCGCGTGCGCAAGGCCACCTTCGGCATGGTGGCGCTGATGAACGACGTGGCCCCGAAAGTGGCGCTTCTCGCCTTCATCCTCGCGCTCGCGTCGGCGGTGGTGGCGGTGCTCATCGGCCAGGCGGTGGCGGGTCCCATCGAGCGGCTGACCCGAGCAGCGCAGCGCGTCGCCTCGGGCGAAAGGCAGGCGGCGCTGCCCCGGCCGCGCGGGCGGGAGGTGCGCGAGCTGACCGAGGCGCTGGAGTCGATGCGGCGCGAGCTGGAGCAGCGCCACGCGCTGGAGAACTTCGTCGCCGACCTCTCGCACGAGCTGAAGAACCCGATCGCCTCGGTCCGCGCCTCCGCCGAGGTGCTCACCGAAGGAGCCGCCGACGAGCCGGAGACCGCGCGAAGGTTCGCGCTGCGCATCCGCGAGAGCGCCGACAAGCTGCAGGTGCTCACCCAGGACCTGCTCTCGCTCGCGCGGCTGGAGGCGCGCGGAATCCAGGCGCAGCGGCGCAAGGTAGACCTGTGCGGCATCGCGCGCGAGGCCATCGACGCCCAGGCGCCGCAAGCCGCCCGCCGCGGAGTTCGCGTCGAGCTGCACGCGCCGGACAGCGCGCCGGTTCGCGGCGATCCGGTGTGGCTGCGGCGGGCGCTGGAGAACCTGCTGGGGAATGCGGTGCAGCACTCGCCGGACGGCGCGCGCGTCCTGGTCGAGGTCTCGCCCGGATCGGTCGGATGGGACGCCAGCGTCGCCGACGAGGGCCCCGGAGTCGACCCCGCGATCCGCGACCGCCTCTTCGCCACAGCGGCCCCCGCGGCACCGTGTTCAGCCTCAGCCTCCCCCGCGCCTGACGCGGACTAAACGATCGCTTTGAGTCGGGATCGCGGATCACTTCTTGTGGCGGCGGCGGCGTTTCTTGTCGCCCTGCATGTATTTGTAGTCCGGCCGCTGGGTGGGCGGTGGAGCCTCGGGCGCGTTGTAGGAGAGTTGCTTGTCCGCCACCGCGGCCAGCGCCGCCGGATCGAGCGCGGCGGCGCCGAGAGCGCGCGCCGCGTCCTGCGCCGTCCCGCTGCGGCCCTGCGCCCAGACCTTCCGCAGCACGACGCTGGTGCCCTGCTCGTGCCACCAGGGCGTCTGCGGGGGCGGCTTCGCTCCGTCGCTCGACCCGACCGCGGGCGCGCTCCCGGCGGGGGTCTTCTCCAGCAGGAGCTGCAGCTGCGCGGCGAGCAGCGCGCCATGCAATTGCGTCGCGGCCCGCAGCCAGCCGTCCGCCTCGAGCGCCCAGCGCGCGGCATCGTCATCAGCGAGTGCGGCGAAGGTGGCCCGCTGGAGGAGCTGGCGGTAGAGCGAGGCATTCGCCTCGGCCGTCTCCGGACCCTGCCGGCGGCGGATCTCGAACAGCACCATCGCCGCTGCCCTGCGTGCCGCGAGCAGGCGGCGGGTGGCCTGCGTGTGCACGAGGTCGTCCAGCGGCTCGCCGCGGATCGCGGTCTGCTCGCGCAGCCAGGCGGGGTCGCCGGCCAGCTCCTCGAAGAGCTGGGCCACGCCCTCCGCCGCCGATCCCGGACCGAGCTGCGCAAGCTCCCAGCGCGGAACGTCGATGGCTGCTCCTCCGGCGGCGCGCGCCGCCTCGTGCAGCACCGCGCGCTGCTCCTCGAGCCCTCCCGTCGGGCGCACGGAAAGCCTCACGTCGCGCGGCGGATCGACCAGGAGCGCCAGCGGGCGCGCCGCCTTCGAGGGGGACGGCTCCGCGTCGATGCGGACCCGCCCGAGGTCGGCGCCTGCGGCCGCGAGCGTCGCTTGCGCGGAAGCCCACCCTTTTCCGGGCGGGAACTGCGCGTCGGCGGCGGCGGAGCGGAGCAGCCGCGGCAGATCCGCGCGGCGGAGCCGGTCGACGGTCACTCCGAGGTTCCGCTGCGCGGTCCCGCCGACCGCCTTCTGGGTGGTGGCGTCGGTCGCCGCCAGCGTGCGCTCCGCCAGCTCGGCCAGCTCGGTGGGACTGGCCTGGTGCATCTCGGCGATCAGCTCGTCCCAGCCCGGGAGGCCGAGCCGCGCCATCGCCTTGGCGACCGCCTGATCGCGCGCCAGAGCGAGCGGCGCCACCGGCTGCGCTGCCTTCGCCTCGGCCTGCGCGATTGCCGCGCGCTTCTGCGCGCTGGGCTCGTCGGTGAGCAGTCGGTCCAGGTCGCGCTCCCCTCGCTCGGCGCGCGCATCCCCCGGCGCGGCGAAGGTGAGCGCCGCGCGCGCCCGCTCGAGCGCGTCGGTCTCGGCCGCCGCTTCCCGGGAGATCTGCAGCGTCGCCAGGGTCCCGTGCAGCAGCCGGAGGGCCAGCTCGTCGGCGGGCTTGCGCGCGGAGCCGGCGGCGCTGGCGACCGCGGCCACCGCCTCGCGCTGGAACAGGCGGGGATGGTCGGCGAGCGCGCCGGACGGGAGCGGCCCGGACCCGCTGGTCCACCGGGTCCAGAGCAGGTCTCCCTCGGCGCGCAGCAGGGCCTGCGTTTCCTCCGACAGCTCGGCCGCGAAATCGCGCGGGTCGTCGGGAGGAGGCGGCAGGACGGGGCGCTGGCGCGCGCCGTTGCTCGCGGGCGCCGAGGGGGGCGGAGCCTTCGGCGCATGCCCGCAGGCCAGCGCGCAGGCGCAGAGGAGGGCGAACGTGGTTCTCATCGAGTCCCTTTCCACTCGCATCGACTGGAGCGCGCGGCAAGAGATTTCCACGCGCGCCCGCGCCGGAATTCGCTCGCCGGCCGCGTGCTCCGGGGTACAACGAGGTGGCATGTCCGCCGACCTCGCCATGGCGCGCAGCCGCGCCGTGCTGCTCCGCGCGCTGCGCGACGGCCTGGATGCCCGTGGGTACCTGGAGGTGGAAACGCCGATCGCGGTCCCCGTCGCCGGCCAGGAGCCGCACTTGCGGCCCTTCGAGACGTCCTTCACTCCCGATCCGCCGGTGCCTCCAGGTGGGGTGGAGGGCACGCGGCGGCTGCATCTGCACACCAGCCCCGAGTACGCGATGAAGCGGCTGGTCGCCCGCGGGTTCGGTCGCATCTGGCAGATGGCGCGCGTCTTCCGCGACGGCGAGATGTCGCGCTCGCACAATCCCGAGTTCACGCTGCTGGAGCTCTACGCGGCGCCGGGCGACGCCGACGCGGTCATGGCCGACCTGGAGCAGCTCGTCGCCGAAGCGGCGCGCGCGCTGAGCGGCTCCTCATCTGCCCCGGCGCGCCAAGGGCACGGGCGCGGCGCCAAGGGAGCGCCGCTGGACTTGACCCCGCCGTTCGAGCGACTCACCTGCCGCGAGGCCTTCGTCCGCCACGCCGGATTCGATCCGTTGCCCCTCGACGCGGATGCGCTCGCCCAGGCGGCGCGCACCATCGGGGTCCGGCCCGCGCCCGGCACGTCGTGGGACGACGTCTTCGTCCAGGTGCTCCTCGAGCGCATCGAGCCGGCGCTCGGGCTCTCGCGGCCGACCTACCTCACGGGGTATCCCGCCTCGCAAGCCGCGCTGGCACGCTTGGTCCCCGGCGATTCGCGCGTCGCCCAGCGTTTCGAGCTGTACGCGGCCGGGCTCGAGCTGGCCAACGGGTTCACCGAGCTGAACGACGCGCCGGAGCAGCGCCGCAGGCTCGAGGCCGAGCAGCGCGAGCGCGCGCGACTCGGCCGCGACGTCTTCCCGCTGGACGAGCGCTTCCTCTCCGCGCTGCCGGCGATGCCCGATGCGGGCGGAGTGGCCGTGGGCGTCGACCGGCTCCTCATGCTGCTCACCGGCGCGAGGGAGATCGGCGACGTGCTGTGCTTCCCGGCCGCGGAAGAGTACCCGCACGCGAGGCGCGCGTGATCGGCCGCGCCCTGCGCACCTTCCTCGGCGTCCCGGTCATCGCGCTCGCCGTGATCCCGTTCGGGCTCGCCATCGCCCTCGCCGGCGAGAGCGAGCGGGCCGAGCGCTTCCTGCGCGGCTGGTGCCGCCTGGTGCTCTTCATCGCCGGAGCGCGCGTGGTGGCGCGGGTGCACCCGCTCGATCGGTCGCGCAGCTACGTCTTCGTCGCGAACCACACCAGCAACATCGACGTGCCCGCGATCGTCTCGGTCTCGCCCGAGCCGCTGCGGTTCATCGCCAAGCAGGAGCTGGGAAGGATCCCGCTCTTCGGATGGGCCGCGCGGCGCATGGGACATGTGTTCATCGACCGCCGCGACTCTCACGGCGCGGCCAAGACGATCGGGGAGCGCATCTCGCGCGGGCTGCAAGGGGTTGGCCTCTTCTTCTTCGCCGAAGGAACGCGCTCGACTACGGACGATCTCTTGCCCTTCAAGAAGGGCGCCGCCGTGGCCGCTCTCGGCAGCGGCCTGGATTGCGTGCCGATCGGCATCGCCGGAGCGCGCGAGGTGCTCGCGCCGAAGGGGTTCTCGCTCTTCCGGCCCGGTCCGATCGCGGTGGTATTCGGCGCCCCGGTCCCCGTCGCCGGACACAAGATGGAGGACCGCGACCGATTGGTGGCCGAGCAGCGCAAGGCAGTCGAGGCCTGCGTCCGGGAAGCGCGCGAGGTCCTGGAAAGAGAGCGGCTCCGCACCACATGATAGACTCGAGGTCGTGGCTGACGCCGACGCCGCCCTGGTCCACGGGGCCCTCGCCGGCCTCGGCCGTGCGCTTGCGCGGATCCCCGGCCGCGCGCTCGGCGCCGAGCAACATGCCTCCTCGCTCGAGCCGGCGCTGGCCGGGCTGCGCGACGCCGTCGAGAAGTACGGGACGGTCACCGTGGCCGTCGAGCCTGGCGCGCTGCGCTTCGAGGGCGAGCGGGTCTACGCGGACGAGCTGGGCGCCGCCGGCTTCTGCTCGCGCCTCTACCGGGACGGCGTCCGCGCGCTGACCTTCGGCCGCGGCCTGATGATGCCCGACCTGCTCGCCTTCGCGCTCGCCGCCGTTCCGGGCGGTCCGGAAGGCGAGAGCGACGCCGTCGAGGAGCTGTGGAAGGCCGACCTGGGCGGCATCCAGTACACCGCCGCGCGCGGCGATCGGCTGGACGCCACGCATCCCGCAGCCGCCGCCTTCGCCCAGGAGGTCCAGCAGCTCGCCGCTCGCGCCAGCGAGGCGGTCGAGTACGTGGACGCCGATGCCACGCTGCTCGACCGGACGCAGCCGCCTCCCCTGTGGTCGGAAGAGCAGCACCGCAAGAACGACCCGCAGAGCTGGAGCGAGGTGGCGCGCCGCGCGGCGCTCACCATCGAGCGGATCGTGGAGGAGGACCTGGCGGGCTGGGACCTCGAGGCTCTGCAGGAGTCGTTCGGGCGGGTGCTGGACGAGATGGCACGGCGGACCGACGTGCCGGCGCTGGTCGCGGCGCTTCACGGCGTGACGCGCATGGGAGGCGCGCACGCGCCGTCGTTCCGCGCCTTCGTCGGGCGGCGGCTCGCTGACGTTTCGCGGCTCAGCCGCGCGGCCGAGCTGGCGACCGCGCCGGTCAAGGCGGCCGCGCAGCTCCTGCCCGCCTGGACCGCGCTCTTGCCCGACGATGCGGGCCCGGCATTGATCGAGGCGCTGCGCAACGCGCGAGAAGACGTCGCTCCGGCGCTGGCGGCCGCCGCCGGGCAGCGATGCGCTTCCTGCCCGGACGACGTCGCGGAGCTGCTGCGCGACGGACCCGCCGCCGTGGCGCAGGCTGCCCTTTCTGCGCTCCCCGAACCGGAGCGCGGTGCGCTTGCGCTCGAGGCGCTGGCGAACGCGGACGCCGAGGTCCGGCGTAACGCAGTGCCGCTCCTCGCTTCCGATCCGCGACTCGCGCTGGAGCGCCTCGCACCGCTGCTCGACGACCCGCCGATGCGCGCCGCAGCCGCGGAGGCGCTCTCGTCGAGCGGCGCGCCGCCGGACGAGGCGGCGGCGGCGATCGTCGAGCGTCTGTCTTCGTCGAAGCTCGGGGAAGAAGATCTCGGGGCGCTGTACCGCGCGCTCGGGCGCCTGGGCGGCCCGGGCGCCCGAGCGTTCCTCTCCGAGCGGCTCACCCGGCCCGCCAAGGGATTCCTGAAGCGGCGCCGCTCCGAGCAGGAGCAGCTCCTCGCCGTGGAGGCGCTGGCGGCCGACGGATCGATGAGCGCCCTGCGCCTCCTGGAGGAGGCGGCCGATCCGAAGCGCGGACACGCGCCGGCGGTCTCCTCCGCCTGCCTGGCGGCGGTCGAGCGGCTGCGCTCGCGGCGGCAAGTCCGCGAGGGTGAACGATGAAGGGCACGGGCCCGCGGCCGCCGCCGCCGCCGGTCGAGGTGCTGCCGGAGACGGAAGCGACCCGCGAGCAGCGGCAGCACATCGGCGAGAAGGCGCTGGTCGCCCTGTGCAGCGTGCTGCGCAACGCGCGCAGCTACAGCTGGGAGCACGACGTGTTCGCCGCCCAGCTCGACGCGGTCCAGCAGGCGATGCTCGAGCTGCTCGGCAGCGACGGCACCTTCGAGCTGGACCTGGCGGGGGACGCGTTCCACGTCAACGGGCAGCCGATCCGGTTGCAGCCGGCCGCGGTCCCGCTGGCCGCCGCGCTGCGCACCGAGCTCCGCCACCGCGGCGTCACGGGGCTGCGTGCTTCGCTTGCTCCGCCGAAGACGGACTTGCGCCTCCTCCTGCGGCTGTTTCGTCCGGCGCCTCCTCCACGCCTCGACGACCGCGGCGATCCGGCGCGACCCTTCGCCGTCCTGCGCCTGCGGCTCGGCCCGGAGGCGGGATCCTCCGGGCTCAGCGAGCGGACCGCCCGGTTGGCCGAGGCGTACGCCTCGGCCGCTGCGTTCGTGAACCAGACCATCCATCAGCTGCGGATGGGCGCGCCGCCGCTGCCGGTCCGGACCGCGGGCCGGATCGTGCAGGACCTGGTCGATTTGCAGCGCTCGATGCCCATGCGGTTCCTCGCGCTCGCCCGAGTGAAGGTGGAAGAGAGCGACCGCTACTGGGGAGTGCACGCCGCCAACGTGGCGGTGCTCGCCATCACCTTCGGCTCGCGGCTCGGGCTCTCCAAGAAGCGGCGCCACGACCTGGGGATGGCGGCGATGTTCCACGACGTGGGGATGGCGGCGATCCCCAAGACCGTGTTGCAGAAGTCCGGCAAGCTGGACGAGAAAGGCCTGCGCGCGGTGAAGGCGAGCCCGCTGCTCTCCGCGCGCGCCATCCTCCGCGACGGCGAAGTGTCCCTGGCCGCGCTCGAGCGAGCGCAGGGCGCGTACGAGTGCCACCTGGACCTGGTCCCGCGCGAGGGCCCACTGCCCGAGATTGGCCTTCCCGGGCGGATCCTGGCCATCTGCGAATCGTTCGACGCGCTCACCACGACGCGGCCGTTCCGCGCCGCGCACGGTTTGCGCGAGGCGACGCGGATCATGACCAGCGAGCAGCTCTTCCGCTTCGATCCACAGCTGGTCGATCTGTTCGTCGGCGTGGTGGCGCGGATGCTCGCCGCTACAGCGCCCGCAGGATGAGGGCCTTGAGATACCGCGTCTCGGGAACGCCGAGCAGCGTCGGATGATCGCGTGCCGCTCCGCGCCGCTCGATCACCTGCACCGAGCGCCCCGCGTCGGCGGCGGCGCCGAGCACCGTGCGCTCGAAGGCGGGCTCGTCGATGTGGAACGAACAGCTCGCGGTCACCAGCACGCCGCCGGGCGAGAGCAGGTGGAAGGCGCGCAGGTTGATCTCCTTGTACCCGCGCAGCGCGGCGGCGAGTGACGCCTTGTTCTTCGCAAAGGCGGGCGGGTCGAGGACGATCGTGTCGTAGACCTGTCCCTCGTCGGCCTGGTCGCGCAGGAGGTCGAACGCGTTGGCGACCTGGAAGGTGACGTTCGTGGCGCCGTTGCGCGCGGCCGTGCGCCG
The DNA here is from genome assembly GCA_005888115.1 of Deltaproteobacteria bacterium. GTDB lineage: Bacteria > Myxococcota > Myxococcia > Myxococcales > 40CM-4-68-19 > VBKO01. Next base: position 19,487 of record VBKO01000035.1, read on the forward strand.
CCCTTCCTCGGCTGCGCGCTCGCTGATGTCGACGGCGGTGACTGTCTCCGCACGCCGCGCGAGATGCAGCGCGAAGGCGCCGCCATAGGTGAAGCAGTCCAGTGCGCGCCCGCGCGCATATCGCCCCGCCTCGATGCGGTTCTCCGCCTGGTCGAGGAAGGCGCCGGTCTTCTGGCCTTCGAGGAGGTCCGCGACGAGCTTCACCTCGCCTTCCAGGAACTCCACCGGACCGGGATCCGCGCCGCGGAGCAAGCCTTTCCTCGCGGGCAGCCCTTCGTGCGCGCGCACCTTCACGTCGTTGCGCTCGACGATCGCCCGCGGCTTCCACAGCTCCTGGAGGAGGTCGGCGAACAGCTCGCGCCGCGCATCGGTCGCCTCGATCAAGGTCTGCACCACCAGGCAGTCGCCGTAGCGATCGACAACCAGGCCCGGCAGGAGGTCCGCCTCGCCGTGTACGACGCGACCCGCGTGACGCAGCTCGGGATCGGGCGCGGCGGCCTCGCGCAGCGCCCTGGCTTGCGCCAGGCGCCGGGCGAAGAACGCCTCGTCGATCGGCTCGTCCTCGCGCGTGAGCAGGCGGACGGAGATCTGGCTCTGTTTGCCGTAGAAAGCCTTGCCCACGAACCATCCGCGATCGTCGACCAGGCGGACCACCTCCCCGCCCTTCAGCTCGGCCGGGGCGCGCAGGTCGGTGCGGTATACCCAGACGTGCCCGGTGCGGAGCCGCTCCAGTCCGCGCCGCGAGAGCGCGACTTCGGGCTCGCCGTCGCTCTTGCGCGCGATGCGCGCGCTCGCGGGGCGCGTGGCGTTCCGGGAAGGCATGGCGCGACTCTATAGCGCGTTTTGTGTACGCTCCGGCGATCGCTGGGAGGAACCCACCCATGCTCGCGCTTGCCTTGCTCACCGCCGCCGCATCGACCACCGACGCCTATCTCGACCAGACCCGCACTCGCTGGGAGGGGATGTCCCGCCAGCTGTGGGAGTACGCCGAGACCGGTCTCCACGAGGACAGGTCGGCGGCGGCCATCGAAGATCTGCTCCAGAAGGAAGGCTTCAAGGTCGAGCGCAACGTGGCCGGGATGCCGACGGCGTTCATCGCCACCGCCGGCAGCGGCGCGCCGGTCGTCGCCATCATGGCCGAATACGACGCGCTTCCGGGGCTGTCGCAGAAGCCGGGCGAGGCAAAGAAGGACCCGGAGAAGGAGGGCGCGCCCGGGCATGGGTGCGGGCACAACCTGCTCGGGACGTCGGCCGTGGCCGCGGGCGTCGCCGCGAACCGGGCGCGCATGGAGCAGAAGCTGCCCGGGACCATCCAGATCTTCGGCACCCCGGCCGAGGAGCTGCTGCTCGGGAAGGTGTTCATGCTCAAGGCAGGGGTCTTCGACAAGACCGACGTGGTGCTCTCGTGGCACCCGGAGAGCGCGAACCAGGTGGTCACCCGGCCGCGCCTCGCGCTCACCGCGACGGAAGTGGAGTTCTTCGGGAAGACGGCGCACGCGGCCGCCTCGCCGTGGCTGGGCCGCAGCGCGCTCGACGCGATGGAGCTGTTCGACATGGCGATGGCGCTGATGCGCGAGCACATCCAGCCCACCGCGCGCATCCACCGCGTCATCAAGGACGGCGGCAGGGTACCGAACATCATTCCCGACTACGCCAAGATCCAGACGTGGCTCCGCGACCAGACGGGCACCGCGGTCGACGAGCTGCTCGCGCGCATGCGCAAGGCCGCCGACGGGGCGGCCCTCGCCACCGAGACCCGCGCCAAGGTGACGCTGCTCGCCTCGACCCGCGACCCGCTCAACAACCAGGTGGTCGGGCGCGTGATGCAGAAGGAGATGGAGCGCA
>VBKO01000036.1 GCA_005888115.1 Deltaproteobacteria bacterium
CGAGCTAGCCCAGGTGCGGGCGCTCAAGCCGCCGCCCCGCAGGTAGGGGCGCCCGCTCCACACCTGCTCCACAGTTTGGGGGCCAAACGGGGCCGCGGGGCGCCGCTCCACACCCTAGCTTCACACGAAGCGGCGCATGCGCGGCGAACTCTTAATCCATAGGTTGAAGGTTCGATTCCTTCCGCGCTCACTCACCGAAAGGCCCGGATTCAGAAAAGAATCTGGGCCTTTTCGCTTGCTCCCCGAGGATCGCAACGTGTCGGAACCCGTCTCGAGAGCTCTCTTGTGGCTGTTCGTGATCAACCTCGGCGTCGCGCTGGGCGCTGGGTTGTACGATTCCCGGATCGTCGTTCCCCGCTGGATCGGCGCGGCCCAGCACTGGAACGCCGAGGCGGCCCGCCAGGACGATACCGGCCGGAGGTTCTGGGGGCTCGTCACCACGGTGCCGCTCACGTTGCTCACCCTGGCGAACCTGATCGCTGCGTGGCGCGCCCCGGCTCCGGTACGTGGTTGGTGGCTGGCCACCGCGGTCGCTGCTCTGGCAGACCGAGTGATCACCTTCGCGTACTTCATCCCGACGATGGTCAGATTGATGCGCGCCCCGGATTCACCTTCGTCCGCCGCAGTGGCGACCCAGTGGGCGCGTCTGAACTACGTGCGGCTTGCGATCCTTGTGGCCGCCTTGCTGACCGCGCTGAGAGCGTTCTCTTTGTCGTACCAACGCCCCGTCTAGGCGCGCCGCCAGGATCACCGCCCGTCGAGCAGCGCTCGAACGGCTTCCTCGACGGTGCTTCCGGTCACGTCCCCGGCCTGCATGGCGGGATGGAACTGCTTTTCCAGGCGGCTCACCCACGCCGCTCGCCACCCTGCACGCTTCGCTCCTTGCACGTCCCACGCGTGGGCCGCGACGAGCGCCAATTGATCCGCTCGGAACCCCAGCTTCTGCTCGGCATGTTGGTACGCCGCCGCCTGCGGTTTCCAGTGCTTCGCGTCCTCGATGGAGAGCACTGCCTGGACGAGCGGAGCGAGACCGGAGCGCTCCAGCAACCCGTGAACAGCGCGAGCCGCCGCGCGGCGATCCAGGAGGCAGAGCGCTTCCTGAACGAGCGCAGGGGAAAGCTGCGGCCTGAGGAGGAGAAGCAGCTCCGCGAGGCCAGGCGCGAGCTCGACTCCTAGCCAGCGCGGAAAAACGTACTGAGAGGGCGCTCGTCGCGAGCCGGCGGGCGCCCTCGCTTTTTGTCCCAGCCTCGCGGTTGCCGGCCATCGAGCGGAGTGCGCAGACGCACAGTGCTCAACGGGCGGTCCCCGGGGGTGAGACACCGGACGCCCTGACCGCCTAGAATCTCGACGGGCGGGCAAGGCGCGTGCCTTGGGTCCGCACCGTGTGCCGCCTTGACGGAACTCCCGTGGGAGGGTAGACAGCCCGGCCCCTTGGGGCGCGTAGCTCAACTGGCAGAGCAATGGACTCTTAATCCATAGGTTGAAGGTTCGATTCCTTCCGCGCTCACTCACCGAAAGGCCCGGATTCAGAAGAGAATCTGGGCCTTTCGCTTGCTCCCCGAGGAACGCAACGTGTCGGAACCCGTCTCGAGAGCTCTCTTGTGGCTGTTCGTGATCAACCTCGGCGTCGCGCTGGGCGCCGGGCTGTACGAGTCCCGGATCGTCGTTCCCCGCTGGATCGGCGCGGCCGAGCACTGGAACGCCCCGGCTCCGGTACATGGTTGGTGGGTCTAGGCGCGCCGGGCGGCCGAGCGGGTACGGGGCGTAGCGCGCTCCTTGATCGGGCGGGCGGTTCAGAGTAGAGCCCCGGTCTTTCCGCGGGCCCGGAGCGCCCGGACGAGGACCGAACGATGCGAAGAAACGCTGCCCGAAGCGCCGCCGCCCTCCTTGCGCTCGCCGCCTGCAACCACGCACAGCCCACGCCGGACGCAGCGGCGCCTCGGACAACCACGGCCGCGCAGCCGGGCGCGACCGGGGCCGACCGATCGTGGATTGCCCGCAGCAACGAGAACGCGAAGATCCTGCTCGCCGTCCAGGCGCGCTTCGCGCCGGAGCAGGCCGCGCGGCTCGGCCAGCCGGGCCTGGACGATCGCATCACCGACCTGACCCCCGGCCATCAGGAGCGGCTGCGCAAGGCTACCGGCGAGGCGCTGGCCCGGATCGAGGAGCTGCGCCGGACCGAGAAGGAACCGCTCGTCGCGCAGGACCTCGCCATCCTGGCGGATGCTGCCCGGAAGAGCATCCGCGGTTCCGAGCTGAGCGAGCGTCTCGAGGTCCCGTACCACAACCTGGCGAGGCTGGTGTTCTTCAGCGTGCGCGGCCTTCTCGATCCGCAGACCGAGGCGGCGCGCCGTCCGGCCGCGCTGGCGCGCGTGCGCAAGTACGCGGGCCTCGAGCCCGGCACCACCTCGATCGTGGAGCTCGCCGAGCGCGAGACGCGGGAAGGCCTGGCCAAGCCCGGCTTGCAGCCGCCCAGCAAGCTCCAGCTGGAGAACGATCTGCAGACGGCAGGGTTCTCCATCGACGGAATCGAGAAGCTCTTCCAGGAGTACAAGATCGCCGGGTACGAGCAGCCCGTCGCCGAGCTGAAGAAGCAGCTCACCGCTTACACCACGTTCGTGCGCGGCGAAGTGCTGCCGCGCGCCCGGGACGATTTCCGACTCGTTCCCGAGCTGTACGCGTTCCGACTGGAGCAGGTGGGAGTGGATATCCCGCCGGCGCAGCTCGCGGCGCAGGCCCGGGCGGCGTTCGCGCAGATCCAGGGCGAGATGCAGACGGTGGCGGCGCGCGTGGCCAGGCAGAATGGGTTCGCCTCTACCGACTACCGCGACGTGATCCGCACTCTAGGAGGTCATCCGCGGCCAGCGGCTGGTCACCCTGCCCTCGCGGCCGGCGCGCATCCGCCTCGGCACACCGGCGGAGAACGCGCAGCAGCCCGCGCCGCACATGATGCCGCCGCGCCTCCTGGGCAACACCGGCGAGCAGGGCGAGTTCGTGCTGCCCCTCAGCGTCCCGGGCGCCAAGGAGCAGAAGTACGACGACTTCAACTACGACGCGGCGTCGTGGACGCTGACCGCCCACGAGGCGCGCCCCGGCCACGAGCTGCAGTTCTCCACGATGGTGGAGAAGGGCGTCTCGGTCGCGCGCGCGGTCTTCGCATTCAACAGCGTGAACGTCGAGGGCTGGGGTCTGTACTCGGAGGCAATCACCCTGCCCTACATGCCGGACGACGGGAAGCTCATCTCGCTGCAGCTGCGCCTGCAGCGCGCTGCGCGCGCCTTCGTCGACCCCGAGCTGCAGACGGGCAAGTGGACGCCGGAATCGGCGCGCGAGTTCCTGCAGAAGGAGGTGGGGCTCTCGCCCGCCTTCGCGACGGAGGAGGTCGACCGGTTCACCTTCCGCGCGCCCGCCCAGGCGACCGCGTACTTCTACGGTTACACCAAGCTGATGGACCTGCGCGCGGCCGCGGAGCGGGCGCTGGGCCCCCGCTTCGAGCCGCTCGCGTTCCACGACGCCATCCTCGCGCAGGGGCTCTTGCCCCCCGACCTGCTGCGCAAGGCGGTGCTGGACGCGGTGGGCGCGTCCGAGCAGCGGGCGGTCAGCGCCAGGTGAAAAGCACAGAGCCGCCGAATACGGCGGCTACTGGCACCTCCCCGAGTGCCGGCAGTCGTGCGTGGCGCGCGAGACCTCGAGCCACTTGATGAAGCCGATCACGTTGTTTCCACCGACCTGCACCTGGAGGGGCGGCGCACCCGGCTCGAGGCTCACGCCGCTGTACGCGACGTCGCCCGTCTTCTGGTTGAGCGACACCACCGGGGTGAACTGCTGCGGAGTGACGTTGGTGTCGCGGCGTACCGCGCGGACCGTCGCCGACGCCGTCGCGGAGCCCGCCACGCCGCACTGGAGGTGTCCGGTGAGGGCATCTCCCTGGTAGACGAAGGCATTGTCGGCGGGCAGCGACCCGTCGCAGGCGAGCACCGCCTGGTTGTTGGGCAAGAGCGTATTCCACAGGGAGCATCCGGCGAGGATCAGGGAAGCCGAGCCGGTCTTCTCGTCGCCTGGCGTGCGCGCCTGGGTGACTGCGCCCAGCGTCACCGTCTGGTTGTGAGCGACGAACCACCCGTTGCCGCTCGTCGACGCGCAGGCGCCGGCGCTCGCGTTCAGCGGGCAGGTGCTCGCGTCGACCAGGTTGCTGTCGGTGAGCGCGGCCGCATCGTAGCTCTGCGCGGTGGCGAGCGTCGTGGGCGGCGCACGGCTGCCGGTGCCCCACACCTGGACGGAGTAGAAGCGCGTGTACTCCTGCGCGACCGACGGCGTCCAGAGGAGCCTGGTGCCGAGCGGCTTGCCGGTGTCGGGCGGGCATTCGGCGCCCCCGGCGAAGTCGCAGTAGATGCTGTTGTCGTGGTTCTGGGTCTCGGCGCCGCAGGTGAGCGTGTACTGGATCGAGACGTCGTCCACGTCGCTGGTCGCGCTCGACTGCGTGTCGCCCGGCGTCACCGCGAGCGTATTCGTGGTGAGCGAGGTGCTCCCCGACGTGTACTTCCACTCTCCCGTCTGGTAGTGGCCGCCAGACCCGCCGAGCGGCGCGGGTCCGATGCGCCGACGGCTGGCGAGCACGTCGACCGTGCAGTCCTGACGCATGCAGGCATCGATGTCGGACAGCCCGCAGGTGCCTCCCTGACCATCCTTGATCTGGTCGCGGTTGCCCGAGCCGAGCAGCGCGCGCACGATGGCCTGTCCGCCCGGCTGCGGCACCACCGCCATGGCCGGGCGCTGGAAGAACGGCGCCCGGTGCCAGAGCGGCGACCCCTTGAATTCGATGAACGCCCGCCCGCCGAACCAGTTGTCGTACATCCCGTCGCCGGTGGTGTCCCTGCCCGGCGGAGCCAGGTTGATCGCCCAGATCTGGCCGAGCGTGTCGCCGAACGTCAGCGTGTCGAAGACGAAGTCCTGATCGATGTCCGCGAAGCTGAGCGACGAGGCGACCGGGAACAGGTTCTGCCGCGGATCCGTCGCGCCGGTCGAATCGGCGCGGCTGAACCGGAAGACCTCCTGACCCGTCCAGGTGTCGAGCAGGTGGATGCCGCGCCCGCGCAGCAGGTCCGTGTCGAACCCCCCGCTGATACCCACCACCCACTTCTCGCTGGCGCGCGACCCGCCGCGGTTGATGGGGCCCGTGCTGTCCGCCACCACGATGTTGACGATCGGCGGCGCGCCGGGCGCCACGTCGTTCCAGCTCTCGCCCGAGTTGAGGGCCTCGGCGGTGCCGGGGAGCGGATAGCTCCACAGGTACTTCGGAACCGACGGGTTCGTCACATCCAGCGCGAAGTAGTGCCGGCCACCTTCGCGCTCGCCCACCACGGCGACGGTGTGGAACTCGTCGGACTGGCGCTTTCCGTCCTTGATGCTGGATGCGCCGCTGCCGTCGACCCAGATGTCGCGCACCATGGGCGTGCCGTCGACCATCGCCTCGTGGCGAGTGTTGATGATGTACCGCTGAAGCTTGGGCAGCAGATCGGGCGGAATGAAGGCCCACATCTCCTTGCCGGTGCCCAGGTCGTAATGCGCGGTCTCGGTGATCAGCGGCGTATCGGGATCGTCGCCGGTCACCCAGTTGCCCGCGTTGAAAGCGTGCAGCATGCCGTCGTTCGCGCCCACCAGGACGGCTTCGGTGCGGTGCTCCTTGGTCGCCTGGTACTCGTCGTACGCGTGCCGGTAGCTCGCCAACGTCGGCGCCTCCGGCGTCATGTTGTCCGTGTAGAGCGAGAGCAGGCACTGGTTGCTGAGGCCAAGCGAGCAGAGGCCGCTCGGCAACGGAGGCGTCACCAGGATCGGCGAGGAGTGGAAGATGTCGCCCATCACGTTCGGCCGCGGGTACTTGATGACCGACCCTCCGTCGGCACCGGCGCGGTTGAGCGAGTTCTGCAGCATGACGTCGTAGCCGCGCATGAACTGGATGACGTCGGTGGTGCAATCGTCGTCGGTCGCGTACGTGTGCCGGGTCATGCCGGCGAGCGAGGAGCAGAAGTCGCCCAGGTACCCGCCCAGCTTGAGCAACGGGGTGATCGCGGAGACGTGCGCGGTGTCGAACGGGATCAGCGTCGGGTCGTACCCGCCGGAAGCGTTGGGGGCCACCGTGTAGATGAGGCGGTCGTCGGCGGCGCCGGCGATGAAGGAGGTGACGCGCGTCTCCAGCTCCTGCTCGGCCTCCCAGACCGGCACGGCGGGAACCATGCCGCCGTCCGCGCCCGAGGCGAACGGCCACCCCGTGACGACGGCCGGGTTCCACGGCTGTCCATTGTCGAGCACGAAGAAGCTGCTGGCCCCGACTCCTGCGTCCGTGCTTTCCGCGATGTACTTGTTGTTCGTGTCCTGCAGATAGAGGTCGTTGCAGCTCGCATTCCCGTTGGGATTGACGGAGTTCTTCACGTTCTTGTCCACGTTGACGTCGCAGCCGGCCGCGAACTCGTTGAACAGCTTGAAGCGGAGCAGGCGGCCTTCCCACTGCGCCCCCTGGAGCGGGCGGAAGCGGGGGATGAAGGCGAAGGTCGATCCACGCGTTTGCACCGTCGTGATCGCGGCCACCGAGAACGAGGTGGCGCGCCGGATGATGTCCATGAACACCTGCTCGATGTTCACTTCCAGGGTGCGGTAGTCGTCCGCGACCGTGTAGATACCGCCGCCGTTCGAGGCGATGCCCTGCAGGATGCTCATCTCGCCGTACGTATTCCGCGGGTCGCCGATGCCGACCACGTACGTCTGCACGTGCGTGCCCGCGGTGCCGAAGGAGACGTCGTTGTTGACCATCCAGGTCGCGACGTCGTCGGCGAAGTCCATGTCGCAAGTGCCGGGCCACTGCTGGCGCACGCCCAGGCCCGTGATGGTGGCCCCGACGTCGAACTGCGTGTTGGGGTTCAGGAAGTCGTTGCCGTCGTCCGCAGTGCCCATGCCGACGGTGGTGCACGCCGCGGTTGCGGTGCAGAAAGCGGGCTTCACGCCCAGGATGTTGGGCGTGCAGCTCGGGTTGGCGATGTCGCCGCGCCCGTCCGAAAAGACCACCATGAAGTCGGCGTTGCACCCGTTGCAGGGACCGCTCTTGCCGTTCTGCATCGCGACGCCCGGGATCGCGGGCGCGCCGAACCACCAGGGGTTCTCCTGTCCGCCCATGTACCAGGCCGTGTTGAACATCATCTCGGCAATGGGGTTCGCCGCGCTGGTGTAGACGAGCGCATCGACCGCGCCGAGCTTCTGGTTCAGCGGGCGGCCCTGGCCCTGGCAGGACTGGGGCAGCATCTTCTGCACCACTTGTCCGCCGGTGGCGCCGTTCTGCGCCACCACGGCCTCGCGAAGGACCGAGAGGAGCGGACCGTTCACCAGGCGCTTGTAGGCGAGGCGCAGCAGCGACCACTTCGGCGGGTGGAAGTTGAGCCACTTCCCCGCGAACACGCCCGCGTTGGTGCTGACGTCGTTGTCCTTGGCGTACGGGTTCAGGTAGTAGCCCTGCTGCTTCTTCAAGCTGGTGCCGGTGCCGCCGGTGCACTTCAGGCAGTCCTGCAGATCCTGTCCGGCGAGAGGGAGTCCGGCGGCGTCTTTCAGCACGCCGCACGCCGCGTCCGACGTCTGCGCCGTGCCCGCGGGGTTGGAGCCGACCGGCCAGTTGCCATACAGGTAGAACGAGGCGTTGGCGAAGTTGTTCGAGACTCCGCCGCCGCCCGCGTAGGTCGTCTCCGGATCCGGATAGTTTTTCGTCGGGTCGAAAACGCCCTGCATCGCCAGCTGTCCCGCCGGCGCGTTGACGTTGGTGGGCATGAAGTACGCGAGCCCGTTCAGGTACGCGTTGTCGCAACGGGTCGGCGTCGCCCCGCCCAGGTCGACGCGGATCCGGTACAGGCGCTGGGTGAACTCGCGCATCGACGTCTTCGCCGGGTAGAGGAGCGTCACGTTGCCCGTCTGCGCGACCACCGTGGTGAAGAAGTTGTTGTCGCCGCGCTCGGGCGGGTTGGTCAGGTAGTCCATGCGCTCGACGTTGCGGTCCCACTCCGAGGTGGCCTGGGCGAGCGCCACGGCGGGAGCGCAGAGCGCGAGGAGGGCGACGAGCGGAGTGGGTTTGATGGTCTTCATGGGTTCTCCTCCGGCCTACAGGCCGAAGCGGACCTCGAACTCGACTTCGCTCTGGTGGTCATTGCTCGAATCGGCGCAGACGACGTTGAAGCGGTACACGGTGCCGCCCAGGCCGCTAGAGGAGAGCCGGTTGGCCTGATCCATCGAGGCGCCGCTTCCGTTGATGCCCGCGCCCGCGCCCTTCGACACCGCCTGCACCGTCTGGATCGCGAACTGGTCGTAGTGGCCCGTGTAGACGTTCAGGTTGCCGGCGTGCGTATTGAGGACGATCGAGGTCGGGTCCATGCCGAAGACGCGGAACTGGCTGAGCAGCATCTGCCGCCCCGCCTCGGCGCACGACACCGAGCGGTCGTAGTTGCGCTTGCCGCCGACGGCATCCATCTCGTTGTTCGTGCGCCGGACCAGCGCCAGCGCGACGACCGCCAGGATCGCCATCAGGACCATGGCGATGAGCAGGGCCGCTCCGCGCGCGCTCCGGGCATGTGGGTAGGCCATCCGGAAGCTCCTAGAAGATGAAGGCGGAGCGGGACTCCATGTCCCGGCACGCGACGGTGGCGGAGTAGCTGAAGCGGCGGAACCTGCCGCCGGTCTGGAGGTTGGCGCCGTTCAGGTTCTCGACGCGATTCTCGACGTCGCCCGTCCAGCTCGCCGGCTGCGCCTGATCCGTCTGGAGCGAGCGGAGGTTCACCGTCATGCGTACGCCGCGGATGTTCGCCGCCGTCACGTTGAAGCGGAGCGGATCGGCGAGCCCGGTCGAGTACTGGGGCATGTTGGCCAGCGTGGCGTCGGGCTGCTCCTGCGTGCCGGTCGCGGTGGCGCCGGTGCCCGTGAAGTAGTCGCCGACGACCCAGTTGCCGGCGTTCACGCCACCGGCGGTCGGCGCGTCCGGTCCCTTGCCGGGCGCCGGGGAGGGCGGCGCACCGCCGCCGCCAACCGTGGGCGCGTTGATGTTCAGGGTGTAGGCGAACTGGATGTCCTCGACGCCTGGCGCGATGGGGATGTAGTCCGCGGCGTCGATGACGGCGGAGCCGTCGATGTCGGTGCCGGTGTCGAGCACCAGCCAGGGGACGCCGGCGTAAGCCTGGATCAGGTAGTGGTAGCGATCGACCAGCACCATGATGACGCCGGGCTGGATGAAGCAGCCGTTCGCGCCGAACCCGTTCGCCTTGGTCGGGTCGTTGCTCGGCGGCGCGGCGCCGGGGGTCGGGACGAGCGACAGCGTGGGCGTGCCGGACTGGGGAGCGGCCGGGGTGGTCGCGAGCGTCGCCATGGTGACCGCGGCAGCGCCCGGGCAGATGAACTGCAGCACCTGCCCCTGCCGCAGCGGCGTGACCGCGCCGGTGCGCAGGTTGACCGTCACCGTATAGACCCCGCCCGCGCTGGTGATGGTGACGTTGTAGGCATTCCCGGTGACGCACCCGTTCGCGCTCGCGCAGACGGTCCCGTCGGGCGCGGTCGCCCCGTTCACCGTGTACGTGTAGTTTGGGTTCCGCGCGTAGAAGACGAGGTTGTCCGGCCCCGTGGTCGAGTCGCGGCAGTTCGCTCCGGGGCAAGCGTAGTACGCGAAATCGAACGCGTAGCGCGGGTCGAGCCCGAACCCGGCGCGCCGGATGGACGGCTCCATGTCGAGGAAAGCGTCGCGCGCCGCATCGGCCGCGATCCGGTTCACGTCCAGCGAGATGAACGCGCGGTTCTGCGCAAGGAAGGCCCCGGTCACCGCTCCGATGACGAGCAGCGAGATGGTCGCGCCGACCATCAGCTCGAGCAGGGTGAAGCCTCGCGGGGCGCGCTTCATAGGCCCGTATCCAGCTGGTTGGGGATTTCCTTGAACGTCGAAACGCTGATCTGGCGGTAGCCGAGCACCGGCTCCTTCCAGCGCACGATCACCTGGATGAACTTCCCCGTGGTGGTCGACCCGTCGAAGCTCGTCGTCCACACGTTCCAGTAGCGCTGGTAGTCGAGCACGCCGTCCCCGTCGACGTCGCCGGAGAGGCCGGTGTACGGGCAGCCCGGCGGGTTGGGCGTGCAGAATGCCGTGTCGAGCGCGGCGGTCTTGGTGGCGTTCGCCGTCCCGTCGCTGAAGTCCGCCGTGTACGAGGTGCCGTCGGCGTGCGTGGCGGCGACGCCGCGCCCCGTCTCCCATTCGTTGTCCACCGCGGCCGTCGAGGCTGAGTTCTGCACGTTCCAGCTGCGCGCGACCGCGGGGGTGAGGCGCACGTCGTTGTAGTCCCAGCGCTGGGCGCTCTCGACCAGGTCCTGCGCCAGCTGCGAGGCCTGCGTCATGTGCCTGCCGAAATGGTTGGAGCGCACTCCGACCACCTGCAGGGCGGCGAGGCCGAGCAGCCCGACCAGCATGACGATCGAGGCGATGAGCGCCTCGATGATCGAGAAGCCGCGCGGGCCTCGGCTGTGGGCGCGGCGGGTCACAGCACCTGCTCCTTGCTGAACACGGCTCCGGAGCGCGCCAGGATGCCGATCACCATCATGAAGCTCTGCGTTCCGTTGTCGTAGAGGACGGTCAGCTGCTGCCCGAACGGCGACGCGGTGGCGCCCGAGAACGTCGCGGCCGGCGCGGCGCCAGGCGCGAAGCGGACCCAGCCGTAGTTCGTGCGCAGGCCGCCGGTCAGGCAGAAGCTGCAGTACCTCGGGGTGGCTGCCGGCGTGGTGCCCGTGGCCGCGGGGATGAGCTGGTAGGGCGCGTCGAGCGCTTGCGGGTACCCTGTCGGGGCACTCACCGTCACGCTCGATGGAAACACGCCGCTCGAGAGGACCCTGTCGCCGAGGCTGCTCGGATTCTCCGGATCCCAGAGCGTGAAGTCGAAGTTGCCGCCGACGTCGAGGAGCACCCACCAGCGCGGCGCGGTGGGATTGCCGACCGCGTCGCTCGCGATGTTGGTGTCGACGATGAAGTAGACGGCATGGCCGCGGCCGAACGATTCCGAGCGCGCCAGCCGGAGCGCGCCGACCACGTCGCCGGTGGCGCCGGCGTACGCGCCGCGCTGGCGCATCCCGCGAAGCGCCACCACGGCCAGCGCCGAGATGGTGGCGAGCACGGCCGCGGCGATGCCGACCTCGACGAGCGTGAACCCGCGCTGCTTGCGCATGCCTGGTTGGGTCGCAAGCGGGGTGCCACGGCCAACCCTTTGAAATCACGACCCGATCGCTGGAAGCACCGACGCGGCGGGGCACTACGGAGTGGCGGGTCGATAAAAAGTGCGCGGGGGAAAGAGGGTAGCGGGTGGGTGCGCTCGCCTGCCCGACCGCCGAGCCGAGCGGCGGAGCAGGGCATGGCCCACCGGGGCGTCGGGGCAGGCACGGATGGGTAGCCCGCTGCCCAGCTTCGCGGGCGGGCGCCCGTGCGGACCGCTGGTACGGCGCGTGCTTTTGCCGTGCAACGGCGCGAAGGCGGGCGCCGAGGGGTCGGAGGTCGGTCATGAAGTGGTGGCGGGCGGCGGGTGGCGTCGCGGTGGCGTCCGCGGCGGTGGTCTGGGCGTGCGGTGGTGGCGGTTCTGGCGACGTGGCCCCGGGCCGCGACAGCGGTCCGCCCCTGACGGACGGCGGTGGTGGGCCTGATGCTGGTCCTCCCGACGCTGGACCTCCCGATGCTGGACCTCCGGACGCCGGTCCTCCCGACGCCGGCCCGCCGGACGGCGGCGGCTTCGTTCCGCCTCCCGCAATCCCATTCCCCACCGTCGCGGGCTGGTCCTTCCTCGGCCCGCAGCACGGTGGACCGCACGACGTCTACCAGGTGAGCGCCGACCAGGGCGGCAATCTCTGGGTGGCGGGCGGAGAGGACGGACTCTTCTTGCTCCGACCCGGTTCCGCGAAGCTCGAGCGCTTCACGATGGCCGATGGCCTGCGCCCATACGGGTACCTGCCGGACGGATCGGATCCCATCGGCCCGAAGTTCCTCAAGGTCATCGCGGTGACGGGGGGCCCCGCCGGGACGGTGTACGTCGGCTACGAAGGCCTGCCGAAGTGCGAGGACGCCTGGGACAATGAGGCGAACCGCCCTGGACCGAATGGGCCCGGGCTCGCCTACGTCTACAAGAGCGGCGACGCCGATCGGGTGACCGTCGATGCGTCCGGGAAGCTGAAGGTCGTGCACTACGACATCTTCTCGGGTCCGGGCATCGTGGGTGCCGAGATGGACGGCCGCGAAAAGCTCTGCACCATCTTCCGCATCGCCTACGACGCGAAAGGCGGGAACCTCTGGTTCGGCGGCAACCACGGGTTCGCGTGGGGCGATCCGAATTACGCGGGGAATCCTGCTTGCAACGGCGACCGGAGCTGCTCCGGCGTCGTCGAGCACGCGCACCCGGCCTTCAACGGGTGCACGAACGACACGAACTGCGGCGCGTGGGCCTGGATCACGGACGAGTACCGCGGCATCTCGGTGGACCCTTCGGGGGACGTCTGGTTCGGCGGAGCCGCACGGACCACGCGCTTCCACTGGAGCACGTTTGGCGGAAGTCCGTCGGACAGATTCGATTCGGCGGCGACGCTGACCGAGGATCCCGGATCGGGGACGAGCTGCCCGCAGAACGCCTTTCCTTGCTACGTCAAGAACCGGATCGACGTCTGGCCGGATTTGAAGGGCGAGTCGACGACCTCCGCGCCCTACCCCGGCGAGCGCATCGACGATCTCGCCTTCGGAGCCGTCGCCATGCCCGACGGGTCCGGAGTGTGGATCGGTTCAGGTTACCTCGGGCTGCGGCGGCTCGCCTCGGATGGATCGCCCGCGGTCGCCTCCGACGGATCTCCGAACAGCGATCACAGCGCACGCGTCGCCTCGCACTATACGTACACGCGGACCTTCACGAACCCTGGCACCGGAAAGCAAGAAAGCGCGAGCTACACGGCGGCGTTCGTCGGCGCGCTGGGTCTCGACAGCCTCGATGGGAAGACGCTCTGGGTCGGAAACCGGTACGGCGGCGGCATCGACCGGCTCGACCTCTCCAATCCCAGGGCGGATCAGCACTACGCACAGAGCGTCTTCGGGGCGCTCGCGGACACCGGCACCGTCGAGGACATCCAGTTCATGGGCAGCGGCGCCTCGCGCAAGGTGCTGGTCGGGTTCCGGCAGACAGGCAACACGCCGGGGTTCGTCGCGATCTACTCGGGGCAGTAGGCGGGCTGGGTTGACGCTCCGGGGGGCCGGCGCTATCACCCGGCCCCTGCCGGCGTAGACTGTGGTGGCGAGAGTGGCGGAATCCGGCAGACGCGCCGGCCTTAGAAGCCGGTGGGGAAACCCGTGCGGGTTCGAGTCCCGCCTCTCGCACTTGCAGGTCGCCGTCGGTCCCGCGCGATAGGATGCGCGGCCGGTAGGCAGGAGCGTGTCTTGGCACAGTCGCGAATCGAGGATCTGTCGCCGGTCGTGAAGAAGGTCTCCGTCGAGCTGGGGCCCGACCGGGTGAAGGACGCGCTCGACCGCGCCTACACCGGCCTTTCCCGCACGGTGAAGCTCAAGGGCTACCGCGCCGGCCACGTCCCGCGGCGCCTGGTCGAGCGGTACTTCGGCGACGACGTGAAGAAGGACGTGGCGCAGAAGCTGGTCGCAGGCTCAATCCACGAGGCGCTCGAGGAGCACAAGCTCACTCCGGTCGCGCCGCCGCGGGTCGAGAACGGCGACGTGAAGCCGGGCGAGCCGTTCAAGTACGTCGCGACCGTCGAGGTGCGGCCCCGCGTGGAGCCGAAGGACTACGCCGGCCTCTCCGCGCCGAAGGTGGACGTGAACGTCACCGACGAGGCGGTCGAAGCGCGCCTGGAGGAGATCCGGCGCGACCAGTCGATGTTCGTGCCCGTCGAGGGCCGCGAGGTGGTCGAGCTCGGGGACTACGCGGTCGCCGAGTACGAGGGCTTCGTCGACGGGGCGCCGCTGCGCGGGGCCAAGCGGGACAACGTGCTGCTCGAGGTCATCCCCGGGTCGCTCCTCGAGAACAAGGCCGAGCACCTGGTGGGCGCACGCGTTGGGGAGACGCGCGAGCTGGCCGTCGGCTTCCCCCAGGACTACACGGTGGTCGAGCTGCGCGGGAAGGAAGGACGCTTCCAGGTGCGGGTCAAGGGCCTCAAGAAGCGCGAGGTTCCGGCGCTCGACGACCAGTTCGCGCAGGACCTCGGGGGCGAGGCGAAGACGCTCGCCGAGCTGCGCGAGAAGATCCGCCAGGAGATGGCCGCGCAAGAGAAGGAGCGGAAGGAAGGTGCGCAGCGCGAGGCGCTCCTCTCCTCGCTGGTGGAGAAGAACCCCCTCGAGGCGCCGCCGGCGCTGGTCGAGCGCAACGTCGACGCCATGTTGCAAGGCATGCTGGAAGGGTTCCACCGGCGCGGGATCGACGTTCGCCAGCTAGGGCTCAACGTCGATCGGTTGCGCGACGATCTGCGCGCGCGTGCGGCGCTGGAAGTGAAAGGTTATCTGCTGCTCGAAGCGATCGCCGACAAGGAAGGGATCGAGGCGACGGAGGAGGATCTCGAGAAGCACTACGCGAAGCTGGCGGGCGAGCTCAACCAGCCCGTCGAGAAGCTCAGGCAGGCGTTCCGCAAGCAGGACTCGGTCGAGAGCCTGAAGGGGCGCTTGCGGCAGGACAAGGCGCTTGCCTTCCTGCTGGAGAAGGCCAACTTGACGTAAGCTCGATGCAGGAGACCGTTCGATGCCCTACATCCCGATGCCGTTCGTGGTGGAGCAGACACACCGCGGCGAGCGTTCGTACGACATCTACTCGCGGCTCCTCAAGGACCGCATCGTCTTCCTGGGCACCCCCGTGGACGACGACGTGGCCAACGTGGTCATCGCCCAGATGCTCTTCCTGGAGAGCGAGGATCCCGACAAGGACATCAACCTCTACATCAACTCACCGGGGGGCGACATCACCGGGCTGTTCGCGATCTACGACACCATGAAGTACATCAAGAGCGACGTGTCCACGATCGTGATGGGGCAGGCGGCCTCGGCCGCGGCCGTCCTCCTGGCCGCCGGGACCAAGGGCAAGCGGTACGCGCTGCCGCACTCCCGGGTCCTGATCCACCAGCCGCACGGCGGGGCGCAGGGCCAGGCCGTGGACATCGAGATCCAGGCGAAGGAGATCCTCCGCTACCGGAAGCTCCTCGACGAGATCCTCGCCGAGCACACCGGCCAGGACATCGACAAGATCAAGCACGACACCGACCGCGACTTCATCATGACGGCCGAGCAGGCGAAGGAATACGGGATCATCGACGAGCGCGAGAACCACACGCTCTGCTGCTCCTTCTGCGGCAAGTCGCAGAAGGAGGTGAAGAAGCTGATCGCGGGGCCCACCGTCTACATCTGCGACGAGTGCATCGGGTTGTGCAACGACATCATCGCCGAGGAGATCGACAAGGAGGAGGCGCGCGACCAGAAGCTGCGCATCCCCCGCCCCAGCGAGATCAAGAACATCCTCGACGAGTACGTGATCGGACAGGAGCGGGCGAAGAAGATCCTCTCGGTCGCGGTGCACAACCACTACAAGCGCATCGAGAGCAAGGTCGCGCTCGACGACGTCGAGCTGCAGAAGTCGAACATCCTGCTGCTGGGGCCCACCGGCTCGGGCAAGACGCTCCTGGCGCAGACGCTCGCGCGCATCTTGAACGTCCCCTTCACCATCAGCGACGCCACCTGCCTCACCGAGGCGGGCTACGTCGGCGAGGACGTCGAGAACATCATCGTGAACCTGCTGCAGGCCGCCGACCACGACATCGAGCGGGCGCAGAAGGGGATCGTCTACATCGACGAGATCGACAAGATCGCGCGCAAGTCGGAGAACCCCTCCATCACGCGCGACGTCTCGGGCGAAGGCGTGCAGCAGGCGCTGCTCAAGATCATCGAGGGCACCATCGCCAACGTGCCGCCGAAGGGCGGCCGCAAGCACCCGCAGCAGGAGTTCCTCCAGGTCGACACCTCGAACATCCTCTTCATCTGCGGCGGCGCGTTCGGCGGGCTGGAGAACATCGTCGAGGCGCGCAAGGAAGGGCGCTCGCTGGGCTTCGGCTCGGACGTGCAGAGCAAGAAGGAGCGCAACGTCTCGCAGCTCCTGCGCGACGTGCAGCCCGAGGACCTCTTGAAGTTCGGCATGATCCCCGAGTTCATCGGCCGCCTGCCGGTGATCGCCACCCTCGAGGAGCTGGACGAGAGCGCGCTGATGGAGATCCTCACCAAGCCGCGCAACGCCCTCGCCAAGCAGTACCGCAAGCTCCTCGAGATGGACGGCGTGCAGCTCAAGTTCACCGAGGGCGCGCTGCGCGCGGTCGCCCGCCAGGCCATCGCGCACAAGAGCGGCGCGCGCGGCCTGCGCGCCATCCTCGAGAACGCGATGCTGAACATCATGTACGAGGTCCCCTCGCACAAGAACATCCGCGAGATCGTCATCAACGAGGACGCCATCCTCAAGAAGGAAGCGCCGCTCATCGTCTACGAGAAGGCGGCGGAGAGCGCGTGACGCGCGCCGGCGTGGCGATCGCGGCCGGGTTTCTGGCCGCTGCCTGCTACGGGCACGACCGGCCGGTCGGGACGCAGCCCACTCCACTCTCGGTGCAGGGAGCGGCGGCCAAGGACCAGGTCCGCGCCACCCCCGAGCGCGAGAACATGCGCGTGCAGGGGCCGCACTCCGAGGCGGCCGACTCGAGCGAGTCGGCAAAGAACGGAAAGACCTGTGCGACCGACGCGGACTGCTCCGGCCGTCTGCGCTGCGTCGCGTACCACGGCGTGGCGGGTCGAGAAGTACGGCAGTGCCTCTTCCCGTGCACCGACGGGTGTCCTACGGGATTCACCTGCCAGATGCAGGTCGCAGACGGGCCGCGCAACACGTGCGCATCCACCCGCTGAGCCGGCGTACCGCGAGGTAGGTTTCCTCCTACCCGCCCTCCCTCGTTTCCAGAGGGAATCCCAGTGGCCACCGCGAGGGTTTGAAGACTCGGTGGATCCGCGAGCGGATCTTCTGCTGACTTCCCCGATCCGACGCGCTACGCTCGGGCGGTAGGCGGCCAGGCAAGAAGGCACGACATCCTCGGAGGCAGACGCCCGATGTTCTTCCGCAACGACGACAAGAAGGACCCTGCCGGAAAGAGGCCCCCGGTGCGCACGGTCCCCCTGCTTCCCCTCCGTGACATCATCGTGTTCCCGCACATGGTCGTGCCCCTCTTCGTCGGCCGCGAGAAGTCGATCGCCGCGCTGGAAGAGGCGATGTCGCACGACAAGGACATCTTGCTCGCCGCGCAGAAGAAGGCGAAGACGAACGAGCCGGTCGCCGACGACATCTTCCCGGTGGGCACGCTCGGCACCATCCTGCAGCTCTTGCGGCTGCCCGACGGCACCGTGAAGGTGCTGGTCGAGGGCAAGAAGCGCGCGCACATCCGCAAGTACGCCGCGAGCGACCGCTTCTTCCTCGTCGAGGCGGAAGAGGTCGAGGAGCTGGTCGAGCGCAGCGTGGAGATCGAGGCGCTGGTCCGTTCGGTCCACTCGACGTTCGAGGCCTACGTCAAGCTGAACAAGCGCATCCCGCCCGAGATGTTGATGTCCGTCGCCACCATCGACGACCCGGCGCGGCTCGCGGACACCATCGTCGCCCACCTCTCGCTCAAGCTGAACGACAAGCAGGCCATCCTCGAGGAGCACTCCCCGGCCAAGCGGCTGGAGAAGCTGTACGAGCTGATGCAGGGCGAGATCGAGATCCTGCAGGTCGAGAAGAAGATCCGCACCCGCGTCAAGAAGCAGATGGAGAAGACGCAGAAGGAGTACTACCTCAACGAGCAGATGCAGGCCATCCAGAAGGAGCTGGGTGAGCGCGACGAGTTCAAGTCGGAGCTGCAGGAGCTCGAGGAGAAGATCAAGAACAAGAAGATGTCGAAGGAGGCCATCACCAAGGCCAAGAAGGAGCTGCGCAAGCTGAAGATGATGTCGCCGATGAGCGCCGAGGCGACGGTGGTGCGCAACTACGTCGACTGGATCCTGGGCCTGCCCTGGTACGAGTACACGAAGGACAAGCTCGACATCAACGAGGCCGAGAAGATCCTCAACGACGACCATTACGGCCTCAAGAAGCCCAAGGAGCGCATCCTCGAGTACCTCGCCGTGCAGGCGATGGTGGAGAAGATGAAGGGCCCCATCCTCTGCTTCGTGGGCCCCCCGGGCGTCGGCAAGACCTCGCTGGGCAAGTCGATCGCCAAGGCGATGAACCGCAAGTTCGTGCGCATCTCGCTGGGCGGCGTGCGCGACGAGGCGGAGATCCGCGGCCACCGCCGCACGTACATCGGCGCACTGCCGGGCAAGATCATCCAGTCGCTGAAGAAGGCCGGTTCCGGGAACCCGGTGTTCCTGCTCGACGAGGTCGACAAGATGTCGACGGACTTCCGCGGCGACCCGTCCTCGGCGTTGCTGGAGGTGCTCGATCCCGAGCAGAACCACACCTTCGGCGACCACTACCTGGACCTCGACTACGACCTCTCCAAGGTGATGTTCATCTGCACGGCCAACACGCTGCACGGCATCCCCGCGCCGCTGCAGGACCGCCTGGAGATCATCCGCATCGCCGGCTACACGGATCTGGAAAAGCTGTCGATCGCGAACCGGTACCTGGTCCCGAAGCAGAAGGAGACCAACGGGCTCGACGAGGTGCCGGTGGAGTTCAGCCGGAAGGGTCTGATGGAGCTGATCCACCGCTACACCAAGGAGAGCGGCGTCCGCGGGCTGGAGCGGGAGATCGCCACGCTCTGCCGCAAAGTGGCGAAGGACGTGCTCCGTAGCGGCAACCGGGAGGAGAAGCAGCGCGTGACCGCCAAGCGCGTGCACAAGCTGCTCGGGCCCCCGCGCTACCGCTACGGAATGACCGAGGAACGGGACGAAATCGGCCTCGTGACGGGCCTGGCGTGGACCGAGGTCGGCGGCGAGCTGCTGCAGACCGAGGTGACGGTCATGCCGGGCAAAGGCAAGCTCATCCTCACCGGCAAGCTGGGCGACGTGATGCAGGAGAGCGCCCAGGCCGCGATGAGCTACGTGCGCAGCCGTGCCGAGCGGTTCGGGCTCGACAAGAAGTTCCTCGAGCACGTCGACGTGCACGTGCACGTGGCCGAAGGAGCGGTGCCCAAGGACGGTCCCTCGGCGGGCGTGACGATGGCGACGTCGATGGTGAGCGCCCTCGCCAAGGTGCCGGTGCGCAAGGACATCGCGATGACGGGCGAGATCACGCTGCGCGGGCGCGTGCTGCTCATCGGCGGCCTGAAGGAGAAGGCGCTCGCGGCGCACCGCGGTGGGACCAAGACCATCCTGATCCCGAAGGACAACGCCAAGGACGTGCGCGAGATCCCGATGAAGATCCGGCGGGAGCTGAAGATCATCCCGGTGGAGCACGTCGACGAGGTGCTGCGGCAGGCGCTGGTGCTGGCCGACCCGGATGCGTTCTTCAAGGAGCCGCCGGCTTGCATGGAGAACTGCAACTCCAGCTGGCCCTCGCCCTTGTACAGGATGGTGGTGGTACTCTTTGCCGCCTTGCCCATCATCACGCCTTCCTCGGACCACACCATCCGGCCGTCCTGCATGCCGCCGGACTCGCCGCGCACCGCGCTGCCGCTGTCGTCGACGGAGAGCTCGTAGAACTTCTTCGCCGCCGGATCGTAGGTCCACAGGATCCGGCCGTGGACGCCGGGGAAGTCCTTGCTCCCCTCCATCCGGTAATCGCCCGAGTACGCGAACCCGGAGACCTCCCGGCGGATGATCATCTGCGAGCGCGTCTTCACCTGCTGGCCGCCCATGTCGGGCGGAAGCATCATGGTCCCGGCGCACCGCCAGGTGCCGACCGAGCTTTGGAAGGCGGCAGCTAGAGCGGGGTCGGGCTTGAGGGCCGGCGGGCCTGCGTTCTTCTGGGCCGCGGGTTTCGCGGCACCGGTTTTCTGCGCGGGTGCCACGTTGGGGTCGACCGAGGGTGCCTCCGGCTTCTTCTCCTGCGCGCCCGCCGCGAGCGAGGCGGTCAGCACGAGCGCTGCGATCCGCACCATCGTCGCCCTCCTTCCGGATGTCCGACAATCCCTACCAGAGCACACGTATGCCGGCCAGACAATGCGCCGCGGCCGTGCGCATCGTTGGGCAGGTCGGAAGGAGCTACGCGATGCGGAAGCTGGCCGAGAAGAACGTCGGGCGGGTGATCGATCTGTTGAACGAGCGGCTCGCCTTCGAGCGTACGGGCGTCCGGCTCTACGACAAGATGATCCTGCGCATGCGACTCCTGGAGGACGCGCAGGTCGAGCGGATGATCCCCAAGATGCAGCGCTACCGGGACGAGGAGAAGGAGCACGAGGAGTGGCTCGAGGACCAGATCCGCGAGCTGCGCGGCGACGATCACCTGCCGACGGAGAAATCGGTCCTGGTGCTGGCGGAGACGCAGGGCATCGAGCGCGTCATCGCCCGCGACCCGCGGCTGCCTCACGATTTCCACGCGCTCCTCGCGGCCGAGCTGGCCGACACCGCCGGCTGGGACATCCTGGTCCGACTCGCCGACGCGTTCGGCGATCGCGTGGCAAGCAAGGAGTTCAAGCAGCGGCTGCGCGAGGAGCGCGAGCATCTCTCGTTCGTGCGGAGGACGGTCGAGCGATATCTGAAGGAGCAGCTGACCCAGCCGCCCTCACCATAGGTGCCCGCAGGGCGCATGATTCCGGCCGCTCTCCACGCGAGCCTCACTTCCAGAGCGACTTCCACCACGGCTCGGTCTGCGGCAGCGCGTCCGGTCCCATCCGCTTGCGGATCTTCTCCGCGCTCCAGCCGGTGAGCGCGGCGAGCGTGGTCGCCTCGCGCCGGCGACGCTCGCGCACCGAGGTCAGGTATTGCTCGCGCGCCTCGCACTTGATCTCTCCCTTGAACGGGTGGTTCAGGACATAGCGGCCCTGGAAGTTCTGCTGGTCGCCCGTCTCCTGGAACATGAGGTCCTCGGGGAAATGCTCGGCGTCGTATCGGACGTGCAGTCGCGTCAGCGTGAGAGGCATGCCGCCGCCGCGGACGGCCCCGTTGTTCGACTCGAGCCAGAAGACGCCCAGCTCGTGCAGCTCGCGGGCTTCCATCGGCGGCGCCGCGCACGGGTCGCACCATCCCATGTTCCAGACGTACTCGGTGACCACCGCTCGCTGGCTGTGCTGCTTCCAGGTGCGCGCGAAGGCCGCCTTGTAGAAGCCGCCGAAGTCCTTCTGCACGAACTCGGGCACCTCGGCGTCCGAAGGCATCTTCACGGTCTGGTAGTTGGAGGACTCGACACGCCCGTTCCGCGTCATGGCGTAGACGATCAGGTCTTGGGGTCCGTCGGCATTCGCCATGCCGAGGCGGATGGGCAGCATGAACCGGGGCGACTCGTACGCGATCTGGATGGGACGCAGCTCTTGGAACCCGGCGGCCTTCTGCTCCTTCAGGTTCACCTTGGCCACGAAGAACTTCATGTCCTGCTTGATGTACGGCGCCAGCGCGCGCGAGGCGTGCGCAGGGATGCGGTAGCCGCTCTCGCGCAGCCAGGCCTCGAGCCCCTCCGACTGCGTGGCGGAGAGGAGGAGGATGTCGTACTCGCCCACGGTGTAGGCGGCCTCGATGGTGACGCCCATGGCCTTGGCGTCGTCCCTCATTTCCGCGCCCCTCATCTTCATCGCGGCCATCGGCCTGGACATCGGGAACACGGCGCGCTCTCTCACCGCGCACGGGTCCGGATCGGTGTATTCCACCAGGCGCGGCGAGGAGTACGCGTCCAGCCGTTCGAGCAGCTTGCGGTCGCCGATGTGGATCTGCTCGCGCTTGAGCACGCTGGGGACCGGCACCACCAGCGCAAATTCGGAAAGCGGACCCTGGTAGTCGTTGCTCATGGTGAGCACGGTGCGCTCGCCGTCGCGGACCAGCGCGACCTGCGACGACTTGTTGAATAGCTTCGCGTCCGCCTTGCCCACGAAGAACCCGCAGAAGGCGTTGGCCGGCGGGGCCGAGGTCAGGGCGAAGGCCAGGAGTAGAGCGCGGCGCATGGTTGCTCCTTTCTGGACGC
>VBKO01000405.1 GCA_005888115.1 Deltaproteobacteria bacterium
CTTCTTGCTCATCCGGCAGATGAAGCCTGGCGCGGAACCATCGATCACCGTTCCGTATACGCTGTTCAAAGAGGAAGTCGGCAAGGGCAACGTCGAGGCGATCTACAGCCGGGGCGACACGCTCACGGGCCGCTTCAAGGCGCCGGTAACGTGGCCTCCGCCCGGTGAGAAGGACACGTTCCCGAAACCGGAACGGGGCGCGCCGCAGACGGCCAGGTCGTTCACGACCACGCTGCCAGCATTCGTCGACCGCGGCTTGGAGAAGTTCCTCATCGACAATCACGTCGAAATCAGCGCCCGGCCGACCGAGGAAGAAAGCAACCCGCTGCTGACCCTGCTGTTGGGGTTCGGTCCCGCGCTCCTCTTCATCGGATTGTACGTGTGGATGTTCCGGCGCGCGGCGCGACAGGGCGGCGGCATCGGCGGGCTGATGGGAATCGGCAAGAGCCAGGCGCGCCGATATGACCAGGAAACCGACAGCAAGGTCACGTTCGACGACGTCGCGGGCATCGACGAGGCCGAGAACGAGCTGGTGGAGATCGTGGACTTCCTCAAAGACCCGCAGAAGTACACGCGGCTGGGCGGAACCGCTCCGAAAGGTGTGCTCTTGATCGGCGCGCCGGGCACAGGGAAGACGTTGCTCGCGCGCGCAGTCGCCGGTGAGGCAGGCGTCCCGTTCTTCTCGATGAGCGCGGCCGAATTCGTCGAGATGATCGTGGGAGTCGGCGCGGCCAGGGTTCGAGACCTCTTCAAGCAAGCTCGTGAGAACGCTCCGGCAATCGTCTTCATCGACGAATTGGACGCCATCGGCCGCGCCCGCGGGCAGCTCGCGATCGGGGGGTCGAGCGAGCAGGAGCAGACGCTCAACCAGATCCTCACCGAGATGGACGGCTTTTCGGGCCGGGAGGGAATCATCGTGCTGGCGGCGACGAACCAGCCCGACGTGCTCGACAAGGCGCTCTTGCGCCCGGGCCGCTTCGACCGGCGGGTCGTCGTAAACCTGCCGGACAAGAGCGGCCGCGAGGCGATCCTCAAGGTGCACACTCGTAGGGTGCCGGTATCGAGCGACGTCGGCCTGGCAGCGATCGCCGCCGCGACGCCGGGATTTTCGGGTGCGGACCTGAGGAACCTGGTGAACGAAGCGGCCCTGCTAGCCGCCCGGCGCGAGCAGAACCAGGTCGGTGAGAAGGACTTCCTGGACGCCCTCGAGAAGATCGTGCTCGGACCCGAGCGGCCGCTCCTCTTGAGCCGCGCCGACAAGGAGCGCATCGCGTATCACGAGGGCGGCCACGCAATCCTCGGTTTGGTGGTGCCGGGCGCCGACCCGGTCAATCGCGTGACGATCGTCCCGCGCGGGCAGGCGCTCGGCGTGACGTACCAGCGGCCCGACATCGAACGTTACAACTATCCCGAAGCGTATCTGCGTGCGCGGATCGTCGGAATGGTGGGAGGTCGCGCGGCCGAGGAGATCGTCTACGGCACACGGACCACGGGCGCCGAAAGCGACATCGAACAGGCCACCGCGCTCGCTCGGCAGATGGTCACACGGTGGGGGATGAGCGAGCAGCTCGGGCTGGTGCAGCTGGCGCCGCGCGAGAACCCGTACCTCAATGCCCAACCCGGCTACGCTGGGGGGAGACCGTTCAGCGAAGAGACCGCTCGAACCATCGATGCCGAGGTGCTCCGAATCATCGGCGAAAGCCATGAAGAGGCCCGACGGCTCTTGATTGCGCATCGCGAGCAACTGGACGCGCTTGCCGAGGCACTGGTGGCGCGGGAGACTCTGAACGAGCAGGAGATCCTCGAGGTCACCGGGCTGCCGGCTGCGCCGCCGCTCGAGACTGGGATGTCCCCCTCTCTTGCTGCAAACGGCGGTGGCGCGGCCCCTGCCTGAGGGCTCGCGCCATGATGCGACCCGATCCGGCCGATGCGCACCTCGTGCTCGGGCTGGCGAGACGACGGGCGCGCGTCGACGGCGCCGCTCCCGCCGGGAGCAACGGTATAGGATGACCAACGGGTTTGCGCGATAGTGGACGGTCGCACGGCTTTCGGTGGCGGAGCGTCGTTCCTAGCTTCGGTCGCATGCGCGCCTGTCTCGTCCTGCTTCTCTGGTGCGTCGCCTGCAGCCAACGAAATCCTGCCGGATCGACGACGTCCGCCGACGATCCCACGCCGCCCGCGCCAGCCGTTTCCGACGCGGGCCCGGCGGCTGCTCCAGCACCCGATGCCGGTCCGGCCCCGATCGTCGCGGACCCGCCCGATGCAAGTTCGCAGATCCCTCCCGCGCCTCCGCCGGCGATTCCCGCGGCCCGGTGCGAGGCCGCGCCGCAGCTGCTCTGGAGCAGGACGATCTCGACCTCGCAGGCGTCTTTCGTCGGCGCCGCGGACCGCGCCGGCAACGTCTACTGGACCGAGACCGATCCGCCAGCGAGCTGGACCGACCCGCCGGGCCCGACCTGGCTAGCCTCCGCCGACGCCGACGGCAACCTCCGGTACCGCGCAGCCGCGCCCGGCGCCGGCGACACGCTGTTCGTCGCCGGCGACCGCGTGATCGCCTCGAAGGCTGGCGTCATCGAGGCGCACGACGCGGCCACCGGGATCGTCCTCTGGTCCGACGACCTCACTCGCGATGCCGGGTTCGGCTACGACACCCGATCCGGCGGCGTCGTCGACGTCGGCGACGGCACGATCGCGTTTGCGCTGTGGACTACGATGTCGACCACGAGCCGCATCTTCCTCATGGACGCGGCGAGCGGCGCGGTCCGCTGGTCGAAGACGTTGGATAGTGCCGCGCTGCTCGGCTCGAACGGCGCCGGCACCTTCATGGTCAGCGCGAATCGCCGGAACCCGCCGCCGGCGTACGACCCGACGGCCGATTTCTCCATCTTCGACAGCGCCGGCGTCGAGCTCTGGACCGTGCGGCTCAGCGACACGCGCTACTATGGCTCCCAGCTGCTCGCGTGGCCGGACGTGCCGTGGCTCACCGCGCTCGGTGTGCAGCGAATCTCGCCCGGGAACGGCTACGTCGCCGCGCCCGAGGCGTGGGATGAGCTCGTCCTCTCCGGCAACTCCGGTTTCGCGATCACGACGGTCTCGCACGCGCTTACGATCGAGCAGATCCAGCGCGGCGCGGTCGTGGGTGAGGCCGTGCTACCGGACTTGGCGAGCGTGAGCGCGGGGGTCGCGGCGTTCCCGATGCTCGCTGGAAGCGGCGATCGCCTGCTCCTCGTCGCGCAGGTGTACAGCGGCAGCTCGGGGCTGTGCCACGTCGTCACGGCAGGCTCGGCCGCGTCGACATCGTCACCACGGCGTGCACCAACCCGACCGTCGTGTTCCAGGTGCACATCGAGGCGTATGCGATGCCGGGCGAATAGACCGCGCGCTAGCTCGGCCTTTCGCCGTACGCAGCGGGCTGGCGCACCCCTGCGGCTCTGCCAGGCTTCCTCGCCTCCTGCGCGGGCGGGGCAACCTAAGGGCATCCCCCAACGACCTGTTCGTGCCCTTGCGCGAGAACCACGGGTCCTGAACGCCACATCCGTTCGGGATCTCGGCCAGCCGTAGCGTTCATCGAGACGGCAAATAGGGTCGATTGGCGTTACGTCGAAGCCCTATTGCGAGAGGCCGATCGAGGACGGCGATGGCCGCCTCCTTCGAGCCCTTGGCCAGGTGCATGTAGCGCATCGTCGTAGTCAAGTCCGCGTGGCCGGCCAGCTCCTGGATCACCTTCGCCGGTACGCCGCGCATCGCGAGGTGCGAGCAGAAGGTGTGCCGCAGGATGTGGATCTGGCCCTTGTTCACGGCCAGGGGAGGGTTCCTGTCCCAGTCCGTGCCCCAGAAAGCTCGTGAATCGATCACAAGACGCGCCCCCGAACGATTCGACCGCAGTCTACGTCCGGGGGCCGGCTCTGCAAACCGTCCGGCGCTCCGCCCGCCGCCCGTTGGAACGCGCGCATGGATTGCCGCTCGGCACGTTTGGCGAACCAGACGCCCGTCCGCCTTGTCCGGCACAATGCCTTGTCCGTTATTAACGGAATGCCAATATTAGCGGACAAGGACCGGCATCATGCCGGTCTCTCCGGTCGCCGGCGCCTATGTTACGGATGCGAGGAGTCGGCGTGTGCCTCGCCCACGATCACGTTCGCCCCCGCAGGCAGGCCCAGGGTCCCGCCGTCGGTCACGATCACGTGTACCGCGCGGACGGTCAGCCCACTGCTCGTGCTCCCAGAGCACGTGACCGGCGTGCCCGTCGGGGAACAGTTGAGAGTGCCTGCGCCGTCGCAGACCTGCTCGTTCAGGATGACAGCGACGTTCGGGATCACGCTGATGCAGGTGTTCGGTGCCGGATTGTCGCCGATCATTGTCGAGCCGACCGTTACCCCCAGC
>VBKO01000406.1 GCA_005888115.1 Deltaproteobacteria bacterium
ATCGATTGCTGCTGCGCGATCGACGCGTTCGATTTCGCGATGAAGGTCGAGCGCCTCAACGGCCGGCTTCTAGCGCGCGCGGTACTCCCGCCGCCTCCAGCTCCGCGAGGCGTCTCCGGCGGGGTTCGGCCGTGAGGATGTGGCCCGCGGAGACGGCGAGCGCCACGGCGAGACAGATCAGCCAGAGGGCGCGCGCGCCGAGCCGCTGGATCGCCTCGCCGGCGCCGATGGGCGCGATGGTGAAGGCGGCGCCCCAGCACATCGCGAACGCGCCCTGGTAGCGCCCGCGCAGCGCGGCCGGGGCGAGATTGGCCACCATGGTCGAGGCCACCGGGAAGCCGATCACCTCGCCTACCGTCCACAGGGCGGTCCCCACGCCGTAGACGCCGAGGCTTCCGCCGACGGCATTGACGCCGTAGCCGAGCCCGAACAGGGCGGCAGAGAGGGCCAGCAGCAGGGCGGCATCGATGCGGTGCAAGAGCGGCGAGAGGATGGGCTGCAGGAGCACCACGCCGGCGCAGTTGAGCGCCATCAGGAAAGCATAGGCGGCCGGTCCCAGCCCGTGAGCGGCCATGTCGATGGGCAGGGCGAGCTGCCACTGGACGAACACGGCCAGCGCGGCCAGTTGAAGCAGTAGGAACGACAGGAACGGGCCGTCCGCGAAGACCTTGACGAGCCCACGAAGCGCCGGCTCGTGCACCACCCCTCGTGGGCGCGTCTCCGGTACGCGGAAGAGGACGATGGCGGCGGCCGCCAGCGAAGTGCCGGCGTCGGCAAGGAAGAGCGCCACGAAGCTCCGCTCCGCGACTAGGCCGCCGATGACGAGCCCAAGCGAGAGGGCGAGGTTCACCGCCCAGTAGACGAGCCCGTACGCGCGGGGGCGGTCGGCGGGCGGGACCACGTCGGCCACCGCCGCGCTCATCGCCGGGCGGAAGAGATCGCCGGGCGCGGCGGCGAGGAAGGCAAACAGCGCAAGCAGCGCAGGGGCGCGGGCGAAGGCGAGCGCGCCGACGGAGCACGCTCCCAGCGCGAGCCCCGCGACCATGGTAGCCCGCCGGCCGATCCGATCCGCGAGCAGCCCGCCCAGCGGTCCGGCGACGGTGAAGCCCACACCGTAGAGGGCGAGGATCCGTCCGGCCTCGGCCGGGCCTAGTCCCCGCTCGCGCACCAGGTAGAGCGAGAGGAAGGCGATGACGAAGCTCGCCAGCCGGTTGACGATGAGGCCCCACCACATCGTCCAGAAGACGCCCGGAAGTCCGCCCGTCGCAGCGGTGAACCTCTGGCCGATGGCTACGCGCACGCCGGAGTGCATGCCAGAACGTTCGCGGCGTGAAAAGCGCAGCGCCGCCCTATCGGCGGCGGCTGTCTACACGCGCTCCAGCGCCTGGGCCAGATCGTCGACCAGGTCCTGCCCGTTCTCGATCCCCACCGAGAGCCGGATGAACCCGTCGTCGATGCCGAGCAGCCTGCGCGTCTCGGGCGGGACCGACGCGTGGGTCATGATCGCCGGGTGCTCGATGAGCGACTCCACGCCTCCGAGCGACTCCGCGCAGGCGAAGAGTCGCACCGACTTGAGCACGGTGCGCGCCGCGGGAAGGCCGCCACGGACCACGCAGGTCAGCATTCCGCCGAATCCGCGCATCTGCTTGGCCGCGAGCGCGTGCTGCGGATGCTCGGGGAGGCCGGGCCAGGTCACCTTCTCGATCTTCGGGTGGCGCTGCAGCGCGTGGGCGACCAGCCGCGCATTCTGGTCGTGCCGCTCCATTCGGATGTGCAGGGTCTTGAGGCCGCGCAGCACCAGGAAGCAGTCCAGTGGCCCCGGGACGGCGCCGACCGCGTTCTGGAGGAAGGCGAGCTTCTCGTGCAGGTCGTCGCGGCGCAGCACCAGCGCGCCAGCCACCACGTCACTGTGGCCGTTGAGGTACTTCGTCATGCTATGCGCGACGATGTCGAAACCCAGCTCGAGCGGGCGCTGGAAGAACGGCGTGGCGAAGGTGTTGTCGCAGACCGAGACCACGCTCTTCTTGCGGCAGATCTCCGCCACCGCCGCGAGGTCGACGATCTTCAGCATCGGGTTCGTGGGCGTCTCCGTCCACAAGAGGCGCGTCTTGGGAGTGATCGCCCGCTCCACCTTGCGCGGATCGGTCATGTCGACGAAGGCCAGGTCGATGCCGAGCCGCTTGAAGACCTTGTCCGCGATGCGGAAGGTCCCGCCGTAGAGGTCGTCGCCCAGCACCACGTGATCGCCCGCGTTGCACAGGTGCAGCACGGCGTCCGTTGCCGCGAGCCCGCTGGCGAAGGCGAGCGCGTGCTTGCCGCCCTCGAGCGCGGCCAGGCAGCCCTGCAGGGCATCGCGCGTGGGATTGCGCGTGCGCGAGTACTCGAACCCTTTATGCTCTCCGGGGCCTTCCTGCGCGTACGTGGAGGTGAGGTACACAGGCGTCATCACCGCGCCGGTGGTCGGGTCCGGACGCTGCCCGGCGTGGATCGCGAGCGTCTCGAAGTGATCGCTGTCGCGGGTGCTCATGGGGCGGACTGAATACCACCGGGTCTTCCTGCTGTCTCCCGCCAACTCCTCCGGAGAGCGCATGCAGATGCTGCTCCGGCCCGGCGCGCAGTTCGATCTCGCGCGGCGGCTGCGCGCCGGCGGCGCGACGCTCGGCGAGGCGTTCGAGTTCACCAGCGGTCTGTACTTCCGCGGGAAGCTGCTCTACGCGCGCACCTTCGCGCGGGCGCCGGAAGGCGTACCCGGCGTCCTGGTGATCGCGCCCGGCGCCGGATTGGTCCCGGCCGAGGCGCCGGTGGACGCCGCGCAGCTCGCGCGACTGGGCAAGGTGCCGGTCGACGCGGCCGATCGCCGCTTCCGCGTGCCCCTCGAGGACGCCGCCCGCCTGGTGCTCCGCGCGCTTCCCTCCCAGACAGACATCGTGCTGCTCGGCAGCATCGCCTCGGCGAAGTACGTGGACCCGCTGCTCGGCATCTTCGGCGAGCGGCTCCTCTTCCCTCCGTCCTTCGTGGGCCGGGGCGACATGAGCCGCGGCGGCCTCTTGCTCCGGTCCGCTCGCGCCGGCAACGAGCTGGAATATGCGAAGGTGGAGGGCGCGGTGCGCCACGGCCCGCGCCCGCCCAGGCTGCCCCGGCTCCCGAGGAGACCATGAACCCGAAAACGGTCGGGCATGCGCGCTGAGATGCCGCCGCGCTGGCTACCAGCAGCGCTGCTCGGATTACTCTGGGTCGCCGACGCACCCACCTGGCGCAACCGCGCGGCACGGCTGCGGCATTCGGCCCAGGACGCAGGGTCCGTGCGCGTCAACAACGCGCTCGGGACGATCGGATTCGTCGCGGGTCTCGTTTCGGCGCTACTCGTTCCGCAGACGCTCCCCAGGTCGGTAGCCTACAGCCCGTGGTTGAACGCGGACCTTACCGGTGGATTCGGCACCCGTCCTACGCCGGCGCGGATCTGGCACTCTTGGGGATCGGATTTTGCTCCGGACATTGGCTGCCAGCGGCGCTGTTCGTCGTCCCCTGGATGGCCGCGCACGCGTACCGCATCCAGGTCGAAGAGCGCGCGCTGCTCGCCACGCTCGGCGACCCGTATGCACGCTATCGCGAGAGGACCTGGCGCATGGTGCCCCTGATCTGGTGATCAGCGCCGGGCCGCGAGGAACTCGATCAGGTCGATCTTGGTCACGATCGCCGCTACCTGGTCGCCGTCCTTGACGATCGCCACCTGGTCCTTGGCGAACAGCTCGCGCAGGCGCGATACCGGAGTGCGCAGCGTGACCACGCCGTCGATGGGCTTCATCACCGCGCTGACCGGCTCGTCCAGCTCGTGGCGGCCCTCGAGCAATGCCTGCAGCAGGTCCACCTCGTGCAGCATGGCGATGGGCTTGTCGCCGTCCACCACGGGAAGCTGGGAGACGCCGTGCCGCTTCATCAGCTCGACGGCGACTTTCGCCGTATCGGAGGGCTTCACGGTGTACACGGTGCGCTTCTTCCCCCCGAGCAGGTCGGACACGGTCCCCATCCGGTCGGTCGGGTCGAGGAAGCCGTTGTCCTTCATCCACTCGTCCGAATAGAACTTGGTGATGTAGCGCGAGCCGCTGTCGGGCAGGATCACCACCACGTTCTTGCCCTTGCCCATCTCGTGCGCGAGATCGACGGCGACGTGGATGGCGGAGCCGGACGAGCCGCCGCCGAACAGCCCCTCCTCGCGCGCCAGCCTGCGCGCGGCCTGGAAGCTCTGCTTGTCGTCGACGCGGCGGACGTCGTCGAGCACCGTGAAGTCCATCGCCTTGCACAGCATGTCCTCGCCGATGCCCTCCACCTTGTAGACGTGCGGCTGCACGAGCTTCCCGGTCTTGAAATAGTCGAGGTAGACGCTCCCCTCCGGATCGACGCCGACGTTCCTCGACTGCGGAAACCTCTCCTTGAGGTACTTGCCGGCGCCGCTCATCGTCCCGCCGGTGCCCAGGCCGGCGACGAACGCGTCGAGGGTCAGCCCGACCTTGCGCAGATCGTCCTCGATCTCCGGCCCGGTGAGCTTGTAGTGCGCCTCGATGTTGTCGGGGTTGTGGTACTGGTTCAGCATGAACGAGCCGGGCGTCTCGCGGTGGATGCGCTTCGCCGTCTCGTAGTAGCTGCGCGGGTCCTCGGCCGCCACGTTGGTCGGCGTGACCACCACCTCGGCGCCGAACGCCTTGAGCGCGTTCACCTTCTCCGAGGACATCTTGTCGGGCATGGTGAACACGCAGCGGTAGCCCTTCACCGCCGCCCAG
>VBKO01000037.1 GCA_005888115.1 Deltaproteobacteria bacterium
GGCGTGGAAAACCGCTGGCGCAGCCTGCGGTCCGCTCCCCGCGGCGGCCGCCACCAGGTGGGGATCGGTGGTCGTCAGGACGACCTGTCCCTGCAGCTCCCCCAGGTAGCGCATGAGGTAGGTGTTGCGCTGCGGATCGAGCTCGCTGGAGACGTCATCGAGCAGCAGCAGGGGCGCCCGTCCCTGCACGCGCCGCAGGTTCTCGATCTCGCCGATCTTGAACGCCAGCACCACTGCCCGGGCCTGCCCCTGGCTGGCGAAAAGCCGCGCCGGCCGCTCGCCGAGCGCGAGCGCGAGATCGTCGGCGTGCGGGCCGACGCTGGTGTATCCCCGCTCGCGGTCGCGCGGAAGGCGGCGCCGGAAGGCCGCCAGCAGCCTCCCGGCCAACTCGTCCTCTCCGCGCAGCGCCGCATCCGCGCCGAGCCCATCCGAATCGCGGCCCGCCGCCTGATAGGCGAGTTGCAGGGATTGCTCCGCGCGCGCCACCTCGGCGAACGCGCGGGTGGCGTGCCCGCGCAGCTCGTCCAGGAGCTGCTCGCGGCGCAGCCGCAGCCGCGCTCCGATGCGCGAGAGGGGTTCCTCGAAGGCCTCGTGGAGCGCAGGCGGCGCACCCTCCCGCAGCAGCTGGTTGCGGGAGCGGAGAGCGCGCAGGTAATCGCGGGCATCGGCCAGCTGCGTAGGGTGCCGGTTCTGGACGGCCCGATCGAGGAGCCGCCGCCTGCCCTCGGGCCCTCCCTTCACGAGCGCCAGGTCGTCCGGCGTGAAGGCGACCACTGCCAGGCCGCCGAACAGCTCGTCCGGATCTCGCACGGGCTTGCCGTCCACTCGCGCCGATCGACGGCCGTCCGCCACCGTTACCTCGATCTCGCGCACTCCTCCCGGCAGCTCGAACCGCCCCGTGACCGCGGCTTGCTCGCGTCCGAAACGCACCAGCTCGGAAAGCCGCTGCGCGCGAAGAGGGCGCAGCGTGCACAGCAGGTAGCAGGCCTCGAGGAAGTTCGTCTTCCCTTGCCCATTCGGGCCGGCGAGCACGGTAGTATGCGGCGAGAGCTCCACCGCCTGCGCCGCCAGGTTGCGGAAGTCGATGGTCTCGACGCGAAGCAGCCGCAGCGGCTACCCCTTCACGCACAGGTCGATGGGGATGTCCCCGCCCTTGCTCCTGCACTGGTACCGGGGCGGGCACCGGGGCGGCGGCGGGACCTTGAGGATCTTCTTGGTGGTCTGCGGGTCCGTGGCGGGAAAGCCAGGGCGCGCCTTGGTGAGTCCCTGCTCGAGGCCGGCGCAAGGCAGCGCGCACACGCCCCGCGGGAAGAGGTTCCCTCGCTGATCGTGCTGCCTCAGGCAGACGTGTGCGGCCGAGCTGCAGTCTGCTCGCTTCGTGCAGCTGCGCCCGATACCGATCGTCCGCGAATCCCTCGTGGCAGTCGATTTCGAGGCGCCCGCCTTCGGCGAAGCTCCGGCAGCGCCACTCTGCGCGGTCGTCCTCGTTTTCTTTTCGCGGCCCGGAGCGGAGGTGCGGCGCTTCTTCGACGGGGGTTTCTTCGCCGGTGGCTCCTGCGCCGGCGCGGCGGTCCCAGCGTCCGCCTCCGCGACTCCGGCGGCCGGCCGTCCACCCGTCTGGGCCACCGCTGCCGCGGAGAGGAACGCACCGAGCACCAGCCCCCGCACGGTGGGTTCCACGTGGAACATCAGATGCGCATCGGCATGATCACCGCGGTGTATCGCGTCGACGCGCCCGCCTCGCCGATCGGCTTGAGCACCCCCGGAGACAGCTCGTCGCACAGCTCCACGTTCATCTGCGGCGCTTCGACGACGCTGAGGACGTCCATCAGGTAGCGCGCGTTGAAGCCGATCTGCAACGGCGTCCCACCGTACGCCACGGGGATCTCCTCCTTGGCGTCGCCCAGATCCGGGTTCTGGCTGGTCACCCGCAGCAGGTCCTTCTGCAACTCGAACTTGACCGCGTTGGTGGAGCGGTCGCTGGAGAGGATGCTCATGCGCTTGAGCGTGTCGAGCAGCCGGGGGCGATCGACGGTCACCGTCCGATCCGCCTCCTTGGGGATGACCTGCATGTAGTCGGGGAACACGCCGTCGATGAGGCGCATCACCATGGTCAAATCGCCCCGCCGGAAGACGCCGGAGCTCTCGGTGAACCCGAGCTCGCAGGGACCGGTGCTCTCCTCGCCGAGGAGCCGCCGCAGCTCGAACAAGCCCTTGCGGGGGACGATCACGCCCTTCTTCATGTTGAAATTGCCCGGGGCAGGCCGCTCGACGAGGGAGAGCCGGTGCCCGTCCGTCGCCACCATGCGCACGCTGCTCTGCGCGGTCTCGAAGAATACGCCGTTGAGGTTGTGCCGCGTCTCGTCGGCGGAAATGGCGAACTGGGTCTTCTCGATCATCTCCAAGAGTTGCTGCGGCTCGACGGTGACGAACTGCACCTTCTCCGCGCGGGGGAACGGCGGGTAGTCTTCCGCGGGCTGGCCGACGATGTTGAATTCCGCCGCCCCGCTGGTGATCTTCACCCGGTTGTTCGCCTCCCGGCGCAGCACGCAGGTCTTCTCCGGCAGCGTGCGAACGATGTCGTAGAGCTCCTTGTGCTTCAGCGCGACCGCGCCCGGCCGGTGCACTTCGGCCGGATGCGTGCCGGTGACTCCGATCTCCAGGTCGAACGCGGACGCCCGCAGGCGCCCGCCCCCTTCGCCTTGCGTGGCCTCGAGCAGGACGCTGGCCAGGATCGGCATCGTGCTCTTCTTCTCCACGATGCCCTGGGCTCGGTAGAGGGCGCGGGAGAACTCGTCGATCCCGATCTGCAGCTCCATCGTGTGTGACCTTTCTGATCAGGAACTAGAGAATCTCGTCTTCGACGTAGAGCCTGTGATCTTGTGGGGCGCGGAGCCACCCCCGGGACATCGCTGACGAAGCTCCTGGGGACGGCAGCCGGGCCGGTGTGTGAGCGGCCTGTGTAGCAACCGGGCCCGGCCGGGTCAACACGCAGGAGTCGGCTTTTCCGCAGCGTTTCACACAGCCAGGAGGGGACATGGAGACGGTGCCGATTCCCGGTGGAACTCTGGTCGAGAAGGCGTTCCCGCGAGTCGATTACGCGGATGCGTACCGTACGCCTGCCGTTGGGACCGCGCCCGAGCTGGCCCGGCGGATGCTCGCCGGACGGTCACGGATGGGCGGTCGTCTCCTGCGGATTCGCGACGCGCTGGTGCGCCCGTTCGGCGTCCAGCCTGCTCACCGCGGCAGCAGCGAGGTCCGGATCGAGGCGGGGGGCGCGCGGGGGCCGTTCCACGCGCTCGAGGTGAGCGACGAGGAGGTCTTCGGCGAGGACGACCGCCACCTGGACTACCGCGTCTCCCTGCAGCTGGCCCGCGATCGCCTGGCGATGCTGAGCACGGTCGTTCGCTTTCATGGCAACGCGGGTCGGGCGTACTTCCTCATCGTGCGCCCGTTCCACCGCGTCCTGGCCCGCCGGCTACTCGCCGCGGTCAACCGTTGAGCCGCCGGAGCAGGGACTCGACGGTGGCGCGGAGCTCGTCCTCTTCGCGCATGAGCTGCTCGATGCGCTGCTCGGCGTTGATCACCGTCGAATGGTCCTTGCCGCCGAACTTCTCGCCGATCGCTGGGTAGCTGAGGGCCGTGATCCGGCGCGTCAGGTACATCGCCACCTGGCGGGCGCGCGCGATGCCCTGCTGGCGGCGGTCGCCCTTGATGTCCTGCGGCTTGACCTGCATCTGCTCGCCGACGGCCCTGATGATCTGCTCGACGTCGGGCTTGTCGCCCCGCACCACCAGCACCGTCTTGAGCACGTCCTTCGCCAGATCGACGGTGATCGACGATTTGGTCAGCGAGGCGAAGGCGGCGAGGCGGATGAGCGAGCCCTCCAACTCGCGGACGTTGCTGCGGATGTGCGAGCCGAGGAAGAGCGCCACGTCGTCGGGAAGTTGGATGTTGTCGGTGGCGGCCTTCTTCTTGAGGATGGCCACCCGGGTCTCGACCTCCGGCGGCTGGATGTCCGCGATGAGGCCCCATTGGAACCGGGAACGGAGGCGCTCCTCGAAACCCTCGATCTCGTTCGGCAGCTTGTCGCTGGTGACGAAGATCTGCTTCCCCGCCTCGTGCAGCGCGTTGAAGGTGTGGAAGAACTCCTCCATCGTCTGCTTCTTGTTGCCGAGGAACTGGATGTCGTCGAGCAGCAGGATGTCGCACTTCTCGCGGTAGCGCGCGCGGAACTCGGGCATCTTGTGCTGCTCGAGCGCGTGGATCAGGTCGTTGGTGAACGCCTCGCTGGACAGGTAGAGCACGTGACAGTTGGGGTTCGCCTTGAGCGCGTGGCTCCCGACCGCGTGAACCAGGTGGGTCTTGCCCAGCCCGACGCCGCCGTAGAGGAACAGCGGGTTGTAGGCCTTGCCGGGAGCGTTGGCGACGGCCGTGCAGGCCGCCACCGCGAACTGGTTGGACGGGCCGACGACGAACGAGTCGAAAGTGTACTTCGTGTTCAGCGTGGGCGGCCGCACCGGAAAGCCGGGCGAGGTCGTGGCCATGCTGGCGGACGGCTCGGTGCGATCGAGCGGCGTCCCCGAGGGCTCGGCGTCCGACTCGGTGCCCGGCCGTTCGCGCACGACGAACTTCACCGTGCATTTCGACCCGTGCTGGGCCTCGAGGTCCTGCAGCAGCACGTCCAGCAAGTTGTCCCGGACCCAGTCGATCATGAATTTGCTCGAGTGGGCGAGCGTCAGCTCGCCGGCAAGCAGCGAGACCGGCTTGATCGGCTCGAAGTACGTCTGGAAGGTGTGCCGGGAGAGGCGAGCCCTGAGGCGCTCGATTGCGCGCGTCCAGAGGTCGACAGCCGCCTTCTCCGCCGCGTCGTGCAGTGGACCGTCCACAGGCTTGTTCACAGCTGTGGACAAGGACCCAGACATCAGAAATCCCCGCGTTGAAGACTCAAGAAATACCAATGCCTACGTGCCCGTCCTCGGGCTCGTCGCACCGTGAGTCGCCCTCTCGGATGTCCGCCGTTGAAAGCAACTTCCTGAAGCGGAGGCGGACCCTAGCACCGTGGTCCGAAGCGGATCAAGCGGCAAGCGGAAGTGGTTGGATCTACGCCGGATCGCATACGTGCCCCCCGATTCGGACACCCTCCGTCACGTGGCCCGCTGGACGCGCAGGGGAGAATCGAATGCACGGAAGGTCGCATCGGTGGCGCTCGGGAGACGGGCACGTCGTTGTCACCGTTCGCGCTGGTCGCGAACGATGCGCGTCCGGATGGTGACACTCCGGCGCATCGGCGCCGAGGGCGATGGCGGCCGTCGAGCGGCTCCCGCGCGACCTGGCGAGTAGCAGGAGCACTTCCGTCGAGGGATCGGTTGTCGCATGCCGTCCCCCCCACCGGCGCGCGCGTTGACGACCCGTCGCGGGCCAGTTCCGATCGCCGCGGACCACCATGCCGCGGGCCGTCGTGGATCGCCGCATCGCGGCGTCCGCAGGCGCCCTCGAGCGAGAGCGTTCCAGCATCGTGGCGAAGAGTTGCGCGACGCGCGCGTGGGTTGGTCATGCACCCGCAAGCGCTGGCGGCGTGGCCCTGGCTGGTCCAGGCGAGTGCGCTGCGGTCGGCCCTGAGAAACCGCCTTTCGACTCGCGCGTTCCGTCCCATCCGCCGGGGCGCAAGGCTCGCGAACGTGCTCGCAAAAATGCCCACGCGGACTGATGCTGGAGCCTGCCGCCGCTGTGGCATCAGGGGTGGCTTCCGACCTGTCGCCGGTGCGCCTCCGTTCCTTGACACCCTGCGCCGGCCGTGCTTAGGTGCCGCGCTTTTCGCGCACCGCGTGGAGGCAGTGGCCGTGAAGCGCACGTACCAGCCGAGCAAGATCCGCCGCAATCGTGAGCACGGGTTCCGGAAGAGGATGAGCACCAAGCAGGGCCGCACCGTGTTGAAGCGCCGCCGCGCCAAGGGCCGGAAGCGGCTCGTGGTGAGCGCGCCGAAGAAGTAGCCGGGCCGCGATGCCCCCGGCCGATCGCCGCGCGTTTTCCTTCCCCAAGTCCGCGCGCCTGCTGCGCCGCGGCGAATTCGTCGCGGTCAAGGAGCGCGGCCGCGGTTTCGCCGACGGACCGCTGGCGGCGAGTTGGGGTCCCCGCCCTGCCGGGCCCACCAGGCCGGGAATCGCAAGCTCCACCGCGCGGGTTGGAATCGCGGTGTCGTCCAAGGTGGGAGACGCAGTGGTGCGCAACCGGGTGAAACGCCGGCTCCGCGAGGCGATCCGGCACGAGCTGCACGAGTTGCCGGGGGTCGACCTGGTGCTGGTGGCCCGCGCCTCCGCCATCCGGGCCACGGTGGGCGACTTGCGCGCGTGGTTGCGCCGGGCCGCACTCCGGATCGCGGCGGATCGGGAGCGCCGGTCATGACCGCTGCGCCGACGCCCGTCCCCGATTCCTCCTCCTCGCCGGCGGCCAGCGTCGTGACGCCAGCGGCGGCGGAGTCTCCGCCCACCATCGGAACCGCGGTATTCCACGTGGAACGTCTTCCGATCGGCGGCTGGGGCATTCACCCTCCGCCCGGCCGACGCCGCGCCGTTGGCGGCCCCCGCCTTGCGCGCGGGATGCGACGCGAGCCAGGGCGGCCGACCGCAGCAGCGTCATCGATCCATCCCGCGCCGGGCGTGAATCCCGCAGACGCGGGTCGCGGGTCCGGCGAGTGGCATCGCCTCCTCGGCTGGCCACTCCTGGCCCTCTTGTGGCTGTACCGGAGGCTCGTCTCTCCGGTCTTGCCGCCCGCGTGCCGGTACTACCCGAGCTGTTCCCGGTACGCCGTACAGGCGGTCACGCTGCACGGGCCGATCCGCGGCGCCTGGCTGTCCACGCGCCGGTTGCTGCGCTGCCATCCCTGGGCCCCCGGGGGGCCTGATCCAGTTCCCCCTCGCCGGCGCCCCGTTCCAGGACAAGTGCCCAGATGAAAGACTCGAACCAGCGTCTCCTTCTCACCGTGGTCCTCTGCATGGCCGTCGCGCTCGTCTGGAGCCTGGTGTTCCAGCCGAAGCAGCAGCAGCGGCCACCCGCGCAGCAGACCTCGCCCCAGCCGGCACAGCCAGTCGCTCCCGCGACGCCTTCCCCGTCAGCTCCGGCGGCCGGCGGCGCCGCCGCGCCGGCCAGCGGCGTTCCACGTGGAACCCCCGCGCCACGCCCGCCGGCGCGCACCGCGGCGCTCGACTCGGAGAAGCTGCACGTGGTGATCACCTCCGACGGCGCGGCGCTCCGGTCGGTGCAGCTCAAGGGCGAGAAGTTCCAGCGCCGCAAGCGCGGTTCGTCCGAGGTGACCCAGGTGGACCTCGTCGACACGCAGCCCGGCGTCTCTCTGCCCCTCTCCACCGCCTTACGCGACGGCGCTGGCGCCGACCTCGTCCCTGCCGACGCGCCTTACGAGCTCGTGCGGCACGACGAGCGTTCCGCGGTCTTCCGGGCGGTGATGGGAGGGGTGACCGTACTCAAGACGTTCACAGTGGATCCCCGGCTCTATCGCGTGGATCTGTCGGTCGAGCTCCGGTCGGATGCCGCCGTCTCGGGCCAGCTGGTCGCCCTCTCGACGGGCCACGGCGAGGCGCCCTCTGGCGGATTCTTCACCGGCCATACCAACAATCCTGCCCGTCCGATCTGCAAGGCGGGAGGCAAGTCGCCCGAGCGCGTCTCGGTGGGCGACAAGCACTCGGCCTGGGACGGGCCCGGCCCGGCCGCGTTCGCGGGCATCGACGAGCAGTACTTCATCAGCGCGGTGGTACCGCCCCCAGGGTCGACTGCCACCTGCCATCTCGAGGCGAAGCCGGACGGGGCGCTCCAGGCGACGCTCGCCGTGCCCGTCTCCGTCCCCGCTGGCGGGACGGTGTCCGACCCGTTCGTGGTCTATGCCGGACCGAAGGACACCGACGAGCTGGGCGCGGTCGCGCCGGTGCTGAAGGATTCGGTCGACCTGGGGTTCTGGTCGGTAATCGCCAACGTGCTGCTCGCGGTGATGAAGTTCTTCTACCGCGTGGTGCCGCCGCACAACTGGGGCGTCGCCATCATCCTGCTCACCGTCACGGTGAAGCTGCTGACCTTCCCCCTGCAGCACAAGTCGATGAAGAGCATGCAGGAGATGCAGAAGCTCCAGCCGCAGATCGAGGAGCTCAAGAAGAAATACGCGGGCGACCAGCAACGGCAGAACCTCGAGCAGATGAAGCTCTTCAAGGAGCACGGGGTGAACCCGATGGGCAGCTGCTTGCCGATGCTCATCCAGATGCCCGTCTGGCTCGCGCTCTACACCACGCTCCAGGTCTCGGTGGAGCTGTACAACTCGGTGTTCATCCGGGGGTGGCTGGACGACCTGACCGCCAAGGACCCCTATTACATCCTGCCGGTGGCGATGGGCGTCACGATGGTGCTGACGCAGATCCTCACGCCCACGCCGATGTCCAACCCGCAGCAGAAGTACATGGGATACGCGATGAGCGTGTTCTTCTCGCTGCTCATGCTCAACCTGCCCTCGGGGCTCACCCTCTACATCTTCGTCAACAACGTCCTCTCGATCGTGCAGCAGATGTGGCTGCGCAGGAACATGCGTCCGCCGCCCGCGAGCAGCCAGACGCTGGCCGTCACGCCCCGCCCCGCATGACCACGTCGACCGGGCCGGGGAAGGCGCGCCGCAATCCGCTGCTGGGAGCAGCGGTGCTCAAGGCGCTCCTGCGCCGGCGCCGCGGAGACGACCTGGCCAAGACCAAGGCGCTCTACGACGGGATCCTCCGCGACCTCGGGCTGACCGACGAGCAGGTGGAGAGATATCTGATCGAGCACGGCGACGAGGTCGAGGAGACGATCCGGGGACACGGTCGCCGCGGCAGCTGACCGCGACGGGCCATGGGTGCCGTCGCGCGGGTCCGGATCGATGTTCCACGTGGAACACCCGCGCGTTCTCGCGGGCGAGACGCGGGAATTGGAGAGCGAGAGTGACCGACATGCGGCTGCCGCCGGCGAGCACGAATCCCCGGGCCCGGCGCGGCGGGACCGTCCCGCCAGATGCCGCACGGAGCGAGAGGGCCGAGGAAGGAGACCGCGCGGTCGCTCTGTTGGCGAGGAGCATGGAGCCTCAGCACGTCCGCTTGCTCGAGGAGGGCGCCCGCGCCATCGGGCTCCGGCTCGACCGCGAGCAGGTGTCCCTGCTCTCGCGTCACGTCGATCTCCTGCTGCGCTGGAACAAGTCCATCAACCTCACCTCCATCACCGATCCCGCCGAGGTGGTGGAGAAGCACGTCATCGACTCCCTCGCGCTGGCGCCGTTGGTAACGGCCGGCACCTTGCTGGACGCCGGGACGGGAGCGGGCTTTCCGGGATTGCCGCTGCGCATCGCCCGACCGGATCTGGAGGTCGTCCTGGTCGACTCGGTGCAGAAGAAGGTCGCCTTCCTGAAGAGCGTACTGGCGGAGCTGCGCCTGTCCGGAGCGCGCGCGGTGGCCGTGCGGCTGCGGGGCGACCCCGCGGGAGAGCACCTCCCCAGGGTGAATGCGGCGGTGTCCCGGGCAGTCGCCGAACCGGGTGCCTGGCTCGCCCTGGCGGAGGAGTACGTCCTTCCCGGTGGCCTCGCGTTCTGCATGCTCGGGCCGTCGGACCCCGTGCCCGACAAGCACGGCGACCTGGTCCTGCGGCGTGAGCTCGGCTACCGGCTTCCCTTTTCTCGCGCCCAGCGGCGCCTCGCCATCTTCCAGCGGAAAGCCTGATCCCCGCGCGTTCCACGTGGAACGCATCCTTGCGCCGCTCCGGAATCGCGTGATACTGCGGCGAGCGACCGGCCGTGCGGTGGGAAGGGGAGATGGCGCTCGTCCTGGCGATCGCGAACCAGAAGGGCGGCGTGGGGAAGACCACCACGGCGGTCAACCTGGCCGCATCGCTGGCGGTTTCCGAGCGGCGCGTGCTGCTCGTCGACCTCGATCCGCAAGGAAACGCCACGAGCGGAGTCGGCGTGGCGCGCGATCGATCGGATCAGCGCTCGCTCTATCACGCACTCCTCGGAGAGGCGCCGGCGCGCTCCGCGATCCGAGCCACCGACGTGGAGCGGCTCTCGCTGCTTCCTTCGGACCCCGACCTGGTGGGCGTGGAGCTGGAACTGGTCGCCGCCGGCGATCGCGAGACCCGGCTGCGGCGCGCGCTGGAGCCGGTGCGCGGCGACTACGACTTCGTGCTCATCGACTGCCCGCCGTCGCTGGGGTTGCTCACGCTCAACGCTCTCGTGGCGGCGGACCGCGTGCTGGTTCCGCTGCAGTGCGAGTACTACGCGCTGGAAGGGCTCGGGTCCTTGCTGCGCACCATCGAGCTCGTCCGCGGCAGCTTCAACCGCGATCTGGCGCTCGAGGGCGTGGTCCTCACCATGTTCGACGCGCGCAACAACCTGGCGAAGCAGGTGATGGTCGACGTGCAGACCAATCTGCCCGGGCAGGTCTACGCAACCATCATCCCCCGCAACGTCCGGCTGTCCGAGGCGCCCAGCCACGGCCGGCCCGCGCTTCTCTACGACATCGAATCGAAGGGCGCGCAAAGCTACCTCGCGCTCGCCGGAGAATTGCTCGAGCGGCGCCAGGCCGCCGCCGGGCCCGAGGAGCGGCAACGCGCGCGCCCGTAGCACGGTCCTTGCTTGCCGCACGAAAGGGGCGTCCCATTTCGAGACGCCCCGCCAGGAGCGAGAGCGGATGGAGCATAAGGCGATGAAGAGGCCGGCTCTGGGGCGGGGCTTGAGCGCGCTGATCCCTGGCGGGTCGCCCGGCGAACGCAAGGGCGTGATCATGCTGGGGATCGAGCAGATCCAGCCCGACCGGGGGCAGCCGCGCCGCTACTTCGACGAGACGCACATCCTGGAGCTCTCCGAATCGATCCGCGCCAAAGGGGTGCTGCAGCCGCTGCTCGTGCGGCGGGACGGAGAGGGCTATGCGATCGTGGCGGGCGAGCGGCGGTGGCGCGCCGCGCAGCGGGCCGGCCTGCGCGAGGTGCCCTGCATCGTCCGCGACGTCTCCGAGCCCGAGGCGTTCGAGCTGGCGCTGATCGAGAACATCCAGCGCGAGGACCTGAACGCGATCGAGGAGGCCGAAGCGTATCAGCGGCTGATCGAGTACCACGGCCTCACCCAGGAGGAGCTCGCGCAGCGGGTGGGGAAGGATCGGTCGACGATCTCCAACGCGCTCCGGCTGCTCCGCCTCCCCGAGCCCATCAAGCTGGCGATGTCGTCGGGCGCGCTGAGCATGGGCCACGCCCGCGCCCTCCTCGCCCTCGGCGACGAGGCGGACCTGCGCCGCGCGGCGGAAAAGGTGATGAACGAGGCGCTCTCGGTGCGCGAGGTGGAGCAGCTCGTCCAGCGGCTGAAGGGCAAGAAGGTGATCCAGAAGGAGCGCGTGCGGGACGGCAGCGTGCAGCTGCGGCACGTGGTGGAGAAGCTCCAGCGCAAGCTGGGCGCGAAGGTCGCGCTGCGCGACCGCGATGGCGCGGGCAC
The DNA here is from genome assembly GCA_005888115.1 of Deltaproteobacteria bacterium. Taxonomy (GTDB): domain Bacteria; phylum Myxococcota; class Myxococcia; order Myxococcales; family 40CM-4-68-19; genus VBKO01. Next base: position 11,501 of record VBKO01000037.1, read on the forward strand.
GGTCGAGATCCGCTATCACAGCCACGCGGAGCTCGACCGCATCCTGCAATCCATCCTCGGCGAGGGCTGACCAGGCGCAGTTTCCCGCCGCGCCGGCCGCCCGCGCGTCCGAGCGACTCCAGAGCAGTTTCGCGGAGAGCGGAACCGTGCTCTCCTGCGCGCAGCCGGGGATCACCGGAAGAGGAGCGCCGCGATGCGCGAGATCAAGCGTGACGAGGTCCCCAAGGCCGGCGCCGACGATCTGCCCGCTCCCGAGATCGCGGTCAGCCATCCCCCGGCGCGCGAGACGGCCGTCCAGCCGGCGCCGGACGCGCCGCCCGGCCGCAGGCGCGAGCTGACCTTCCGCGCGGTGGCGACGGCGATGTTCGTCGCGGTGATCGTCGGCGGCTCGTACCCCTACGTGGTCCTGAAGATCGGCTACGGCCCCAACATCTCGGTGGTGAGCGCCTTCTTCGGATACCTGGCGCTGGCCGCGATCGGCCTCTTCACCGGAATCCGCGGCACCCGCTGGGAGAACAACCTGGTCCAGACTGCGGGGACGGCGGCGGGAGAGGCCGGTTTCATGTGCGTCGTGCTGGCCGCCATGGACATGCTCAACGCCCGCCCCGAGCTGGGCTTCTCCGTCCACCTCTCCGCGCTGCAGATCTTCGGATGGCTCTCGGTCGCGGGCATGCTCGGCGTGCTGCTCGCGGTGCCGCTGCGCCGCCACTACATCGACGACGAGGACCTGCCCTTCGCCGACGGGACCGCCGCCGGCGAGACCATGCTGGTGCTCGACCTCGATCGCACGCAAGCGCGGGCTCGCGTCCGCGCGCTCGGCTGCGGCCTGGTCCTCTCGGCGATGGTCACCTTTTTCCGCGACTTCCACCTCAACGCCACCCTCCTCGGGAAGGCGCGGCAGCTCCTTCCCGTAATTCCGGGCGAGATCCCCTTTGGCGTCCACGGCGCGGGACTGCGGATGGGCACCGAGGTGAGCCTTCTCACCTTCGGCTCCGGCCTGCTGGTCGGGGTTCGCGTCACGCTCGCCATGGGTCTCGGCATGGTGATCTCCTGGGTGATCGCGCCGCGGCGGCCTCACCGCGCTGGCGCTGAAGTGGAAGCTGATCGTGCGCAGCTTCACCTCGATCAAGGCCGGCGAGCTGGCCGCCGCCGGCGAGGAGTTCCCGCTCAAGTACGTCGCCATCGGCGCGGCCTTCCTCACCGTTGCCCTCTGCGTCGTGCAGCACTACTCGCTCGACTTCCCGGTCTGGCTCACGCTCGTCTCGCTCGTCCTCTCGGTGGCGCTCATGCTGGTGGGCACCCGGGTGCTGGGGGAGACCAACTGGGCGCCGATCAGCGCGCTCGCGAACCTCATGCAGGCCGTCTTCGCCGCGCTCGCGCCCGGCAGCATGCGGGTGAACATGATCGGCTCGGGCATGTCGGGCACGGTGGCTGCGCACGGCGAGCACCTCATGCAGGACTACAAGGCGGGGAAGATCGTCGGCGCGAACTATCGCCACCTCACCATCGTGCAGCTCATGGCCGTCCCGGTCGGCTCGGCGGCCGTGGCCATCGCTTACCCCGCGTTGCGCGACCGCTACGGTTTGGGCGGCAGCGGCGGTCTCGCCTCGCCAGTCAGCGTCAAGTGGGCCGGGTTCGCCGAGCTGCTCAATCGTGGGCCTGGGCATGCTCATCCCCGGGTACTCGATCATGCCGATGGTGCTGGGCGGCGTCGCCGGATGGCTGTGGTCGAAGAGCGCACCGTCGAGTGAACGGACCTACAGCACCCCACTCGCTTCGGGCTTCATCGCCGGAGAAGCGCTGCTGGTGCTCGCCTTTTCCATCGCGGCAGTGTTCGGCTTTCGTCCGTGAAGAAACCTTTCCTGCCGTGCGTTCCGGGGGAGGTGCTAGAACAGCCCCCAGAACGAGGTGACACACATGGCAATGCGCAGGGATGAGGTGGAGAAGGGCCCGACCGCGATCGGAACGGCCGCGACAGCACGCGTGGGCGAGCTCAATGCCCTGCTCGGCAAGGGCAGCGCGTTCGAGGGCAAGCTGCTGTTCGAGGGCACCGTCCGCATCGACGGCAAGTTCACCGGCGAGATCGTCTCCACCGATACGCTCATGATCGGCGAAGGCGCCGAGGTGAGGGGTCAGATCCAGGTGGGCTCGCTCATCATCGTCGGCGACTACAACGGCGACGCCAAGGCGAGCAAGAGCATCGAGATCAAGGCGCCCGCCAAGGTGCGCGGCACGCTCACCACCGCATCGATCGTCATCGAGCGCGGCGTGTTCTTCGACGGGCAGTGCAAGATGGACACGAGCGGCGCGCCGCCCGCGAGCTCCGGGACGCCGCGCCGGCCGACGCCGACGCCGGACTCCGCGCACTAGCCGCGAACCGGCTGCGCTCCGCGCGACACCGAAAACAAAGAGGCGGAGCCCCCGACCAGGGAGCTCCGCCTCTGCGTTCACGCTTTGTACCGCGGATCGTGCCGGCTAATGCTTGCTAGGCGCCGCGACCTGGCTGGGCCGCGCGGCCTCGACCTGCACCTTGATCTGCCGCGGCTTGGTCTCCGCCCGCTTCGGCAGCACGAGCCGCAGCACGCCGTCCCTGCTCTCGGCCGAGATGTGCTCGGCGTCCACCGTGCTAGGCAGCGTGAAGCTGCGGCTGAAGGCGCCGTAGGTGCGCTCGATGCGGTGGTAGCCTTCGCGCTCCTCGGCCTTCTCCAGCTTGCGCTCGCCGCGAATCGTCAGCTGGTTCGCCTCGACCTGGATGTCGACATCCTTCGCGTCCACCTCGGGCAGCTCCACCTTCAGCGTGATCGAGTCGGCGTCCTCGAAGACGTCGACCGCGGGCGTCCACGCGGCGGTGAGACCGCTCTCCTCGCGCGGGGCGTACGCCTCGCCGAAGGTCTTGAACAGCTGGTCCTGCAACCGGAACAGGTCGCGGAACGGGTCGTACCGGGTAATGGCCATGGCAATGCCTCCTTTGAAATTGAAAAACGAAAAACCCTTTGTGCGCCGGATCACCGACGCCAGCGCCGCAGCGGCCGGGCCCTCCTCCGGCCTCCCTGCGACGAGGGCCAACGTAACCAGCGGGGGAGGTCGGTCAAGGGCGCGGAACACCGATGACGTCGGACCGGACTTGCGGGTGCTGGAAAAGAGGCGGCGGCTAGCGACGCTTCCGGCGGGGCTGCGGTCCGGTCGGGCGTGCGTTCGGCAAGTCCTCGATCAGCCCGCCGGGCACCCCGCCTTCGGCGACCACCGTCGCAAGCGGGTGCTCCTTGTGCCGCCGGCTCGGCCGCCGCATCCGCTGCAGCTCCTTCTTCGCGGCGCGCACCAGGCGATCGGACGCCGCGTCCATCGAGGCGTACGGGTCGGGCGTGGCTTCCTCGATCTGGATGGTGCGCGCACCCGGCATGTGCAGCGTCAGGTGGCACTCCTTGTCCACGCCGCCTTTGCTGCCGTTCACGTCACCCAGCTCGACTCGCAGCTCGGCCGCCTCGTTGTCGTAAAAGCGGTTGATCGGCTCTACGACGTGGTCCTGCGCGTAGCTCTTCAGGCCCTGCGACAAGCGCAGGTGCTTTCCTTGGATGATCACCTTCATGGTGGACAATCTGGCGCTGCCTCGAAGCGGGTGCAAAGGTCTCCTCAGCCCGTCATTGACCGACCAGGGGCTCCGTGCTACGGAACCGCGTCTTTCGCGCCCCCAAGCGAGGGAAATCGAGGGTTTGAAGTGATCGCAGGCAGCATTTCCCGCCGCTATGCCCGCGCCCTCTTCTCGCTCGCCCTGGAAGAAGGCGGGCACGAGCGGATCGGCGAGGAGCTGGAGTCGGTGGCCCAGACGGTCCGCGCCTCCGGCGAGGCGCGCACGCTGGCCGAGAGCCCCGGCTACACGCCGGCGCAGCGCCACGCGCTGGTCGACGTCCTGGTGCAGAAGCTCTCGCTCTCTCCGCTGGTCGCCAGCTTCCTGCGGCTTCTCGTCGACCGCCACCGGCTGGCCGAGATCGGCGCCATCGCGCGGAGCTACGGGGAGATGCTCGACGAGAAGGTCGGGCGCGTGCGCGCCACGGTCGTCAGCGCCAAGCCCCTGACCGACGAGGAGCTGCGGGGCGTGCGCGAAGTCCTGTCGGCGGCAACCCGGCGCACCATCGTCCTCGACTCGCGCAGCGATCCCAAGATCGTCGGGGGCTTGGTCACGGAAGTGGGCGCGAAGATGTGGGACGGCAGCATCCGCACGCAACTGGAGCGGATGCGGCGCGAGCTGAAGAGCGGGGCTTTCTAGGCAGACGGGAGAGAAGGCGAGATGCAGATCAGGGCCGACGAGATCAGCCGCATCCTGCGCGAGCAGATCAAGACGTACGGCAAGCAGATCGAGGTCAGCGAGACGGGCACGGTGCTGTCCACCGGCGACGGCATCGCGCGCGTGTACGGTCTTTCCGGCGTGATGGCGGGCGAGCTGGTCGAGTTTCCCCACGAGCTGATCGGCCTGGTGCTGAACCTCGAGGAGGACAACGTCGGGGTCGCCCTGATGGGCGAGGGCCAGGAGATCCGCGAAGGCGACGTCGTCAAGCGCACCGGTCGCATCGCCGAGGTGCCGGTGGGCCCGGCGATGGTCGGACGGGTGGTGAACGCGCTCGGCCAGCCCGTCGACGGGAAGGGCCCCATCGCCTCCAAGGAGACCCAGAAGGTCGAGGTGAAGGCGCCCGGAATCGTGCAGCGCGAGAGCGTCAAGGAGCCGCTGCAGACCGGCATCAAGGCGATCGACGCGATGATCCCCATCGGCCGAGGCCAGCGCGAGCTGATCATCGGCGACCGGCAGACGGGCAAGACCGCGGTGGCGATCGACACCATCATCAATCAGCGCGGCCAGGGCGTCTTCTGCATCTACGTCGCCATCGGACAAAAGCAGTCCACGGTCGCGCAGGTGGTCGACAAGCTGCAGAAGTTCGGCTCGATGGAGTACACCACCGTCGTCGCTGCCAACGCCTCCGACCCGGCGCCGCTGCAGTTCCTCGCGCCCTACACCGGCGTCACCATCGGCGAGCACTTCCGCGATCACGGCCAGCACGCGCTCATCATCTACGACGACCTCTCCAAGCACGCCGTCGCATACCGGCAACTCTCGCTCCTCTTGCGCCGGCCTCCCGGCCGCGAGGCGTATCCGGGTGACGTGTTCTACCTGCACAGCCGCCTGCTCGAGCGCGCGGCGAAGATGTCCAAGCAGCGCGGCGGCGGCAGCCTGACCGCCCTGCCCATCATCGAGACCCAGGCGGGCGACGTGTCCGCGTACATCCCCACCAACGTCATCTCCATCACCGACGGCCAGATCTTCCTGGAGACGGACCTGTTCTACGCGGGCCAGCGGCCGGCCATCAACGTCGGCATCTCGGTCTCCCGTGTAGGCGGGAACGCGCAGATCAAGGCGATGAAGAAGATCGCCGGGTCGTTGCGCCTGGAGCTGGCGCAATATCGCGAGCTGGCCGCCTTCGCGCAGTTCGGGTCCGACCTCGACAAGTCGACGCAGGAAACGCTCGCCCGCGGCGCCCGCCTCACCGAGCTCTTGAAGCAGGGGCAGTACGATCCGATGCCGGTGGAGAAGCAGATCGTCCAGGTCTACGCGGGCACGCAGAAGGACAAGAACGGCGTGGTCTGGATCCGCAACGTCGAGGTGAGCGACGTCCCGCGGTACATGAAGGAGCTGGTCGAGTTCATCGAGACGCGCCACCCCGAGGTGCTCAAGCTTCTCCGCGAGAAGAGGGACCTGACCGACGACGTGCGCGCCGCCCTGGACCGCGCGCTCGAGGAGTTCAAGGACGTGTTCCGGCCCTCCGAGCCGGCGAAGGCGTAGGAGAACGTGGCCTCGCTCCGCTTCATCCGCACCCGCATCCGGTCGGTGCGGAACACGCAGAAGATCACCAAGGCCATGAAGATGGTCGCCGCGGCCAAGCTGCGGCGCGCGCAGGACGCGGTGGTGCGGGCCCGGCCGTACGCGCAGCTCATCGACGAGATGCTCGCCTCGCTCGCGCGGGCAAGGGCCGACGCCGAGCAGCCGCCGCACCCGCTGATGGCGGTGCGCCCGCCCCGGCGGGTGGAGGTCGTGCTGATGACCTCCGACCGGGGCCTGTGCGGCGGATTCAACTCCAACATCATCCGCCGCGGGCAGCGGTTCCTGGTGGAGGACGGCGCCCGGTTCGAGCGCATCCAGTTCTCCACGGTGGGGCGCCGCGGGCGCGACTTCGCGCGCAAGCGCGGCATCGATACCCGCAAGGACTACGTCGGGTTCTTCGGCCGGCTGCGCTACGCACACGCGCGCGAGATCGCCGAGGACCTGATCGAGGCGTACGCGAAGGACGAGCTCGACGCGGTGTACCTGCTCTACAACGAGTTCAAGAGCGCGATCGTGCAGCAGATCAGCCTGGTGCAGCTCCTCCCCTTGCAGCCGCGCGCCCAGGTGCAGCGCGACCCCGGCGAGAAGGGCTTCATCACGCCGGAGCACATCTTCGAGCCCGGCCGGCCCGAGGTGCTGCAGGCTTTGATCCCCCGGTTTCTCGCCATGCAGATCTGGCGCGCCCTGCTGGAGAGCGAGGCGAGCGAGCACGGCGCCCGCATGACCGCGATGGACTCGGCCACCAAGAACGCGTCCGAGATGATCGGGCGGCTCACCCTCGACTACAACCGCGCCCGCCAGGCGGCGATCACCAAGGAGTTGATGGAGATCGTCAGCGGCGCCGAA